>NZ_JCALDF010000001.1:0-480695 GCF_059812725.1 Mycobacterium sp. NGS41
GCGACTACGAATCCGTGAATGATCGCCTCGATGTCGTTGCTCTCCGCGACGGCCTGGTCGGCCTTGCTGGTGATGGTGAGCTGAACCAGGTATGGCTGCTTGTCGGGCGGCGAACCGGTGGGCAGGACGATCCGGTTAAAGCTGTGCATCCGCCCGCTGCGGGTGTCGTAGCTGCCCTGAATCATCGACGAGGGAAAGCCATTGAAGTCTGCGGTTGAGGAATCCAATTTGTGAAAGCCTTGGGGCAGGTCGGCATTAGCGTGCTTGATCGCTTCGGCGGGATTGAAGTTGCCGCGCAGCTTGAACGCCACCAGCATGGCCGCCGGGAGATTGTCGCCCTTGGCGAGCATCACCGCGTTCGGGTGGGCCTTCGGATCACCATGTGGTGCCCAGCCCGGCGGCGTGGGGATGGACACGGTGAGGTCGGGAAGGTCACCGGGCGGCACCGGGGCTCCGGTGACACCTTGGCTTTCCAGATACTTCGACAGCGGGACAGGCGCTTCGGTCGGGGTCGGTGACGCGCTGGTGGTCGAACTCGTCGTCCAGATCGCTCGGTAGTCAGGTGTTTTCGGGCCGCACCCGACCGCCGACGCCATCACCACGGTGATCGCAACCGCAAAAGCAAAGCGTTTCACAGAATCTCGCGGACAGCATCGATCGGCCGGGCCAGCCGAGTGCCTTTCGGTGTGACGACGAACGGTCGTTCGATCAATATCGGATGCTCGGCCATGGCGTCGAGCAGCTCGTCGTCGGTAGCCTCGGCGAGGCCGAGTTCGGCGTACAGCGCCTCACGCTTGCGTACCGCGGTGCGCACGTCGACACCGGCGTCGCGGATCATGCGAACCAGCTCGCTGCGCGACGGCGGCGTCTTCAAATACTGGACAACCTCAGGTTCAATACCGTTGTCCCGCAACAAGTCCAGTGTTTTTCGCGACGTGCTGCATTTGGGATTGTGGTAGATGACGGTGTCGCCCGAACCGGACCCCATCTAGGCGTCTCCGTCGAAAAGCCCTGTGACTGAGCCGTTTTCGAAGACGGCACGAATGGTGCTGGCCAGCAGCGGCGCGATGGACAACACCGTCAGTTGGGGGAAACGCTTCTCTTCGCCGATCGGCAGCGTGTTGGTCACGATCACCTCTCGGGCGCCGCACCCGGCCAGTCGCTCGGCGGCCGGCTCGGACAGCACCCCGTGGGTGGCTGCGATGATCACGTCGCCGGCGCCGTCGTCGTGCAGCAGCTTCACCGCGCCGGCAATCGTGCCGCCGGTGTCGATCATGTCGTCGATCAGCACGCAGGTGCGGCCGGCGACCTCACCGACCACGCGGTTCGACACCACCTGGTTGGGCACCCGCGGATCACGCGTCTTGTGGATGAAGGCCAGCGGCACGCCGCCCAACGCGTCGGCCCACTTCTCGGCGATGCGCACCCGGCCGGAGTCGGGGGAGACCACCACCATGTCACCGTCCGGGTAGTTGTCCCGGATGTAGCCGGTCAGCAGGTTCTGTCCACGCATGTGGTCGACGGGCCCGTCGAAGAAACCCTGGATCTGATCGGTGTGCAGGTCGACGGTCACGATCCGGTCGGCGCCGGCGGTCTTGAGCAGGTCGGCGACCAGCCGCGCCGAGATCGGCTCGCGGCCGCGGTGCTTCTTGTCCTGCCGGGCGTAGGGGTAGAACGGCATGACCGCGGTGATCCGCTTGGCGCTGCCCCGCTTGAGGGCGTCGATCATGATCAGCTGTTCCATCATCCATCTGTTCACCGGCGCCGGGTACGACTGCAGGACGAACGCGTCGCAGCCGCGCACCGATTCGTGGAAGCGAACGAAGATCTCGCCGTTGGCGAATTCGCGAGCGGTCTGCGCGGTGACATGGACATCGAGCTCTTTGGCCACCTGCTCGGCCAGCTCCGGATGGGCGCGGCCGCTGAACAGCATCAGATTTTTGCGATTATCGGTCCAGTCGTGGCTCAACGCGCTGCCCTCGCCGTATCGGGATCGAGATTGAGAAAAGGAACGGGCCCCATGGTACGTAGCGAAGGGTACCGACAAATGGCCGGGTAGCGGGGAAAATAACTCAAGGTGTCTGATCGGATTCGGACGCCTGAGCAGCGCGCTCCGCGGCCTCCGCGGCCGCAGTTCCCGGTCGCTTGCGCTGGACCCAGTTCTCGATGTTGCGTTGCGGGCCCGCCGAAACCGCCAGCGCCCCCGGCGGGACGTCCTCGCGGACCACGGTGCCGGCCCCGGTGTAGGCGCCGTCGCCAATGGTCACCGGCGCCACGAACATGGTGTCCGAGCCGGTGCGCACGTGCGAGCCGATGGTGGTGCGCCGCTTGGTGGTGCCGTCGTAGTTGACGAACACGCTGGATGCACCGATGTTGCTGTGCTCGCCGATGTCGGCGTCGCCGACGTAGGTCAAGTGCGGCACCTTGGTGCCGGTGCCGATGGCGGAGTTCTTGACCTCGACGAATGCACCCAGCTTGCCGTCGGCTCCCAGCACGGTGCCCGGCCGCAGGTAGGTGAACGGACCGACCGTCGCGCCGTCGCCGATCGCGGACTGGCTGCCGTGGGTGCGGCAGACCGACGCGCCGTCGCCCACGGTGACGTCGGTCAGGGTGGTGTCGGGACCGACGGCGCACCCGCCGCCGATCCGGGTACGGCCGAGCAGCTGGGTTCCGGGCTGGATGACGGTGTCGCGGCCGATCGTCACGTCGACGTCGATCCAGGTGGTGGCGGGATCGACGACGGTGACGCCGGCCAGCTGGTGGGCGGCCACGATCCGGCGGTTGAGCTCGGCGCCCAGCTCGGCCAGCTGGACGCGGTTGTTGACGCCGGCCACCAGTGCGCTGTCGTCGATGTGACGGGCGCTGACCGTCTGCCCGTCCCGACGCAGGATAGCGACGACGTCGGTCAGGTATAGCTCCTGTTGAGCATTATTGGAGCTCAGCCGGCTCAATGCGGACCGGAGGGCGGCGATGTCGAAGGCGTAGACCCCGGTGTTGACCTCGCGGATCTCGCGTTGCGAGGGTGTGGCGTCGGTTTGTTCGACGATCGCCATCACCTCGTTGTCCTGGGTCCGCAGGATGCGGCCGTAGCCGTGCGGATCGCTGAGCGTCGTGGTCAGCACCGTGACGCCGGCTTTGCCTTCGGGGTGGGCCGCGCTGTGGGTGGCGATGAGATCTGCCAGGGTGTCGGCGTCCAGCAGCGGGGTGTCCCCGGCGGCGACGACGACGATGCCCGCGTAATCTTCGGGTAGCGCCGACAGCCCGCACAACACGGCGTGGCCGGTGCCGAGCGGCTGCTCCTGCAGCGCGACGTCGATACTGCGGCCGAGGGTGTCTGCCAGCTCGGCCACCAGCGGAGAGATCCGCTGGTGGTCGTGACCGAGCACCACCACCAGATGCTGGGGTGCCAGCTTGGTCATCGCATGCAACGAGTGCGACAACATGCTGCGCCCGCCGAGGGTGTGCAGCACCTTGGGAGTGTCCGAGCGCATCCGGGTGCCGGGCCCGGCCGCTAACACCAGGACCGCGGTATCACCACGAAACGTCATCGACTCTCCTTCTCGGCTGGCGAGCGCGCGTGTCTGTACGCCGACACGCCGTTAAGCGTGGCATTTCACGCACGCTCGCCGCAAAGAACGGATCCGTAACGGGCTCCGTCGCCAGGACTCGAACCTGAACTTTCTGAACCAAAATCAGAGGTGCTGCCGATTACACCACGACGGATTGTCTACTAACGGCGGGCCGCGCCACCAAGACTTTAGTCTGACGACGATGCGGACCGCTGGCGGTCCGAGGAGGAGTCGGACAATTGGGCACAGTCTGACGACGATGCGGACCGCTGGCGGTCCGAGGAGGAGTCGGACAATCGGGCACAGTCTGACGACGATGCGGACCGCTGGCGGTACGCCATCAGCGCAGGACAAGGCAGAATGTCCGGATGAGTAACGCGGACCTGGACACGGTGGTGCCTATGGTGGGCGCCATTGTCATCGGCGTCATCAGCATGGCCGTCTGCGCATACTTCGCAGCCAGGATCGCGCGGGAGAAAAACCGCGGTGTGGGCGGGGCGGTCGCGCTGGGCATCCTGCTCAATTTGATCGGTGTCCTGATCATCGCCCTGCTGCCGGCACGCCGCCGGGCTGAGAAGCCGCGGCAAAAGCGGGACGCTCCCGCCAGCTGATCAGGCGAAAGTCCGCCAACGCGTAGCCCGCAAGCCGATACCCTGATTGACGTGGCTGCACCGGACAAGGAAGTGCGGGCTCCGCGTGCGCGGATGACGGGCAGCGAGCGCCGGCTCCAGCTCATCGGCATCGCCCGCTCCCTGTTTGCCGAACGGGGCTACGACGGGACCTCGATCGAAGAGATCGCACAGCGGGCCAATGTGTCCAAGCCGGTCGTCTACGAGCATTTCGGCGGCAAAGAGGGCCTGTACGCCGTCGTCGTCGACCGGGAGATGTCGGCGCTGCTGGACGGCATCACGTCGTCGTTGACCAACAACAGGTCCCGGGTGCGGGTCGAGCGGGTCGCGCTGGCGTTGCTCACCTACGTCGAAGAGCGCACCGACGGCTTCCGGATCATGATCCGCGACTCGCCGGCCTCGATCAGCTCGGGCACCTATTCCAGCCTGCTCAACGACGCCGTCAGCCAGGTCAGCTCCATCCTGGCCGGTGACTTCGCCCGTCGCGGCCTGGATCCCGACCTGGCTCCGCTGTACGCGCAGGCACTGGTCGGCTCGGTATCCATGACCGCGCAATGGTGGCTCGACACACGGGAGCCCAAGAAAGAAGTGGTGGCCGCGCATCTGGTGAACCTGATGTGGAACGGCCTGACCCACCTCGAGGCCGATCCCCACCTGCAGGACGAGTAACGGGTTAGCCGCAGTCTCGCGCGAACAGGTCGGCCGTCGTCTCGCGGCGCACCAACTCGCGAACCCGGCCGTCCTTGACGGCCACCAGCGGCGGCCGGCCGACCAAGTTGTAGTTCGACGCCATGCTGTGGTGGTAGGAGCCAGTGCAGGCGACGGCCAGCAGGTCGCCGGGGTGGACGTCGGCCGGCAGCTCGATATCGCGGGCGATCTCGTCTCCGGCTTCACAGTGCCGGCCCGCCACGGTGACGACCTGCTTCACGCCGAGAGCGTGCCGGTTCGCCAGCGCGACCGTGTACTGCGCGCCGTACAGCGCGACGCGCGGGTTGTCGCTCATGCCGCCATCCACCGCGACGAAGGTGCGGCCACCGGGCCGCGTCTTCACCGATCGCACCCGGTACAGGGTGACGCCGGCCCGGGCGCCGATGCCGCGACCGGGTTCGACCACGACGTGCGGCCGGGGGAAATGCTCTGCGGCACAGGCCTCGTCGAGGGCGTCCTCGATGACCGCGGCCAGCTGGACGAGGTCAAGCTCCGCATCGCCACGGACGTAGGGCACGCCGTGGCCGCCGCCGATGTTGAGCTCGGTGAGGATGACGCCGTGGTGGGCGCGGATGTCGGCCATGGCGGCGATCACCCGATGAATCGTTTCGCCGTACAGCGCGGGGTCGGTGACCTGCGATCCGATGTGGCAGTGCAACCCGATCAAGTCGAGGACGGGGTGCGCCAGTACGCGTTTGACCGCGTCGGCGGCCTGGTCGCCATCGAGGGTGAACCCGAACTTCTGGTCGCTGATCCCGGTGGTCACCGCGCGGTGGCCATGGATGTCGATATCCGGGGTCACCCGGACGAGCACCCGCTGGCGCCGTCGTGCCAGGCCGGCGAGGTAGGCGATCTCGATGTCGGAGTCGACGACAACGCGTCCTACGTCGACGGCCACCGCGTCTCGCAGCTCCTCGGGCGACTTCGCGTTGCCATGCATGATGATCCGGGCCGGATCCATACCGCCGGCCAGGGCGACAGCCAGCTCGCCGGGTGAGCAGACGTCGATGCCGAGTCCTTCTTCGTGCGCCCAGCGCGCCACCGCGGTGGTCAGCAGTGACTTGCCGGCGTAAACGACCTCGACATCGCGCAGCACCTTGCGATAGCGGCGTGCGCGGTGCCGGAAGTCGTTCTCGTCGATCACATAGGTCGGAGTGCCGAACTCGTCGGCGATGTCGGTAACCGGCATGTCGCCGAGGCAGAGCCGGCCCTCCTCGTCGGAGCAGGTAGTCATCGGCCAGATGGCGGGGTCGAACCGCCGTGGAGCGGCCTTGCCAATGGAAGGCAGCATGTCCAGCAATGTCATGTTTCCAACGTGCTCTCGGCCCGGCCCCGGCGGTGCTTTCCTTACGATCCCTTGACGGGCCCGGGCCAAATATTGACAAGGTTCACGACCGACGAACGGCGAGCGCCAGGCGGCGCGAGTGGAAAGTTGGGCAATCGGGTCCCGCCTTAGAATGGCGGGATCATGACCGCACCGGGGCCTGCTAGCCCAGATACCCCGATCGCGGGGCTCGTCGAATTGGCGTTGACCGCGCCGACATTCCAACAGCTCATCGCGCGCGCCTCCGATCGACCCGACGAATTGGCGCTGGTCGGCCCGGCCAGCGCTCGTCTTTTCGTCGCCAGTGCGCTGGCGCGGCAGGGCCCGTTGCTGGTGGTCACCGCCACCGGTCGGGAGGCCGACGACCTGACGGCGGAGCTGCGCGGCGTGTTCGGTGACGCGGTGGCGCTGTTTCCCTCCTGGGAGACGCTGCCGCACGAACGGCTTTCACCCGGCGTCGACACCGTCGGCGCGCGCCTCATGGTGCTTCGCCGGCTCGCCCATCCCGATGACGCGCGGCTGGGTCCGTCGTTGCAGGTGGTGGTCACGCCGGTGCGATCACTGCTGCAGCCGATGACGCCGCAGCTGGGCCTGGTCGAACCGGTCACGTTGAGCGTCGGCCAGGACACCGACTTCGAGCAGGTGATCGCCCGGCTGGTCGACCTGGCCTACACCCGGGTGGACATGGTGGGCCGACGTGGGGAGTTCGCCGTCCGCGGCGGCATCCTCGACGTTTTCGCCCCGACCGCCGAACACCCGGTGCGCGTCGAGTTCTGGGGCGACGAAGTCAGCGAAATGCGGATGTTCTCCGTCGCGGACCAGCGCTCCATTCCCGAGATCGCCGTCGACTCGCTGGTCGCGGTCGCCTGCCGGGAACTGCTGCTCACCGACGACGTGCGGGCTCGGGCCGCCGCACTGGCCGCACAAGTCGCCGGCCGACGGCCGGCAGAGGAAGGCGCCATCACCGGCACCCTCACCGACATGCTGACCAAGCTGGCCGAGGGCATCCCGGTCGACGGCATGGAAGCTCTGCTGCCGGTGCTCCGTCCTGACGACCATGCGCTGCTGACCGATCAGCTGGCCGCGGGCACACCGGTGCTGGTGTGCGACCAGGAAAAGGTGCGCGCCCGCGCCGCCGACCTGATCAAGACCGGCCGCGAATTCCTGGAGGCATCCTGGTCCGTCGCGGCGATGAGTACCCGAGACAGTCAAGCGCCGGTAGACGTCGGGCAGTTGGGCGGATCGGGGTTCGCCGAGCTGGACCAGATAGAAGCTGCGGCGGGCCGCTCCGGTCATCCGTGGTGGACGCTGAGCCAGCTGTCCGCCGAGTCGGCAATGGAACTCGACGTCCGCGCGGCGCCGTCTGCGCGCGGGCATCAGCACGACATCGACGCCATCTTCACGATGCTGCGTGCCCACGTCTCGACCGGCGGCTACGCCGCAGTCGTCGCGCCCGGGACCGGAACGGCGCACCGGGTCGTGGAGCGGCTGGCCGAATGCGATACCCCCGCCACCATGCTGGAGTGCGGTGCCGCACCGAAACAAGGTGTCGTCGGGGTGCTCAAGGGCCCGCTGCACGACGGCCTGATCGTCCCGAACGATACCGCCAGCCTGGTGATCATCACCGAGACCGACCTGACCGGCAGCCGGGCCACGAATGTCGACGGCAAGCGGCTGGCGGCCAAGCGGCGCAACACCGTTGACCCGCTGGCGCTCACCGCCGGTGACCTGGTGGTGCACGACCAGCACGGCATCGGGCGGTTCGTGGAGATGGTCGAGCGCACCGTCGGCGGCGCGCGCCGCGAGTATCTGGTGCTGGAGTACGCGTCGAACCGGCGCGGCGGGGGTTCCGACAAGCTCTACGTACCGATGGATTCCCTGGACCAGCTGTCGCGCTACGTCGGCGGGCAGGCGCCCGCGCTGAGCCGGCTCGGCGGCAGCGACTGGACCAACACCAAGACCAAGGCGCGCCGCGCTGTCCGAGAGATCGCCGGCGAGCTGGTCTCGTTGTACGCCAAACGTCAGGCCAGCCCAGGACACGCGTTCGGGCCGGACACCCCGTGGCAGGCCGAGATGGAAGACGCCTTCGGCTTCACCGAGACCGTCGACCAGCTCACCGCCATCACCGAAGTCAAGGCCGACATGGAGAAGCCGGTGCCGATGGACCGGGTGGTCTGCGGCGACGTCGGTTACGGCAAGACCGAGATCGCGGTGCGCGCGGCGTTCAAGGCGGTCCAGGACGGCAAACAGGTCGCAGTGCTGGTACCCACCACGCTGTTGGCCGACCAGCATTTGGAAACGTTCCGCGAGCGGATGGCCGGCTTCCCCGTGGTCGTCAAGGGGCTGTCCCGGTTCACCGACACCACGGAGTCCCGCGCAGTGATCGAGGGCATGGCCGACGGGTCGGTGGACATCGTGATCGGCACCCACCGCCTGCTGCAGACCGGGGTGCGCTGGAAGAATCTGGGCCTGGTCGTGGTCGACGAGGAGCAGCGCTTCGGCGTCGAGCACAAGGAGCACATCAAGTCGCTGCGCACCCATGTCGATGTGCTGACCATGAGTGCCACACCGATTCCGCGCACGCTGGAAATGAGCCTGGCCGGGATCCGCGAGATGTCGACGATCCTGACGCCGCCCGAGGACCGCTACCCCGTACTGACCTACGTCGGTCCGCACGACGACAAGCAGATCGCGGCGGCCTTAAGACGCGAACTGCTGCGCGACGGGCAGGCGTTCTACGTGCACAACCGGGTCAGCTCGATCGACCAGACCGCCGCCCGGGTGCGCGACCTGGTACCCGAGGCGCGAGTGGTCGTCGCGCACGGGCAAATGCCTGAGGAGCTGCTGGAACGCACCGTTCAGGGTTTCTGGAACCGCGAATACGACATCTTGGTGTGCACCACCATCGTTGAGACCGGCCTGGACATCTCGAACGCAAACACGCTCATCGTCGAGCGTGCCGACACCTTCGGGCTGTCTCAGCTGCATCAGCTGCGTGGCCGGGTCGGGCGCAGTCGCGAACGCGGCTACGCCTATTTCCTCTATCCGCCGCACGTGCCGCTGACCGAGACGGCCTACGACCGGCTGGCGACCATCGCGCAGAACAACGAGCTGGGCGCGGGCATGGCGGTGGCTTTGAAGGACCTCGAAATCCGCGGCGCGGGCAACGTGCTCGGCGTCGAGCAGTCCGGACACGTGGCCGGGGTGGGCTTCGACCTGTACGTGCGGTTGGTGGGCGAGGCCGTCGAGGCCTACCGGCTGGCGGCCGACGGTCACACGGTGACCACCGCCGAGGAGCCCAAGGATGTGCGGATCGACCTGCCGGTCGATGCGCACCTGCCGCCGGACTACATTGCCAGCGACCGGCTGCGCCTCGAGGGCTACCGTCGTCTGGCCGCCGCTGCTGACGACGCGGCCGTGGCCGCGGTTGTTGACGAGCTCACCGACCGCTATGGGCCGTTGCCCGAACCCGCCCGGCGGCTGGTCGCGGTGGCGCGGTTGCGGCTGCTGTGCCGCGACGCGGGCATCGCAGAGGTATCGGCGCCGTCGGCGGCCACGGTGCGGTTGTCGCCGATGACCTTGCCGGATTCCGCCCAGGTGCGGCTGAAGCGCATTCATCCGGGAGCCAGCTATCGCGCTACCACCTCGACGGTGCAGGTTCCCATTCCGCGGGCCGGCGGTGTCGGTGCGCCCCGAATCCGCGATGTCGAATTGTTGCAGCTGGTCGCCGACTTGATAACCGCCCTTCAGGGCAAAGCGCAGCAGGAAGTTGGTATAACGGGCGCGGCAACCAATTCGAGTGAGGAGCGACAGGGGATGGGGAGGAGCGGCGCTTGATCCGCGCCAGCGACGATGCAGAACGAGCGATGAGGAGGAGCGGCGCTTGATTGTCGTCTTGTTCGACCCACGCCGCCCGTCGCTGGTGCCCATCGAAGCCATCGAGTTGCTCAGCGGCGAAGTGCAATACACCGAGGAGATGCCCGTCGCGGTGCCCTGGTCGCTGCCCGCGGCGCGTCCGGTGCACTTCGGCGACGACGCGCCGGTGTTGTTGTCCTCCGACCGCAACCACCCAGCCGTCATCGCGCGACTGGCCGCCGGCGCGCGGCTGATTGCGGCACCGGAGTCGCCGCGGGGCGAACGACTCGTCGACGCGGTCGCGATGATGGACAAGCTGCGCACCGCCGGGCCGTGGGAAAGCGAGCAGACCCACGATTCGTTGCGGCGCTATCTGCTGGAGGAGACCTACGAGGTTTTGGACGCGGTGCGCAGCGGCAACGCCGACCAGCTGCGCGAAGAGCTGGGCGATGTGCTGCTGCAGGTGCTGTTTCATGCCCGTATCGCCGAGGACGCGCCGCAGCTTCCCTTCACCATTGACGACGTCGCCGCCACTCTGATCCGAAAGCTGGGCAATCGGGTGCCGGAAGTGCTTGCCGGGAACCCGATTTCGCTCGAAGACCAGTTGGCGCAGTGGGAGCAGCGCAAGGCCGCCGAAAAACCGCGGCTCTCGGTGATCGACGACGTTCATACCGGGCAGCCGGCGTTGGCGCTGGCGCAGAAGGTGATTGAACGGGTCAGCAACGCCGGGTTACCCGCCGACCTGATCCCTGCGGACATAACCTCTATCTCGCTGTCGCTCGATGTCGATGCGGAAAACTCGCTGCGCACAGCCGTTTTGGAATTCGCTGACACGGTTCGTCGCGTCGAGAGAGCGATTGCCGCCGCGCGTCGCGGAGACGATGTCGCCGAGGAGTTCGATGTGGCTCCGCTGGGCGAGGCCACCGAGGCGGAGTGGCGCGCTTACTGGCCGCCCGGAGAGCCGGCGGTCGACGCGGAGGCCGTCGACGCGGTGCCTTCAGCCAAAGCTTCCGGCGGCGGCTCCAAGAAGCGTAAAGGCCGCCGATAATACTCACGCTGGGCCGGGCGCGTCGGTTCTGCGGCATCTTCGTGTCAGTAATCTTTTGAATATTTGCTGCTATCACATGAATCGAAGATATGCCTCTGATTTACCTTGCCAGGAGTATTTACAGCTAATCGAAAATTGGCCGGAATCGGTGCTTTGACGGCCACCACAAACGGGGTGGGCGGCGATCCCATGGGACGATGTGGTGGTCTGGCGGGATAAGAGGAGATGCAAGAAGTCGAGGAACCCAAAGGAAGCACTGTGTCGCCGAGACGTTGGTTGCGGGCGGTCGCCGTCATCGGTGCGACCGCCATGCTTTTGGCGTCAAGTTGTACCTGGCAGCTCAGTCTTTTTATCCCCGACGGCGTGCCGCCACCGGCCGGGGACCCGGTGCCGCCGGTGGACACACATGCCAGTGGCCGGCCCGCGGACCAGTTGCGTGAGTGGGCGGAGAAACGCTCCGCGGCACTGGAAATACCGGTCATCGCACTTGAGGCGTATGCCTACGCCGCCCGCGTCGCCGAAGTCGAAAACCCCAAGTGCCATATTGCGTGGACGACCCTGGCCGGCATCGGGCAAGTGGAAAGCCACCACGGCACCTACCGGGGCGCGATGGTGGCGCTCAACGGCGATGTGACTCCGCCGATCCGGGGTGTGCATCTGGACGGGACCGGCGGCACCCTGCGCATCGTCGACGAAGACGACGGCGCTTCGGACGGCAGCGGGGTGGTCCGCGCGATGGGGCCGATGCAGTTCATTCCGGAGACTTGGCGGTTGTACGGCGTCGACGCCAACAACGACGGCGCGATCAGCGCGGACAACATCGACGACGCGGCGCTCTCGGCGGCGGGCTATTTGTGTTGGCGTGGAAAGGATCTCGCAACCCCACGAGGATGGATAACCGCGCTGCGGGCCTACAACAACTCGGGCGTCTACGCGCGGGCCGTCCGGGACTGGGCGACCGCCTACGCGGCGGGTCATCCGCTGTAGAAGGATAGAGCGCTGACCCAGGCCTTACCCTAAAGGCTGCCGGGAACCTTTCAGAGAGCTAGAGCGCAAAGGAGAGCCCAGTGCCGATTATCGAGCAGGTCGGTGCCCGCGAGATCCTCGATTCCCGTGGCAACCCGACGGTCGAGGTCGAGGTCGCCCTGATCGACGGAACGTTCGCCCGCGCCGCTGTGCCGTCCGGCGCGTCGACCGGGGAGCACGAGGCCGTCGAGTTGCGCGACGGCGGCGATCGATTCGGCGGCAAGGGCGTGAAGAAAGCCGTGCAAGCTGTTCTCGATGAGATCGCCCCGGCGGTGATCGGACTGAACGCCGACGACCAGCGCCTCGTCGACCAGGCGCTGGTGGATCTCGATGGCACTCCGGACAAGTCCCGGCTGGGCGGCAACGCGATTCTCGGGGTTTCGCTGGCGGTCGCCAAGGCGGCCGCGGATTCCGCCGAACTGCCGCTGTTCCGCTACATCGGCGGGCCGAACGCGCACATCCTGCCGGTACCGATGATGAACATCCTTAACGGCGGCGCACACGCCGACACAGCCGTCGACATCCAGGAGTTCATGGTGGCACCGATCGGTGCGCCCAGCTTCGCGGAGGCGCTGCGCTGGGGTGCCGAGGTCTACCACGCGCTGAAGTCGGTCCTCAAGAAGGAGGGGCTGTCCACCGGGCTGGGTGACGAAGGTGGCTTCGCCCCGGATGTCGCGGGCACCACCGCTGCACTGGATCTGATCGGCCGGGCCATCGAGTCGGCCGGCTTCAAACCAGGCGTCGATGTGGCGATGGCCCTTGACGCCGCGGCCACCGAGTTCTTCACCGAAGGCACCGGTTACAAGTTCGAGGGCGAGACGCGTACCGCTGAGCAGATGGCCGAGTTCTACGCCGGCCTGCTCGGCTCCTACCCGCTGGTGTCTCTCGAAGATCCACTGGCCGAAGACGATTGGGACGGCTGGGCCGCTCTGACGGCGTCGGTCGGCGAGCGGGTGCAGATCGTCGGCGACGACATCTTCGTCACCAATCCCGAACGCCTCGAAGACGGCATCGAAAAGGGTGTGGCAAACGCGTTGCTGGTCAAGGTGAATCAGATCGGCACGCTGACCGAGACACTGGACGCTGTCGCACTGGCACACCACAGCGGATACCGCACGATGATCAGTCATCGCAGCGGGGAGACGGAGGACACCCTGATCGCCGACCTGGCGGTGGCGGTCGGCAGCGGGCAGATCAAGACTGGGGCGCCGGCCCGCAGCGAGCGCGTCGCGAAATACAATCAGCTGCTGCGGATCGAAGAGGCACTGGGCGACGCCGCCCGCTACGCTGGTGATCTCGCCTTTCCGCGGTTCGCCCTGGACTCGAAATAGATCGAATAGGTTGACTTAGGTTGGCAGCCAACGGGAAACGTCGTTCTCCGGCCTCGCGTCCGGGGAAAGCCGGCGACCCTGCTCGGGCCCGTCGCTCCGCCAAGCCTTCCGCCAAGCCGGCCAAAGCCGCACAGTCCCCGCACGGTAGCGCGACGTTGCGCGAACAGGTCATCGAACCCATCAAGCAGTCGATTGCCGAATCAGTGGAACAGCGGTCCGAGCAGCGGCTGGGTTTCACCGCGCGGCGGGCCGCGATCCTGGCCATCGTCGTCTGTGTGCTGACGCTGACCATCGCCGGCCCGGTACGCACCTACTTTCAGCAGCGAACCGAGATGACTCAGCTGGCCGCGACCGAAGCCGCGCTGCGCCAGCAGATCACCGAGCTGCAACAGCGCAAGGACAAGCTCGCTGACCCGGCCTACGTCGCGGCACAGGCCCGCCAACGTCTCGGCTTCGTGAAGCCGGGGGACATCCCGTTCCAAGTTCAGCTGCCCGCGACGGCGACGGTAGCTCCGCAGCCGGGCGTCGACGCGGCGAAACCGGCCAGCAGCGACCCCTGGTACACCTCGTTGTGGCACACCATCGCCGACGCGCCACACTTGCCACCCACCGCCGCCCCGGCGGCCCCCTCCACGGAGCCTGGGCCACCGGGACTCCCTAAGCCCGCGTTGCCCGGTGGTTGATCGGGCCGACCTGGAAGCGGTGGCGCGTCAGCTCGGTCGCGAGCCTCGCGGGGTACTCGAGATCGCTTACCGATGCGCCGACGGTCAACCCGGCGTGGTGAAGACCGCGCCGAAACTCCCTGACGGCACGCCATTTCCGACGCTGTACTACCTGACGCATCCCGTCCTCACCGCGGCCGCTAGCCGGCTGGAGAACACCGGCCTGATGCGCGAGATGACCGAACGGCTGCGCCAGGACCCCGAACTGGCCGCCGCGTATCGGCGTGCTCACGCGTCGTATCTGGCCGAGCGTGACGCGATCGAGTCGTTGGGAACCACGTTCTCCGCCGGCGGCATGCCCTACCGGGTCAAGTGCCTGCACGTGCTGATCGCGCACTCGCTGGCCAAGGGTCCGGGACTGAACCCGCTCGGGGACGAGGCCCTGGCCCTGCTGACAGCTGAGCCAGGAGTGGGAGCGGTGCTTTCATGGCCATGAACAGGGTCGCCGCAGTTGATTGCGGTACCAACTCGATTCGTCTGCTGATCGCCGACTCAGTTGACGGCCGGCTGCGCGATGTGCATCGCGAGACGCGGATCGTTCGGTTGGGGCAGGGAGTCGACGCGACGGGTCAGTTCGCGCCGGAAGCGATTGCGCGGACCCGATCCGCTTTGGCCGACTATGCCGCGCTGCTCAAAGTGCACGATGTCGGGAAGGTACGGATGGTCGCGACGTCTGCCGCCCGCGATGTCGCCAATCGTGATGATTTCTTCGCTATGACGGCCGAGGTACTCGGGGCTGTAATCCCTGGGGCGATCGCGGAAGTAATCAGTGGCGGTGAGGAAGCTTCGTTGTCGTTCAGCGGAGCCGTCGGCGAATTAGACAGCGCGGGTGCGCCTTTCGTGGTCGTGGACCTTGGCGGCGGCTCGACCGAAATCGTCTTCGGCGAATCTCGGGCGATAGCAAGCTATTCGGCCGACATTGGCTGCGTCCGACTGACCGAGCGGTGTTTGCATTCGGACCCGCCGACACCGCAGGAAGTGACAGCGGCTCGTCGGGTGGTTCGCGAACAGCTCGAAATCGCACTGCGGGTGGTGCCGGTCGAAGGAGCCCGAACCTGGGTCGGGCTCGCCGGCACCATGACCACGCTGTCGGCGCTGGCCCACAATATGACCGCGTATGACGCTGCGGCCATCCATCTTTCGCGGGTCGCCAACAGGGATCTGCTTGCCGTCTGTGACAGGCTGATCGGCATGACGCGGTCGCAGCGTGCCGCGCTGCCGCCCATGCACGAGGGCCGGGCCGACGTGATCGGCGGTGGTGCCATCGTGGTCCAAGAATTGGCGCGCGAACTGGGTGAGCGGGCCAGCATCGACGAGCTGACCGTCAGTGAGCACGACATCCTGGACGGCATCGCGCTATCGATCACCGGCTGAGTCACATCCGCCACACGCGCCTCTGGGAAAAAGTCGTGCACCTATTTGTCCACCTCAGAGCGACAACTTCGGTGCCGCTGTGTCGTGGTATTCGATTGTGAATCTACGGCTTTCGGTGTGTAGTCAGGGTGAAATTTCGTCCTCGAGGCCGCCCTGAACTCACGCTGAAAGCCCTAGAATCACACCCGGGCGCAGATGTCGTACCAGTATGCGAGGGTTCGACCATGAAGCAACTTCACGGAATCGAGCTTCGGTACGTGCTGACGATGCATCTGTCCCAGAATGGACCGGCGACCATCCCCGAAATGATCGATGCGCTTGCCCGGCATCGCTTTTGCGTCCGTGGCAGGCCATCGGAGGCTATATCGGACGCATTGCGTTGGGAGATCGGACGCGGTCGGGTCAAGCGGTTGAACCCTGGTCTGTACGTACGGCATACATACCGCACGCAACTGAATACCGAATCATCAACCGAGTGCGGGCATTACGGCAGTCAGCGAAGTTGTCGCTGTGGGGTGGACAAAAAGGTGTGCGACGTCTTTCCAGGGACGCGTGTGACGGATGTGACTCACACAGCCAATTACCCCTCGAACCGATACCCCATACCCGATTCGGTCAGCAGGTGTTTGGGGTGCGACGGGTCGTCCTCGAGTTTGCGCCGCAACTGCGCCAGATACACGCGCAGGTAATGGGTCTCGGTCGCATACGCCGGACCCCACACCTCCTTGAGGAGTTCCTCGCGGCCGACGAGCTTGCCCCGGTTGCGCACCAGCACCTCGAGCATGCCCCATTCGGTCGGCGTGAGGTGCACCTCGGCTCCATCTTTGGTGACTTTCTTAGCGGCGAGATCGACTGTGAACGCGTCGGTTTCGACAACCGGCTGCTCGAGCTCGGACGCCGCGGCGTTGCGGCGGACGGCGGCACGCAGCCGGGCCAGAAACTCGTCCATACCAAAAGGTTTCGTCACGTAGTCGTCGGCGCCGGCGTCCAGAGCCTCGACCTTGTCTGACGAATCGGTACGCGCCGACAACACGATGACCGGTGAAGTCAGCCAGCCGCGCAACCCACCGAGTACCTCGATACCCGAGATGTCGGGCAGACCGAGGTCAAGAACCACTACGTCGGGGCGGTGTTCGGCGGCGGCGCGCAAGGCGCCCGCGCCCGTCGAAGCGGTCACCACCTCGTAGCCCCGCACCGAAAGATTAATTTTCAGCGCCCGCAAGATGTGCGGCTCGTCGTCGATCACCAAAACCCGTGTCATCGTCCACCGCCTCGATGCGGCGCGGCCAGATCCACCACCACGGTGAGTCCACCCCCAGGCGTATCGCCGGCCTGAATAGTGCCGCCCATGGCCTCTACGAAACCACGCGCGACAGACATTCCCAGGCCGACGCCCATCGTGTTGTCGTGATCGCCCAGACGCTGGAAGGCCTCAAAGATCTGATCCTCGGCCCCGTGCGGGATTCCGGGGCCTTCGTCGATGACGTTGATCAATACGCGATCGCCTACTCGTCCGGCATTGACCCGGACCACGCAGTTGGGCGCGTATCGCAACGCGTTGTCGATCAGGTTGGCGAAGACCCGCTCGAGCAGACCGGCATCGGCCATCGCGACGGCATCACCGACGTCCACCTTGACGCGGTCGATGGCGGGTCGGTAGAAACCGGTGGCGCCCTTGCCGATGCTGACCAACGCGCGTTGCACCGTTTCCTCTAGATACACCCGCTGCAGATCGGGGCGAATCACACCGGCGGCCAGGCGCGACGAATCCAGCAGGTTGCCGACGAGCGCGGTGAGCTGGTCGATGGATTCCTCTATGGTGGCTAGCAATTCGGCGGTGTCCTCGGCAGAGAAGGCGATGTCCTCGGCACGCAAGCTGGAAACGGCGACCTTGGCGGCCGCCAGCGGCGTGCGCAGGTCGTGACTGACCGCCGACAGCAGGGAGCGCCGCAGCTCGTCGGCTTGCACGATCGCCTCGGCCCGGCTGGCGTCTTCGGCCAGTTCGCGCTGTCTGACCAGGCCGGCGGCTTGCCTGGCCACCGCGCTGAGCACCCGGCGGTCCCGGGCGGACAACTTCTTGCCGGCCATCAGCAGCCAGTACTCCCAGGACCCTTGGTCGCCGACCTCGATCGCGGTGTCGGCGGAATCGACCACCACACAAGGGTCTTTGCCCACGCTCGCAACCAGGTAGCCCTTATGCTTCCCGCGCCCATCGCCAGGCTCCCGCAGCATGCTGACCGCGCGCTGCGAGTAGGTCTCTCGCACCCTTTCCAGCAGCGTCTCGAGATCGGCGCCGCGCAGCACCGAGCCCGCGAACAGCGTCAGCAATTCGGCCTCCTGCGACGCGCGTCTGGCTTCGCGGGTGCGGTTGGCCGCGTGGTCGACGAGGACCGCGACCGCGACCGCGATCAGCAGCAACACCAATTCGGTTACGGCGTTGTTGGGTTCGGCGATGGTGAAGCTGTGCCGCGGGGCAATCAAATAGTAGTTCAGCAGCAGCCCGGACAGCACGGCCGAAAGCGCCGCCGGGGCAACGCCTCCCAACAGACCTACCAGCAACACCCCGACGAAGAACAACGCGCTTTCACCGCCAGTGTTCAAATACGGATCCAGCAATGTCACCGCGACCGCGCAGATGACGGTCGGGACGGCGAAGGCCGCAAGCCAGGACGCGACGCGTCGCTCGCGGGGCGCGAGCGACGCCATCCGAAAGCCTCGTCCCGATTCCTCGTGCGTGACGATGTGCACGTCGATCTTTCCGGACAGCTGCACAATCGTCGGGCCGATGGCTTCGTCGAACACGCGCGCCCACCGCGACCGCCGAGAGGTGCCGATCACAAGTTGGGTGGCATTGATCTCGCGGGCGAAATCGAGTAAGGCACTGGGTATGTCGTCGCCGACGACGGTATGCAGGGACGCGTCGAGGCTGTTCGCCAGCTCACGGATCTTGCTCATCCGAGCCTCGGACAGCCCGGCGAGGCCGTCACCGCGTATCACGTGCACCACCATCAGTTCGGCACTGGACTTCGACGCTATGCGAGATGCGCGGCGTACCAGCGTCTCCGACTCAGGACCACCGGTGACCGCCACCACGACCCGTTCGCGTGCCTCCCACAGATCGGTGATCTTGTTCTCCGCGCGGTATTTAGCCAGCGCGGTATCGACCTGGTCGGCCAGCCACAGCAGCGCCAATTCTCTTAGCGCAGTGAGATTTCCGCGACGGAAGTAGTTCGACAGTGCCGCGTCGACCCGCTCCGGAGCATAGACGTTGCCGTGGGATAGCCGTCGCCGCAACGCCTCCGGTGTGATATCGATGAGTTCGACCTGCGCGGCCTCGCGCACGATCGAATCCGGCATCGTCTCCTGCTGCTCGATGCCGGTGATCTGGGCGACGACGTCGTTGAGGCTTTCCAGATGTTGAATGTTCACCGTGGAGATCACCGCGATCCCGGCGTCGAGCAGTTCCTCCACATCCTGCCACCGCTTCTGGTTCTTGCTGCCCGGCGTGTTGGTGTGGGCGAGTTCGTCGACCAGCACCACCTGCGGATGGCGCGCCAGCACGGCCGGGACGTCGAGTTCGGGGAAGGTGCCACCGCGGTATTCGATATACCTCGGCGGAATGAGCTCGATGCCTTCGAGCAGCTCAGCGGTCTTGCGGCGGCCGTGGGACTCGACGACGGCGGCCACCACATCGGTGCCGCGTTCCAGGCGCCGGTGCGCCTCTCCGAGCATCGCGTACGTCTTGCCGACACCCGGAGCCGCACCGAGGTAGATGCGCAGCTCTCCGCGCTTGGGATGCTGGTCCCTGAGGCTGACGTCGTCGGTCACGCCAACCATCATCCCTCCGCGGCGCTAGCTCGCGACCGGATACCGGTGGTCGAGTTGCAGGTTGAGTTGCAGGACATTGATGGTCGGCTCGCCGAAGAACCCTCCTAGGTTGGCCTGAACCACCGCACGGATCTGATCCGGCGTGGCATGGCGGGCCCTGGCCACCCGGGCGACCTGTATGTCGGCGTAGGCCGGTGAGATATCCGGGTCCAGGCCGCTGGCGCTGGCCGTCACCGCGTCCGGCGGGACCCGCGGATTGTCCGGCGCAGCCCCGCGAATCGGCACCAGCTGGCCGCTCGCATAGTCCTCGCCGTAAGTTGCGCACTCGACGCGCACGCCTCGATAGATGTCCAGAAACGTCTGGCGTGTCGTTGCGCACGGTTCGTTGACGCTGACCACCCTGCTCGGGTTGACAACGTAACCACGCGAATCGCGTATCCCGATCACCGACAACACCGCGCCGACTCCGCCGCCGGTACAGAACGGACGCGCCCCGCCGTCCTTGCCCAGACCTTCTGCTTGCGCGACGGCCGCGTTGCGCGAACACACCTGTGTCAGCAGGCTCGGCTTGAAGCCGGCGTCCGTCGCGCTGGCGCCGCCCGCCAGCTTGGTCGGATCCGCAGGGATGTCGACGACGCTTTCGGGCCCCAGGTTGCTGCCGCCGCTCGACAACGGGTCATATCCATTGCCCGCCGCCGACGGCCGGCTCTGGAAGTACTGCGGCAGCGGGTTGCCGGACGCATCGGTGAAGGACTGGCCGATCAGCTTGCTGCCGACCGGTTTACCGCCGGCCGTGACGATTGACCCCTCGGCCTTGTCGTGTAAGCCGGGCAGCCCGGGAAGCCCGGGAATTAAAGTCACAAGCCAAACAAGTAGCGGATAGCCGAAACCGAGTATCACGGTCAGCACGAGCAGCGCGCGCAGCGCGGCCCAGTGTTGACGAATCGTGTTGGTGACGTTCATCTCAGGCCATCCCCGGCAGCAGTTGAACCAGCAGGTCGATGAGCTTGATCCCGACGAATGGGGCGACGATGCCGCCCAGGCCGTAGATGTAGAGGTTACGACTAAGCAGTTTCGATGCCCGGCTGGGCGTATACCGAACACCCCTGAGCGCCAACGGAATTAGCGCGACGATGACGATCGCGTTGAAAATCACCGCCGACAGGATCGCCGACTGCGGGCTGTGCAACCGCATGACGTTGAGCAGGTCCAGCCCGGGAAACAGCGCCACGAACATGGCCGGGACGATCGCGAAATACTTGGCGATGTCGTTGGCGATGGAGAACGTGGTCAGCGCGCCGCGGGTGATCAACAGCTGCTTACCGATTTCCACAATTTCGATGAGCTTGGTCGGGTCGGAGTCCAAATCCACCATGTTGCCGGCCTCTTTGGCCGCGGAGGTACCGGTGTTCATCGCCACGCCCACGTCGGCCTGAGCAAGCGCCGGGGCATCGTTGGTGCCGTCACCGGTCATCGCGACCAAGCGTCCGCCCTGCTGCTCACGCTTGATCAGCATCAGCTTGTCTTCGGGCGTCGCCTCGGCGAGGAAGTCGTCGACCCCGGCCTCGTCGGCGATCGCCTTGGCGGTCAACGGATTGTCGCCGGTGATCATCACGGTCCGGATCCCCATCAGACGCATCGCGTCGAACCGATCACGCATGCCCTGCTTGACCACATCTTTGAGGTGGATGACGCCGAGCACTTTGCCTAATTCAGCCGTTTCGGCCCCTTCGGCCGGATCACCGTCGGCGGTTCCAGCCGAGATGACCTGCCCGACAACCAGCGGGGTACCGCCGGCCGCGGCGATGCCGTCGACAATCTCCCCGAGCTCGGCCGGAACAGTGCCTCCATGACTGCGCACCCACTCGGCTACCGAATTGGCCGCGCCCTTGCGCAACTGGCGTCCGTCGAGGTCCACGCCCGACATCCGGGTCGCGGCGCTGAACTCGACCCAGGACGCGTTGGCGAGCTCTCCGGGGGTGCGCGCGCGCAGCCCGTAGACCTCCTTGGCGTAGACGACGACCGAACGGCCCTCGGGAGTTTCGTCGGCGAGGCTGGACAGCTGCGCGGCGTCGGCCAGTTCGCCAAAAGTCACCCGGATCATCGGAATGAATTCCGACGCTTGCCGATTGCCCAACGTGATCGTTCCGGTCTTGTCCAGCAACAGAGTGTTGACGTCACCGGCCGCCTCGACCGCGCGGCCGGACATGGCCAGCACGTTGCGCTGCACTAGCCGGTCCATGCCGGCGATGCCGATTGCCGACAACAGCGCGCCAATTGTGGTGGGAATCAAGCACACCAGCAGGGCCACCAGCACGATGCCGCTGATGCCGTCACCGTTGAGGGCTTCGGTGTCTGGCACACCGGGATTGTTGGCCTTGGCGTAAATCGCCAGTGGCTGCAGGGTCGCCACCGCGAACACGAAGATGATGGTCAGGGCGGCCAGCAGGATGTTGAGCGCTATCTCGTTTGGTGTCTTCTGCCGATTGGCGCCTTCGACCAATGCGATCATCCGGTCGACGAAACTCTGGCCCGGCTTCTGGGTGATCTTGACCACGATGCGGTCCGACAGCACCGTGGTGCCGCCGGTCACCGCTGAGCGGTCGCCGCCGGATTCGCGGATCACCGGCGCCGACTCACCGGTGATGGCCGACTCATCCACTGAGGCAATGCCTTCCACCACATCACCGTCGCCAGGAATAACCTCACCCGCGGCGACCACAACGATGTCGCCCTGCTGTAGCAGCGGTGCGGCGATGTCTTCCATTGCGCCGCTGGTTCTTTCCAGAAAGCCGGGAAACCAGTCCGTGAGACGGTGTGCGATGGTATCGGCCTTCGACTTGCGCAGGGTGTCGGCCTGGGCCTTGCCGCGTCCCTCGGCGACCGCTTCGGCCAGGTTGGCGAAAAGCACTGTCAGCCAGAGCCAGAAAACGGTCAGCCAGCTGAACCACGTATCGTCGCGGAACGCGAGGATCGTCGACCACACAGCGCCGATTTCCACGATGAACATCACCGGGTTGCGCCACAGGGTGCGCGGATCGAGCTTGCGCAGTGCGTCGGGTAGCGACTTCAGCAGCAAGCCCGGGTCGAGCTTGCCGCCCTGAAGCTTTTCGCCCGGTGCGTGGCCGACAGGTCGTGGCGCAGCGGTATTCGGTATGGCGGAAAACGTTGTGGCGGGCACGGTTTCAGTGGATCCCTTCGGCGAGTGGCCCAAGTGCCAGCGCGGGCAAGAAGGTGAGGGCGACCAGAATGACCGTCACACCCGCCACCAGGCCGACGAACTGAGGCTTGTGGGTGGGCAGGGTGCCACTGGATTCCGGCGTGGCGCCCTGACGGGCGAGCGATCCGGCCAGCGCCAGAACCAGAATCATCGGCAGAAAGCGGCCGAACAGCATCGCCAAGCCCAAAGCCGTGTCATACCAAACCGTATTGGCCGACAAGCCCGCGAAAGCAGAGCCGTTGTTGTTGGCGGCCGAGGTGAACGCGTAGAGCACTTCGGACAAGCCGTGCGGTCCGGTGTTGGCCATGCCGGCCCGCTGCCCCGGCAGGGCCATCGCGGTAGCCGTCCCGAGCAGGACGATGAGCGGGGTGACCAGGAAATAACCTGCGGCCAGCTTCATTTCGAGCGGTGTGATCTTCTTGCCGAGGTATTCCGGAGTCCGGCCCACCATCAACCCGGCGACGAACACCGTGATGACGGCCAGGATCAGAATGCCGTACAGGCCCGAGCCGGTACCGCCCGGCGCCACCTCACCGAGCTGCATGTTGAACATCGCCATCAGGCCGCCCAGGCCGGTCAGGGAGTCGTGCGCGGAATCGACTGCGCCGGTGGAGGTCAGCGTGGTCGCGTCGGCGAAGACGGCGGATTCGGCAACCCCGAATCGCTGCTCGACACCCTCCATCGCTGCGCCCGCTGCGGTCGGAACGGTGCCGTGGTGCTGCAACTGGAACAGCATCATGAACGTGACGCTGAAAGCGGCGATGACGCTGACGATCGCGGCGATCGCATAGCCCTGCTTCTTGCTGCCCACCATGCGGCCAAACGTGCGAGGCAGCGAGAAGCTGATCACCAGCAGCAGGAAGATCTCGATCCAGTTCGTCCATGCGGTCGGGTTCTCGAACGGATGCGCGGAGTTGGCGTTGTAGAAGCCACCGCCGTTGGTGCCCAACAGCTTGATCGCCTCTTGGCTGGCGACCGGGCCGCCGGTGATGGTTTGGTGGCCACCGGCCAGCGTGGTGACGATCTGATTGTCGAGGTGAAAGTTCTGGATGACCCCGCCGGCGACCAGAACAATCGCGCCGACGATCGAGATTGGCAGCAGGATACGCAGGGTGCCGCGGACCAGGTCCACCCAGAAGTTGCCGAGCTCGTTGGTGTGGTGGCGGGCAAACCCGCGTACCAGTGCGACCGCGACGGCCATGCCGACAGCGGCGGACACGAAATTCTGCACCGCCAAACCGGCCATTTGCACCAGATGGCCTTGCGTGGATTCGCCGGAGTAGGCCTGCCAGTTGGTGTTTGTGACGAAGCTGACGGCCGTGTTCCAGGCCAACGCGGGCGTCATCTTCGTCGCCGGGTTCCAAAGATGCAGCGGCAGCTTGTCCTGTACCAGCTGCAAGACGAACAGGAAGATGATGCTGACCGCCGAAAACGCCAGCACGCTACGGCCATACGTGGCCCACGTCTGCTCGGACTCCGGGTTGGCGCCGATCATGCGATAGATGAGACGTTCGGTCCGCGAATGCTTTTGGGAGCTGTAGACACGAAACATGTAGTCGCCCAGCGGCACGTGCACAGCGGCCAGCGCGACTACCAGCAGCGCGAGGAATACCACACCGCCCGCGGTGGCGCTCACTAGAACCGTTCCGGGAAGATCAGGGCCGCAGCAAGCAGCACGGCAATCAGGACAGCCAGCGTCAGGCCGATCAGGTTGGCGGCACTCACAGTTCCTACTTCAATCCAAGATTCAGCATGGCGCCGAGCGCGGCAAAGGCCGCCACGGTCAGCAGGAGATAGATCACCACGGACATAGCTGTCTTTCGTCAATGCGATCGTCGATCGATTGGGGGCAACACCGACCCGAAAAGCAGGACACGAATGAGGCTAGGCCCGACACCCGCACGGCGCAGTCGGCGTTAACGGTTTCTTTACGGCTTGCCCCGCGGCTTTTGCGAAATCTCGGGGTTTTCCGGCCGCGGTTCGCTACGCGACTCCGTGACCGGATCGTCGATCATGGGAATTCGCACCCGAAAGACGGTTCGGCCGTTGGCGGACTCGGCGGTGACCGAGCCATGGTGAGCTTTGACAATCGAGCTGACGATGGCAAGGCCGAGGCCGTTGCCTGCCCCGTTGGTACGGGACTTGTCGGCGCGAACGAAGCGCTGGAACAGCCGGGGGAGGATCTCGGCGTCGATGTCGGGTCCGTTGTCCTCGACCGTCAGTTCCACGAACGGCGGGTCGGCGCCGGGGTAGTAGCGGGTGATCCCGGTGGTCACCGTGACGCCGGGCGGGGTGTGTACCCGAGCGTTGGTGAGCAGGTTGCTGACGAGTTGGTGCAGCCGGGCCTGATCGCCGCGGACCCACACCGGCACGTCGGGCAGGTTTTTGACCCAATTGTGTGTCGTTGCCGCGACCGCTGCGTCGTTCACGGCGTTGATGGTGACGTCAGCCAGGTCGACGTCTTCGGTCTGCAGGTCTTCGCCCTCGCCCAGACGCGAAAGCAGCAGCAGTTGGTCGACCAGCGTCGTCATCCGCCGCGCCTCGGACTCGATGCGGGCCAGCGCGTATTCGGTGGTCGGCGGCAACGCTTCACTGTCTTGACGGGTGAGTTCGGCGTACCCCTGAATCGACGCCAGTGGGGTGCGCAGCTCGTGACTGGCGTCGGTGATGAATTGCCGCGTCCGCAGGTCGGAATCGGCGCGATGCGCCAGCGCGCTATCTACGTTGTCCAGCAAGCGGTTTAGGGTGTGGCCGACGATTCCGACTTCGTTGCCCGGGTCGGTGTCCTCTGGTCGGACTCTGATACTGATGCGGTGGTCGTCGCCGGCGAGCGGCATCACGGCGACCTCGGCGGCGGTCGCGGCGACGCGGCGCAGCGGGCGAAGGGTGAGTCCGACCACCCAGATCGTGAGTGCCGCCGTGACCAGCAGCGCGACGGTCACCAGGATCGTGGTGGTGATGTTTTTGCGCTCGATGATCTGGTGGGCAAGGCTGAGCGACACCCCGACGACCAGCACGTCGGACCCCTCGATGCTGCAGTCGACGCGGTAGGTGCCCAGGCTGCCGAGTTTTTGGGTATGCGGTGGTCCGTCGACCCACTTCTGCGCCTTGATTGCGCGGACGACGTCGGGCGGCGCCGGTCGTGATCCATCCTCGGTGAAGACCGCGGAGCCGACCACGACGCCGTCGTGCAGCACGGCGATGAGATTGCCCGGCGTTTGCCCCGGAAATTCGAGCAGTGCCTGGGCGACGGTGGGAGGGGTGGCGCGTGCCGGAGTGTGTTCGCCCTTGCGGTACCGGTCGTACGAGTGGGTGAACGCATGCAGGGACTTGGCGACCTCCGCGTCGTTCATCGTGGTGACATAGCTGCGCAGGGTCAGCACCGAGACGACGCCGACGGCGACCAGTACCACGGTGACTACGAGCAATACACCCAGCAGCAACTGGCGGCGCAGCGAACGCGGAAGCCACCTGGGGGTGTTCCGGTCGTCGCTCATTGAAGAAATTATTCTGGTGGTCGCAGCATGTATCCAACACCACGCACGGTGTGGATCATCGGGTCCCTACCCGAGTCGATCTTCTTTCGCAGGTACGAGATGTACAGATCGACGATGCTGGTGCGGCCGGCGAAGTCATAGTTCCAGACCCGGTCGAGGATCTCGGTGCGGCTCAGCGCCCGGCGGGGATTACGCATCAGGAAGCGAAGCAGCTCGAACTCGGTCGAGGAAAGCGATATGGCCTGCCCCCCGCGCGTGACTTCCCGGCTGGCGGTGTCGACTTTCAGATCGCCGACTTTGAGCGACTCGCCGGCCGGCGGGCTCTGCTGGCTGGACCGTCGTAGCAAACCCCGAAGCCGGGCGACCAGCTCCTCCAGGCTGAACGGCTTGGTCATGTAGTCGTCGGCGCCGGCGGTGAGCCCGGTGACCCGGTCCATGACGGAGTCGCGCGCGGTGAGGAACAGGGTGGGTGTGTAGGCGTCGGATTCGCGCACCCGCCGCAGAATGTGCAGTCCATCCACGTCAGGCAGCATGATGTCGAGGACCAGGACGTCCGGAGAGACTTTGTCGAACTTGGCTATGGCGTCGCGTCCGTTGTGGGCGATTTCGACGTCCCAGCCTTCGTAGTGCAGCGCCATCTTGACCAGATTGGTCAGCGCCGGTTCGTCATCCACCAGCAAAACACGGATCGGTGACCCGTCGGCTCGATAGATGCGTGGCAACTGCCCGAGGATGGCCTGGCGTGGCCGCTGGTTGCTCGCGTAACCCGTTATTGCGGTCATCGGTTTCATTCTTCCTGGGCCATATGCGGTTGTCACCGACTTCATAGAGTACTCAAATGTAAGCGGGTCCGGCGGCTGGCGGTTCGCGCGGCATGTTTGCGCCTCATATGTGCCGTATACAGTCGGTTCAAGGTGACTCGCGACCCGAAGAGACTGTGATGCATGGCGATTCGCGAGTAGAGCGCAAAATCGTCAATCCGCGAATAGCTTTCATTCTCGACGGGACGCTATGGATTGCGCGAGCAGACGCAAAGCCCCCAAATCCGGTGGGATTTGGGGGCTTTGCGTCTGCTCGGCACTAGGCCCAGCTGGACCCGACCGCGCTGTCCGTGCTGGCCATGTTGCTGCCGGCCGCTTGGACCTTCTGGCCGTGGGCGTTGGCCTGCTCGTAAATCACCTGGAAGTTGCGTCCCAACTGGGTGATGAACTCCTGGCAGGCCACCGAACCGGCACCACCCCAGAAGTCACCGGCAGCAAGCACATCGCTGACGATGGCCTGGTGCTCGGACTCTAACGAGGCAGCCTGGGCACGGATCAATGCGCCATGCGCGTCGACGTCGCCGAACTGGTAGTTAATGGTCATCTCGGTGTTCTCCTATCGTCAGAAAAGGGGTCGGCAGCTAGCTGCTCAGGATGTGCTGAGAGGCCTGCTCTTGCTGCTCGTAGTTGTTGGCGTCACGGATCAAGCCATCGCGTACCCCGTGCAGCATGTTCACGATGTTGCGAAACGCCGTATTCATCTGACCCATGGTGTCGTAGGAGGTCGCCTCGGCGGCGCCACTCCAGCCCGCACCCGAGATGTTCTGCGACGACGCCCACATGCGGCGGGCCTCGTCCTCAACGGTCTGGGCGTGGGTCTCAAAACGCCCCGCCATCGCCCGCATCGCGTGCGGGTCAGTCATAAAGCGCGTTGCCATATGAATCTCTCCTTATCTCGAAGTTTTCGGTTGCGAAAGCCGTTTCCCGATCAGACGACGACCTGTTTGGGCATGACGATCGGCTTGAAGCCGTACCGCGGTCCGGCGAAGGCACCGGCACCCTTGGCGCCCGCGACCATGCCTGGCATTCCGGGCATGGCGGCGATCGGCGCGGCTTCCTCGGCGGCGACGGTCCAGCCGGTCCCTTCGGCAACCGTCGCGCCGACGGTGGTCGCGGGGACGGCGCTAGACCAGCCGGCCGGCACCGACAGTCCACCGACCGTGGCGGCCTCGCCCATGCCCGCAGCGGCCGCTGCGCCCAAGCCCGTCGGCGCCACCGCGCCCACCGCGGCTCCTTCCGCCGCCGCGGCCGCATTGGCGGCGGCGGGCGCTGCAGCCGCGACGTCGATCCCTGGCACGACGCCCATGGTTTTACCCAGCATTGCCGCGTTCGGGATGGCGTTCATCGTGAACCATGCCGCGGTGTTCACCGCGCCATTTATGCCATTGAAGACGAACGGGGTTCCGAGGAAGCCGTCAAGCGAAGTGATGAGGCCGCCACCGCTGCCGAGACTCAGCGCCGGGGTAGCCGACGACACCACGTTCGTCAACGCCTGGACAGGGGTCGACGCCGTGGCCTGGGCGACCGACGCTGCCTGCAGGGCCGGTCCGGCTGGATTGGTGGCCGGCGCCATCGGCGTCATCGGCTGAAGGACCCCGGCCGCCAGCGAGGCGGCCTGGTAGGTGGACATCATCGTGGCGTCTTGGACCCACATTTCGGCATATTGGGCTTCGCACGCCATGATCGCGGCCGTATTCACGCCCAGGAAGTTCGTAGCGACGAGCGTTGCCAGCAAAGACCTGTTGGCGGCGATAACCGGCGGGGGGACGGTAGCCGCAAACGCCGCTTCATAAGCTGCCGCCGATGCCGTGGCCTGGGCGCCCGCCTGCTCGGCCGCCGCCGCCGAGGTGGTCAGCCAGGTCACGATGGGCTGGGCGGCAACTCCCGCTGCGGCCGACCCGGCTCCCGTCCATTGCTCGGTGGTCAGTGCCGTGATGATCGATTCCCATTGAGTCGCCGTGGTGCTCAGCTCGGCGGCCAGGTTGTGCCAAGCCGTCGCGGCGGCCATCAGCGGCCCTGCGCCCGCGCCGGCGTACATCAGGGCCGACGTGATTTCAGGTGGTATGGCTGCGAATTCAAACACCATTGTTCTGTATCCCTTTGTTAACTGAATTCGGCTGGTTGTTGACTACGTGCGGCCGCATCGGCGCGGATCCTTAAACGGCCGTCGGCTTGGGCATGACGATGGGCTTCACGCCGTAGCGCGGTGCGCCGAAGCCCGCGCTGTTTCGTCCGCCCGTAACCATCCCGGGCATCCCGGGCACGATCCCCCCGGCGCCGGCCTGTGGCACGGCGGCGGTCAAGCCGACTGTCTCGACGGCAGTGGCAGAGCTGGTTGCCGAAGTTGCCGCGCCGGCCCAGCTGGGCGGCACCGACAACTTGTTGCCCACCATGCTTGCTTGGCCCACGGCGGCCACCGGCATCGCGCCCATGCCGGCGCCGACCGGACTCGTCGCGCCCACGACATCGGCAGCGCCGGCTGCGCCGGCAGCGTCTGCGGCGGCGTCGGCAGCAGGTGCATTTACCAGACCACCAAGACCGAGCAGGTCAGACCCGGCGGAAGCCCAGTTGCCGCCGCCGATGTTGAATATGTTGGCCAGGTTGCCTGACAGGCTGAACGGTGTGCCATTGAGGCTTCCGGAGGGGCCGCCGAGGAGCCCGGAAATGATGTCGATGATATTTTGCCCGCCGGCGGAAGATGCGGCGGCCTGGGCCGCGTTGGCGGCCTCGGTGGCGCTGTAGGTGGTCGAGCTGGTGCCCAGGGTGCTTACGTACTGCTCTTGAATAGTCTGAGCTTCCCCGGCGATCTGCTGGTACAGGGTGCCGTACGCCGCAAAGATTCCCGCCTGCTGAGCCGACACGGGGTCGGCGGCTGCGGGCAGGATGGCCGTGGTCGGGGCTGCGGAGCCCAGGTTCTGCGCCGTCAGGTTGGTGGTGATTCCCTCTAGCAGCGCCTGTGCGGCCAGCAACTCTTCAGGCAGTGCTGTCAGAAACGACATCGATTGCTCCTAGTTGTTCGAAAGTGCCGATCCCAGGCGGTGAATCGGACTCTGTGTGTTCTCATAACGGCCCCTGTGCGTTGGCGTAAGGCTAATGACCCATGACTCCACATTCCCGATCGAAATGGCTAGGGTGACAGCCGTTTACGGCTTCTTAACGAAGAGGCTCGCAGTTTTAACAAGCTCCGGACGGGCGACACAGGGGTGTCATCTGCGTTGGGACAGCAAACCGAGAAGACACGCGCGGCGCGCGGATCCTACTAGAAGCGGGCCTGTGACGCACATCGCTGATTTGGCGTGTTATTGAGGGATGCGGCGCCACGGATCCAGACTCGGCGGGTTAGATTCGCCGCCGGGCCCCCATAGCCCAATTGGCAGAGGCAGCGGACTTAAAATCCGTCCAGTGTCGGTTCGAGTCCGACTGGGGGCACGGTGTTCGAGAGCGTCGGCAACCCGCGCTAAGTCATCAGGGAATAGATGCCTGTAGCGGTCCGGGGTGATGGTTGCCGTCTTGTGGCCCAACAGAGTTCGATCACCGGACGAAACGACTCGGCCAATTCACGAAGCTGCCCAAGCAAGGCGGAGTTCTACCTCAGCGGAGATGCCGCGAGCGCTTGGGCCCAAGCCGGCGACCGGCCACCGTTCTGGATTGCCATCGACCCTGGAGCACGGTGCGCCCCCACGGCGCCGAGCCCCATCTACCTCGTAAGCAAGCCAAAGGTGCCGTCGTCTCGTTCGCCGGTCGCGCACCCGAACCGCACTCCGAACTCAACGAAAAGCCGATCATGGTGCCCGTCTGGCTGAAGCGAATCGAAAAGTGGTTCCTGATACGGGCAGTCAGGAGGCGCGAGAATGGTTGGTGCGCCAGCTTCCGATCGTGGCCTTCCGCCCGGGAATCGAGGCCGACCCGCCGGTAGGGTGAGGAGATGTCACGCACGACCCGCATCGACCGCACGATCCTGGTGACCCGTGCGTCGTCGGGGATCGGATTGGCGACGGCCCGGTTGTTTGCCGACGGTGCAGCCAGAGTCTTCGGCACATCGCGACGTGATTGCGCCGGTCCCGACGGGGTGACGATGGTCCGGCTCAACGTCGGCTCCGACGAGTCCGTTTGGCGGTGCATCGACGAGATCGCGTCCCGCGCAGGCCATCTCGACGTTCTGGACAACAACGCCGGGTGATGCACGAGGGATTCGCCGAGGAGACGGAGCCAGCAGATGCCGCGGTGGTGTTCGGACGCCGCCAACTACTCCTTAACCACATTGGCCGCGCCATCGACAGGCCCCCGGCCGGACGCCTCATCGTGGAATGTTGCCGAGGGTAGAGCAGCACCGCGGAATGGCCGATCTTGAGATGGTCCGATAGCGGAAAATGAGATGGTCCGATAGCGGAAAGGGTGAAGGCGATTGGAGCAGGAAAAGGCGGCTACTGATCCGGCGCGGATCTCGCGATCGGTGCCCGACGCGGTGCGACGAGTGGCCGGCTGGTTGCGCGCAAATCGCCTCGGACTGTTCTGCGTCGCGATCGTGGTGGGGGTGAGTGCCGGGCTTGGTGCGGTGGCGTTCCGCTACCTGATTTTTGGATTCACCTGGCTGGCCACCGGACACACCGAGTTCGGGCAGCAGGGCTGGGTGGGTAGCGACAACCTGCCCTGGCTCGGCGTCGGGTTCTTTGTGGTCATCCCGGTCGTCGGCGGATTACTGTACGGGCCGTTGATCTCACGATTCGCGGGCGAGGCCCGCGGCCACGGTGTGCCAGAAGTGATGATCGCAGTGGCGGAGAACGGTGGTCGCATCCGTCCCCAGGTGACCGTGGTGAAGGCGCTCGCCTCGGCACTATGCATCGGCGCGGGAGGCTCGGTCGGTCGGGAAGGTCCGATCGTCCAGATCGGCGCGGCGCTGGCGTCCAGCCTTGGCCAGTGGGTACGTATGCCGGAGAACCGGCTGCGGGTGTTGGTGGCTTGCGGGGCAGCCGGCGGTATCTCCGCCACGTTCAATGCCCCCATTACTGGGGTGTTCTTCGCCATCGAACTGATCCTGCGGGACCTCGCCGTCGAGGCCATCTTCGCCGTCATGATTTCGGCGATGGTTGCGGACGTGATCGCCCGGGTTTTCTTCGGCTCGGCACCTTTCCTCACCCAGATCCCCGCAGGCATTGGGCTGGACCACATCGCTAACTACCTTTTGGTGGCACTCCTCGCAGCGATCGCCGGATTGATCGGGATTTTCTTTACGAAGGTCTTGTACAAGACCGAGGATTTATGCGATCGGGTGTGGCGTCGCCGTCCGGAATGGGCACGGCCGGCAGTTGGCGGCATCGTGTTCGGCCTGTTGCTGCTGGCGGTTCCACAACTGTACGGAGTGGGCTACCCCGTGCTGTACGCCGCCTTCGCCGGCCACTATGCGCTGTGGTTCCTGGTAATTCTCGCCGCGGGCAAGATGTTGGCCTGCAGCCTGACCATCGGGATCGGCGGGTCCGGCGGTGTGTTCGCACCCTCGCTGTTCATCGGGGCCACTTCCGGTATGGCCTTCGGGCTAGCCGTCCACCAGCTGATCGGCCCAGGGGTCGGGGAACCCGCCCTATATGCGATTATCGGGATGGGCGCGGTGTTCGCGTCTGCCGCGCGGGCTCCGCTCACTGCGCTGGCCAGCACTGTCGAGATGACCGGGGACTTCACACTCACCCTGCCCGTCATGTTGGCCGTCGCCGTCGCCACGACCGTGTCCCGCGCGCTGTCCTACGGCACGATATACACCACCAAACTTCTGCGTCGCGGCACTGACATCGACCGTCCCGCCCCCGCCCAAGCGTTCGTCGCCCTCACCGCCGCCGACGCCATGCACCGGTTCACCACCCCGCTGGATATCGCCCGCCGGGCGGGAGATGGTGACCGGGACTGGACGGCTCTGCTCGGCCCCGTCAGCCGGGTGCGCGAACCCCAGGCGTTGTTCGCCAACGACAACCTAGCCCAATCCCTGCGACAGCTCGTTCTCTATGGCCGTGATGGGCTCCCGGTCATCGACACAGACGCGCGCCGCGTTCAGGGTTGGCTGACCAACCAGAACGTGCTGCGCGCGGTAAGTGCCTACCTCGCCGACGCGGAACCGGAGATAGCCGCCAGCCGCACCGCCGCCAGCTGGGCCGACCCGCACGCGGTAGCCGCCGAACACGATCTGCGCAGCCAACTCGCCGGGTACCACATCGTCGAGCGCACGCTCGGGCCCGACTCGGCCGCCGTCGGCCGTACCCTCGGTGAACTCGACTGGCCAGCCGGACACCTCCCCGTGTCGATCCTCCACGACCGCCAGCTCGTCGAGGCCGACCCTACGGTCCGGCTCACCACGGGGGACCGCATCAACATCCTCGTCCCCGCCGTAGAGGCGAGCCGCTCGAGGCCGAGATCGTCACCGGGAAGTCAGGATTCGGATAGCCGCAGGTAACAGACGCTGTGGGATCCCGACGGAGGAGAGCCGTCACATCGGGTTCGGATAGTTCATCCGCGGTACCTGTGTTGTGTCGGGCACTCGACCAGGACTACTGGACCGCCCTCAATCCAGAAACGCGATCAGGGTCAACCCGGCCCGGCGGCGCTATCGTCTGAACTCGACGCCGGCCTGCTGAAGAAGCGAGACGACGTTGTAAGACTCGCGATCGAATCTAACGTCTCTTCAAACCAAAGTCGCTCGCTGATGCATAGTGCGCCCCTGGTACTCGCATATCGTCCACGAGGAAGCAGCCTTGGTGGCGGCAGCTAGCCCGGCCACAAGCGGCGCGACGGCGGCTCAAACCTGATGTGAGACTCGTTTCTGCGTGAGCGCCTATGGCTGCTCGGTCGCCGTTGGGGCGCTCCGACGTACATACCTTGTCCACGCCACGATGGCGGCGATGACGTAGAACACCAGGAAAATCCAAAACGCCGACGTCTCGGTGCCGGTGGCCAGGTAGGACTGCCGCAATGCCAGATTGATTCCCACACCGCCGAGCGCTCCGAACGCCGCAACGAAGCCGATCACCGCCCCGGAAATGGCTTGAGACCAGCGGCGGCGTTCGGATTCGTCGATGTCGAGTTGGTGGCTGCGTGCTTCGAAAACCGACGGGATCATCTTGTATACCGACCCGTTGCCCAATCCGGCCAGGAAGAACAGGACCATGAAGCTGACGACGTAGCCGACCAGGGTCGCCGCGGCCATTGGGCCTTGAGTGCGGTCATCGAGGGTGCTGATAGTGACCAGCAGTCCGGTGGTCAACGCCATGGCGGCCAGCACCGCCAGGGTGACGCGGCTGCCGCCGAGGCGGTCGGCCAGCCTGCCGCCGTAAATTCTTGCCAGCGACCCTAGCGCCGGCCCGATGAACGCGAATTCGGCGGCGTGCCGAGAGGCTGCCGCAGCGCTTTGCCCGCCGGCCATGAAGTTGTACTGCAGCACCAGGCCGAAGGCGAACGAGAACCCAATCCATGATCCGAAAGTGCCGAGGTAGAGCAGCGCGAGTAGCCACGTGTCGCGCTCGGTGAGGATCGCGCGTAGGTGGCTAACCTCGGTCGGATGATCCAGGTTATCCATGAAATGAGCCGCGCCGAGGGCGACGATCGTCAGCAGCGTCAAATAAAGCCCACACACCCAGAATGGCTGGCGATGGCCGGCCACCACGATCACCAGCAATCCCACCAACTGGATCACCGGCACTCCAAGATTGCCGACCCCAGCGTTAAACCCCAGCGCCGAGCCTTTGAGTCGCTGCGGGTAGAAGGCGTTGGTATTGGTCAGCGATGCGGCGTAGTTGGCGCCGCCGCCGCCGGTCACCGCCGCACACACCAGATATGGCCACAGCGGCAGGCCAGGGTTAGCTAGCAACAAGATTGTGCCGACGGTGGGCAACAGCAGCACCAGTATCGAAAACACGGTCCAGTTGCGGCCGCCGAAGGTCGCGATGCCAAAGGAATAGGGGAGGCGCAGGCAGGCAGCGACGAAAGTGGCGGTGGCGCCAAGCAAAAATTTGTCGGCCGCGGAAAAGCCGTACACGTTCTGCGGCATGAACAGCACCATCACCGGCCACAGGGTCCAGATCCCGAAGGCGATGTGGTCGCATGCGACGACCCAGAGCAGATTTCGACGAGCGATGGCCTTGTTACCGCTCTCCCACGCGGCGGTGTCTTCGGGATCCCAGTTTCGGATGCTATGCGAGCCGGCCATGCCCTCTTCACCTTTCCTGCAGCGTGTCCTCAACGAGGAGGACATCGCGCTTTCGGTTGCATACGCAGCACGTGCCGAATGGTCCGGCTCATCGTTTTTCTGCAGTGACGAGCAGGTATTCCCACTCCATGACGTCGTTGTGGAGGTGGCGTTGGGCGAGTTCAGTGAGTTGGGCATCGAGTGCGGCGCTAAGCACGGGATTGTCGCCGATGTTGCGGTAGGCGTTGATCGTCGGGCCGTAATGGGTCTTGAAGTATTCGTGGATCGTCTCGGCGCTGCGGAAGCGGTCCACCCTTAGCGTTTTACGCTGGGTACTGATTTTCCTGACTCCGTCTCCCAGCAACCCGCTGACATAGTCCTCGCGCCCCCACAACGCTGCCGGCGGCACGCCCGGCAACATAATCGGCCTATACGGCCTGATCGTGGCCAGCATTTGGCCGAAGAATCCTTCATGCGTCCAGCTGATCAGCCCGATCGTGCCCCCGGATCGAGTGACCCGCACCAGCTCGTTGGCCGCAAGCTGATGATGCGGTGCGAACATCACGCCGATCGCGGATATCACGGCGTCGAACTCGCCGTCGGAGAACGGCAGGGCTTCGGCATTGGCTTCGCGCCACTCAAGCGTGAGACCGCGCTCGGCAGCCCGCTTTTGGGAGCGGTACAGCAGCTCTGGCGTGAGATCGCTGGAAACGACTGTGGCACCCGTCATGGCGGCGGGGATCGAGATATTGCCTGATCCGGCAGCGACGTCGAGCACCCGATCGCCCGGGCCAATACCGGTAGCGCCCACCAGCACCGGGCCTAGGGGGGCCATCACCTGCTCGGCCATCAGCGCGTAGTCGCCGAGCGCCCACACCGCCCGGTGGTCGCTCGCCAAGGTGTGATCTTCGCCTGTAGTGGTGTCGATGTCCATCGGGGCCTCCAAAGAAGAGAAGAGGGAGTCTGCTGCGACGTCCTCGTCGGCGGGGCGGCGGACTGCACGCCCACAGTGAATGATGCCGCCGCTGATAGTAGCACTAAGAAATTATTTATAGCTCTGATAGTAGAATCCTGCTAATATTGCCTTATACGCGCGTGCGGGGCGCGAAGAGCACGTTGACCGGCTCGGACAAGGGGAGCACCGATGCCCACCAAACACGCGACGGTAATTGATGAGTCACTCGATGCGATCACCGACGGGTTGCTGACCGCATCACGACTGCTGGTGGCTATTTCGGCTCACTCGATTGCTTCGGTCGACGAGACCATTACGATTCCGCAGTTTCGTACCCTGGTGATCTTGTCCAACCGAGGCCCGATGAACCTCGCCACGCTGGCGGGACTGCTGGGTGGGAAACCATCGGCCACCGGCCGGATGGTGGACCGGCTTGTTGGCGCCGGACTCATCGACCGGCTGCCGCATCCCACCTCGCGGCGCGAACTGCTGGCCGCGCTCACCACGCGGGGCCGCAAGGTAGTGCGCCAGGTCACCTCGCACCGACGGGCTGAAATCGCCGGCATCGTCGAAAAGATGCCAGCGCCAGAACGCCGGGGGCTGGTCCGTGCCCTCACAGCGTTTACCGCCGCCGGCGGTGAGCCCGCCGCTTACCTGGAAGACCTCGACACGTAGGCCGAGCCGATCACCTGGCGACCGTCGTGGGGTCAGGTTATGTAGCCGCAGAGGAGAAACAGCACAGTGTGGATCATCAGTGCCGGATACGGCCGGTCGGGGCGGGTCACCGTGAGTCCGATCACCTCGCGGTTTAGTTGCGTGGTTTAGCAATGGATTTCGGAATGTTGCCGCCAGAGGTCAACTCCGGTCGCATGTATGCCGGTGCAGGGTCGGGTTCGATGTTGGCCGCCGCGGCAGCCTGGGATGGGTTGGCCGCCCAACTGCACTCGGCGGCGGCCTCCTACGCGTCGATAGTCTCTAACTTGACCGGCTGGTGGCGGGGTCCATCGTCGGCCACGATGGCAGCGGCGGCCGCGCCTTACACAGCGTGGATGAGTGCGACCGGCGCCCAGGCCGAGCAGACCGCCAACCAGGCCCGGTCGGCGGCAGCCGCCTATGAAGCCGCGTTCGCCGCAACGGTGCCACCGCCGATGATCGCGGCCAACCGCGCACAGTTGATGGCCCTGATCGCAACCAACATTTTCGGTCAAAACACGCCTGCGATCATGGCCACCGAAGCCCAGTACGCCGAGATGTGGGCCCAAGATGCTGCAGTGATGTACGGCTACGCCGGCTTTTCGGCAACCGCCGCACAGGTGACGCCATTTAGCCAGCCGCCGCAGACCGCCAACGCGGACGGGCTTGCCGGCCAGGCCGCTGCGGTCGCCCAAGCCACCGGGACGTCCGCCGGCACTAACGCACAATCGACGTTGCCGCAGCTGATGTCTGCGGTGCCGCAGTCACTACAAAGCCTCGCAACACCGGTCGCGGCTGATCCGCCGTCGCTGCTCTCACTCGACCAGTTTCTCATTGGTCCGTTAGGGCCCCTTTCGTTGTACGGCACTGGCGGCGGCCCGTATCTATTAGGTCTAGCAGGTTATCTGCTGCCCCAAAACGGGGCGAACCTGACCAGCGCGGCCGGAAGGCTCGAAAGGGACCGGTTGAAGTCGGGGCTGGGTCCCGAGTTTGGTTTGGGGACGCGAGTGGTGGGCTCAGCAGGTGGGGCTGGAGTCTCGGCGGGCATGGGCCGCGCCGGCTTGGTCGGAAGCCTTTCGGTGCCGCAAAGTTGGGCCGCGGCCGCGCCAGCGGTCAGACCGCTCGCCGCAGTGTTGCCCGAAACCAGTCTCGGTGCCGCTCCGGCGGCGCTCGCGGCAGACGGCCCGGGAAGCCTGTTCAGCAATATGGCCTGGTCCGGCATGGCCGGACGCGCCATGGTCGGCACCGGTGGTAGCCCTGCCCGGTCCTTCGGCGTAGGGGGCGGCGCTGCTGTTGGAGGGGCTGCCACGACGGCCACCATCATCGTGATACCCGCCGACGACGCAGAGGAATAGCCGCCGTTGCATCGCCCTACCGGCCCGGACCTGAATTGTTGGAGACCTTCGATGACCTTCGACCGCAAGATCGACTTCTACCCCGCCACGATTGGCTCGGTGGCCATGGCGTCGACGACTGAAAGCACGGCGATCGTGCGCAAAGTGCTTGTCGCTCAGGCTTTACAGACGGTGCTCGATCAAAACAAGGAGGACAGATGTCTGTGGTGACTATGCAGCGGGAAATGTTGGCGGCCGCGACCAGGCGTGCACCGAGGCCGCCGACACGCGTGCGGAGGGCTACGGGGTCGTGATGGATTTTGGGGCGTTGCCGCCCGAGGTCAACTCGGGCCGGATGTACACCGGTCCCGGGTCAGGGTCCATGGTTGCCGCGGCGGCGGCGTGGGATGGGTTGGCCGCCCAGTTGCGCTCGACCGCCGCCTCCTACTCCTCGGTGATTTCAGGGCTGACTGCTGGGTGGCAGGGTCCGTCATCGACGACGATGACGGCTGCGGCCGCACCGTACGCGGCGTGGATGAGTACCACCGCGGCGCAGGCCGAGCAGGCAGCCACCCAAGCCAGGACGGCAGCGGCTGCCTATGAGACCGCATTCGCAGCGACCGTGCCCCCGCCGGTGATCGCGGCAAACCGCAGTCAGCTGTCGTCGTTGGTGGCGACCAACATTTTGGGCCAGAATACGTCGGCGATTGCGGCCACCGAGGCGCAGTACGGGGCCATGTGGGCCCAAGACGCGGCCGCAATGTACGGCTATGCCGGTTCCTCGGCGACCGTCACCCGGTTGACACCGTTTAGCCCCCCGCCGCAGACCACCAACGCGGACGGGCTTCCCGGCCAGGCCGCTGCGGTCGCCCAAGCCACTGGGACGTCCGCCGGCACTAACGCACAATCGACGTTGCCGCAGCTGATGTCGGCGACGCCGCAAGCGCTGCAAAGCCTCGCGACACCGGCGGCGGCTGATCCGCCGTCGCCGCAATCATTGACGAATTTGCTGAGCGGCCTGAATTCATCTCCCTTGGCGCTCGCCGCCGGGAATATTGAGTTCATCGCCAAAGGAGCCACCCCGGCTAGCGACGCAATGGTCAGTAACAGCGTGGTCTTGGTGGCCGCGGCACGGACCATCAATGACAGGGCGGTCGAACTAGAGGGTCCGCTGTTCGCGGAGCTTGGTTCGGGCACGCAGGCATTGGGAGCAGCCGCCCTGGCGGGCGGGTCCGGGGTATCGGCGGGTGTCGGGAGCGCGGGCTTGGTGGGGGCATTGTCGGTGCCGCCGAGCTGGGCCACGGCCACTCCGACGATCAGGTTGGCCGCCAGCGTCTTGCAGGGTACCAGCACGGTTGCCGCGCCGGTGGTCATGGATACCGCCGGAGGCCTTTGCGGTCAGATGGCTCTGGCAAGCCTGGCCGGAAGCGCCGTGGGCGGTACCGTTCCCCGCGCGATGGCCGGACAGCCCGCCCGCGGACTGGGTCGTCCCATGTCGGCTAAGGACGGCAAAAATCCGGAAAAACTCGAACGCGTCTTGGCTGAACTGTCGCAAAAGCCGGAGTCGGTGCAGCACTGGCACACCGATAAGGCGCATCTGGAAGGCCTCTTAGAGGAACTGTCGACGAAGCCGGGCGTCCACGCCGTGCACTTGTCGTCCACCAACAATCCCAAGCCCTCACCACCTAAACCCAAGTGGGGATAGCAAGAAAGGAAAAGCGAAATGTCTTTCGTAACAGCACAACCGGAGCTGCTGGCCGCCGCGGCCGCCGACTTGCAAGGTGTCGGCTTGGCACTGTCGGCCGAGAACGCGATCGCAGCAGCTCCCACCACAGGGGTGGTTCCCGCTGCAGCCGACGAGGTCTCAGCGCTAACAGCCGCACAGTTCACCGCCCACGCCGCCAACTACCAGGCAATAAGCGCCCAAGCCGCCACGATCCACGAGATGTTCGTCAACGCCCTGAGCACTAGCGCCGGGTCGTACGCGGCAACTGAGGCCGCTAACGCGCTCGCGGCAAGCTAGCACCGGCGGCTCACACAATCAATCGAGTAGCCCGGCCGGGTGACGGCTTTTGACGGTGTCAGCCACACCGTATTACCGCACGTCAAAGGGATTTACGGTTGTTAGGTCCGCTAGGTGGACAAGTTCCCTTACGCAGCCGATGCGCAGCCTGCGAGGGGTCAGTCACGGCGGCAGTCGCCACAGCGCTGTGCCCTGTACGCGTGGCAGCACTGGACGCCCTGCAATTGGGCGCCGCGCCCGGTGCCGATATCCCGCGTGTGCCAGTAGGAACACCAGGGACCCTCTGAGTCACGCTGAATCACGCAAACACCGGACTTCTGCCAAAAATTTAGCCAACGGTGGTGAGGTTTTGCGCGCCGATTTTTGCTCTCGCTGAAACAACTCCATCGCCCCTTCTGACCGCAAATCATCTTTGCCGCAACGTATTTCCATTCTCGACCTTCGACTCCGACCACACCCCCACAGCTATGGGCGCTTGCGAAGCCCGTCGTCAGGGCGAACTCTGCGACATGAGTTAGCGCCGACGTAAGGCGATAACCAAATGGCTTGACATCGTTCGGCTCCGTCCAAAAACTCGCCAACCGCAGTAAGTTGGTCGCGATCGCTGCCCGATACGCCACTGCTAGGGAGCCGGCGCCGAAGTGACCGACGATCCGCGGGTTGATGCTGTCTCCCGCCAATACGATCAGCGGGAGTATCCACCTGCGGTAACCGACCTCGAAGTGTGGACCAAAAACCACTGGGATTGGTTCGATCCGTTCTGGGCTCATCGGGTGTTGTGGCCGAACCGGGAATATAGACCGGACCTCGACATTCTGATCGCGGGCTGCGGCACCTACCAGGCGGCCGTTTTCGCGTTTATGAACCCCGGCGCGAAAGTAGTGGCGATCGATGTCAGCCGTTCTGCCCTGAACCACCATCAATATCTGAAAGATAAGCACGGGCTGGATAATTTGGAGTTGCATCTGCTTCCGATCGAAGAGGTGTCATCGCTCGGACGCGACTTCGACCTCATCGTTTCCAGCGGCGTACTGCACCACTTAGCAGACCCGAAGGCCGGACTCAAAGCTCTGGCCGACTGTTTGCGCACCGACGGGGCATTAGGTGTCATGCTCTACGCGAAGTACGGCCGGCTCGGTGTCGACATACTCGAATCGGTCTTTCGCGACCTCGGCCTTTCCCAGGACGCGGCGTCAGTCCAACTGGTCAAAGACGCGATTGCGCTGCTACCGGCGGACCACCCCGTCCTGAACTACCTCAAGCGGGCGCACGATTTGCTGAACGACGGCGCCCTGGTCGACACCTTCCTCCACAGCCGACAGCGAAGTTACACCGCTCACGAGTGTCTGGACCTGGTCAGTTCGGCGGGGCTCACTTTCCAGGGCTGGTTTCATAAAACGCCGTACTACCCGAACGATCTTTTGATGCCGGTAAGCGGATTCAAATCAATTTTGGACCAGCTACCCGACACCCGAAAGTGGTCGGTGATGGAGCGTCTCCAAACGTCGAACGCTACGCACTTCTTCATCGCGTGCCGCCCGGAACGTCGCAAAGCGGATTACACGATCGATTTTTCGACGGCCGGATCGCTCGACTATGTTCCGGTAATGCGTACCGCGTGTCTGCTATCCGGCGACGAAATCCTTTCGCCTGGGGCCAAATTCAAGCTCAACCCGACTCAGCTGCCCTTTGTTCAGCACGTCGACGGCAGTCGCACGATTCGACAGATCGCCGAATGTCTCGCGCAGCGCAGCGATGTGACCCAGGAAAGTCACGCTGGCTTGCTAGAGTTCGGCCGCAACCTCTTCCAGTCGCTGTGGCACCTCGATTTTCTGGCGATGGCGCTGAACACCGACTCGTCCACTCCTCAGCGGGACCGGTGAATCGGATGGCATTGCCCGCATTGGTTCTCGTACACGGCGGCGGGCTGGCGGCCGACTCGTGGGATCTGACTATCGACGAGATCCGCCGGCTGGAGCCGGAGCTGACAGTGCTGGCGGTCGACCTGCCAGGGCGGCGTGGCAAGCCGGGGAACCTGCGCACGGTCACCATCGCCGACTTTGTGGAGTCCGTCGTCGCCGACGTCGAGGACGCCGGACTGGACGACATCGTGCTGGTCGGACATTCGATGGCGGGGCTCACGGTTCCCGGTGTCGCGGCCAAACTTGGCCCGTCCAGGGTGCGCGAGTTGGTGCTCGCGACAGCGTTCGTGCCCCCCGAGGGAAAGTCGTTGGTGGACAACCTGACTGGGCCGTTAGCAATGGTTGATCGGCGTAATGCCAAGCGAGGCGGACTAAGTCAGACGCCGGCGGTGGGCATCAGGTTGGGCTACCTCAATGGCGTCCCCAAAGCGAAGCGAAAATTCATGGCCGACAGGCTATATCCGGAATCCGCGCGAATTCTCGCGGAAAAAGCGTCCCGGCGGGGAGTGCCCGACGACATCCCCCGAACGTGGATACTCGCCCTGCGTGATCGCGCTCTCTCGATGCAGGCTCAGCTCAGGGGCATCGAAGCGATCGGCGGTGTGCAGACGCTGTTCACAATCGACACCTGCCACTGTCTGATGGTCAGCGAGCCCGAACGGCTGGCTGAGATCCTCGTCGACCGCTGCCGCCGGCACGCCTGATCCAAAATCGTCGCGATTCTATGAATGCACTGAAAATTCTTGTGTTACACGGAATCTTGCTTCATGGTGTCGCTGTGAGATTGAGCCTGTCCACGGCGGTTGCCCTCGCGGTCGCGATGCTGCCGGTCGCCGCTTGCGGCAGCAATACGACGACGCACTCGACGACATCGAGCGTCGCCGGCACGACCTCTTGCGCCGCTGCCGCTACCTCCAGCGGCGCATCCACCGCCCCAGCCAACCCCGCCGACCCGATCTGCCCGCTGACGGTCGACGCTGTTCAGGCCGCTATCGGCACGGTCTTCCGTGGGCCGGTCAAGCTCGACAACATCCCCGGTGCGGTCGAGTGCAACTATCAGGTCGACGACAATCGATGGCTGCACATCAGGGTCGCGCCGTATGCGGCCAACCGTAAGGCGACCATCGTCGTCACTACCACGAAGGTGGAATACGGTGGCACGTCAGCGCAGCAAGTTTTCACCTCGGCGGGTACCGCGTTCCAAACCGTCGCACAAGCCGGCGGCGGAGAACGCGGATTCGAACGGTATCCCGATATCGGCGCCGGGCTGGTCACGAACGGGGTGGGCGGCTTTGTCCTGGCCGGTACCCGAGACGTCTGGTACTCCGGTAATTTCGGGATCTTCACCGACCGCGACTACAACGTCGTCGCCATGAATGTCGCGAAGGCGCTGGCTGCGTTGTAACGCTCCTCGGGAACGCCCCCGATACGTCCCGCAAAGCGGCTTTGAGCAAATACCGCGAAGAGGGTCCGACATCATCGCGTTCGATCTATGCGATCAGATCGACAGATCTCGGCGAGACGGTCAATCCGGCAGCGTCGGGCGACCAGCCGATGGCAGCCGGCACTCTCGTCACACGGGCCACTTGGGCACCGGGAAACCGGTGATATCGCATTGCGGAAAACAATGACCGCGCCCTTGCAGGGACACGCGTGACTGCTGTGACGGCTGCGCCTAGGACCCCGTGTGTCGCGATCCAGCTTGCGACCGTGCGCAAACGACCGATGCGCTGTCGGTTACCGCCGACAGCACGGCAAACCGCGACTCATACACTGGCCCATCGTGGGCATGCTGTTCGGCTTGACGCCGTGGATCGTTTATTGGGTGCTTGTCGGTAACGTTCCGTTCCGTGCCGCTGTGCTGATCGCGCTGGTGGTCGCCGTCGTCGCGTTCGTGATCGGGCGTGCCGCCGGAAAGCCGTCGGGTGCGCTCGAAATAGGTTCCGTCGCAGCGTTTGTGGTGCTAGCCGAATTGGTGATGGTGACCAGCGAATCAGCGATGGCGCCCTGGTTACTGCCGATCAGCAACGCTGGGATCTTCATCGTCGCACTCGTCAGCGTGCTGATCGGCAAACCGTTCGTACACGAGTTCGCTGCGGCCGAACAGCCCGCCGACGTGGTCAAAACCGAGCTGTTCGGCCGGCTGACCAGGGTATTGACCTGGATCTGGGTGGCCACGTTCGCCCTCATGACGGTCTCGTCGTCGATTCCACCGATCGTGCACAGTCATGCCAGCCTCCTGGACGCCGGCACGCCGCTCTCGTACGTCTGCTACTGGATCATCCCGTTCTCTTTGTTCGGCGCGACGGCGCTGGCGTCGCGACTGCTGCCCGACCGGATGATGGCCGGGATCGACGACGTCGCCCGAGAGACCTCGTTCGTCGCCTACGACGAAGCCACCATCGACGAGCTCTACTACCTCGCCCAGGAACACGCCAATCGCGAGGTCGGCCCGGGTAAAGAGGCCTACAGCGTCAAGGTCGGCGGCATGGGGACCCCGCTGACCGGCGACGAGTCCCGCAAATCGTGGCCCTCGACCTACAAAGTGCGCGACAAGCGGCACTGATTGGAAGTCGGCTTGGCATTCGCGAAGAGCTGGGCGGCAACCGCGGCGGCAACGGCGCTATTGGCAGCGTCGGCGTGCTCGTCGCTGGACGTGCCGCCCGCTGACCCGGCAAAGCAGGCCGGGGGCAAACCGAGCACGAAACCTGGTGCAGTTCTGACCATCTCGCCCGGCCAGCTGCTGGCCGCCACCAAGGGTGTAACGCCGGTGTCGTTCGGCAAGCCCGCGCACGGCACCATCGCATACGGCTCGTACGGGGCAATGATCTACACGCCCGACGCCGGCTTCACCGGTACCGATCAGCTTCCGGTCACCGTCAGCCGCGCCGTCCGCCTCTACGCCGAGGACCAGTCGCCGTCGACCATCATCGGCGAGGTTGCCATCCAGCCCAATGCACATGGATCTGCGATCGCAGCGGTACCGGGCAGCGCCGACGAGATCTACGGCCTCACCGACCGCGGGCCTGCTGTCGCAGGGCGTACGCCCAACGAAGTGGTGCTGCCACAACCCGATTTCCACCCGCAGATCGCCAAGTTCAAACTCGCCGGCGGGGTGGCGTCGCTGCAGCAGATCATCATGCTGACCGGACGTGACGGCGAGCCCCTGGTGGGGCTCATCGACCCGCAGGCGGTCGCCGGCGAGACGCTGGTCGACCTCAACGGCAACCCGCTGGCGCCATCCGATCACGGCCTGGACGGCGAAGGCTTGGTCGCCATGGCCGACGGGACCTTTTGGGTGTCCGACGACTATGGGCCTTTCGTCGTCCATTTCGACGCGAATGGCAGAGAGCTGGAACGCTTTTCGCCGTTCAACGGAACCTTGCCGCGGGAGCTTTCGCTGCGCAGCCCCAATCAAGGCATGGAGGGGCTGACGATCACCCCCGACGGTACGACGCTGGTCGGCATCATGCAGTCGGCTCTCAACACACCGGGGCTGGTGGGCTCGGCTAAGTCCGTCCCGGTCACCCGCATCGTGACGGTCAACATCGCCGACCGCTCGAATGTGCACGAGTACCTATATCCGCTTGCCAACCCGCAGGACACGAAGGTGGGCGTTTCGGATATCACAGCACTGAGCGCCACCACGTTCCTGATCGACGAGCGTGACGGCGCGGCCGCGCCCGGCGGCAACAAAAAGATCTATCTGGCCGACATCTCCGGGGCCACCGATATCGGGCCCCACTCGACGGTGCCTGGGACGTCCTATCGCGCCGACGCCGGCGGGCTGCTGGTCAACGGCGTGCCGATCGAGACTCTGGTCGGCGTCAGCACCGACGCGGCCGCCGTAGCCAAACTCAAGGTTGCCGGGATCACCGTTGCCACCAAAACGCTCAAGCTGGATCTCGGGGAATTGGCGCGCTCGTTGTCGGCCAACGGTGATTTCTTCGGGCACGACAAGATCGAAGGCGTCATCAGCCGCGACGGCGGTAAGACGCTGATGATCGCCAATGACAGCGATTTCGGCTTGGCCGGCTTGGCGTCGCGGACACCGCCGTTCACGCTCGCGCCGAAGATGCTGCCCAACGGCACTCAGGACAGCGGCGAGATTCTCACCGTCGACACGACGTTGCTGCCGCCCAAAATGGAAACCGTGCTGGTGCCGATCAAAGTCGGCTGAGCGGGCGCGAGCAGACTCAAAAGCACCCGACACGCGGGGCGTGCGGGTGCTTTTGCGTCTGCTCGGCCTACTTCAAGTGGTGGGCGTAAGCCGAAAGACCCTGATCTCACGGGGCGCGCAGCTGGTCCGATAGCTCTCGTATCCGGGGTAGAAGTCGGCGGCGGTGGTCCACGCCTTGGTGCGGGCGTCGCCAGTGAGCAGTTCGGCGCGGTACTTCTTTGGCGGACCCTTGAATTCGATCGTGCACTCAGGGTGTGCCTTCAGGTTGGCGCTCCACGCCGGATGGCTTGGACGCCCGTAGTTGGAGCCGATTGCCAACAGCCCTTCGCCGTCCTCGATCAGGGCCAGCGGGTGGGTGCGCTGCTCTCCGGACTTGGCGCCGGTGCTGGTGACCAGCCCGACCTTGTCGAGCCCCATCGCGCTCAGGCGGCCATTTGTACGGGGGATCAGCACCTTGTCGATACGCGGCGCCAGGTGCACCGCGAACTGGTAGCCGGCCTGACTCATTGCGATGCGCTCCATGATCGCCTCGCTGAACCGCAACCGTCGCCCGCGACTGGGGCTTTCCCGCCGAAACGCCACACGTAGGACAGTACCGTTACTGACGTTGTTGGCCGTTGTTGGCCGTCGCCGGGGTAACGGTTGCCCGGCCCGATGTCTGCGTTCTTGTCCGGTTGGGCGCGCGGGATGTGGTTCCCCGTGTCCCTGGCCGGTGGCGGGCACTGGTGTTCGCCTGCGGGTTGTGGGGTGCGGTCTGGTTGGTAGCTCTCACCGGGCGATCCTCTGGTCGCCGCGGTGTCACACCTTTCCGTCGCCGCGCCTTGAATCCTTGGGCGCGTCTGCCGATCACGGTGGCGGCTGCCTGGTGTCGGGTGACGTCTGTGTAGGGGCGTTGCCAGTGCTGGGCGCCCCAGGTGCTGGTGTAGGCGGGGTTGACCGCGAACACGGTGATACCGGCGCGGTGGGCTTGCGCGGTGAGCCGGTTGCGGAATACTGCGGTGGGGATCCTGGCGACGGCGCGGCGGAAGCGTTTACCGCGCCGGCCGCGGCCCATCGTTTCCCGTCCGGTGGCCCGGGCGTCGGCGAACTTGAGGTCTTCGACTGCGATCGCGGTGATGCGATGCTGGCTGGTGTAGTGGATCAGCCGGGTAATCGCGTGGCGCACTTGGGCATCCCGGCGCGATGAGGTGCCGGTGCAGTCGATGTCGATGCGCTGCGGGCGGCCGACCGGGTTGCCGTGGCCGTCGAGGCACTGCACGGCGAGGTGGCCGTCGTTGAGGTCCACCCCCACGACCGGTCCAACGCCACGGACCTCGCCGTCATCGTCGCCGCTGACGGCGGCGGCTGGGTCGCTGTTGTTGGCCCAGGAGGCGGTCAGGTATCGCCCACCGCGACTGGGTTTGCGGGTAATGGTGTAGGCGACCGACTGACCGCCGGTGGTGCGTGCGGTCCATTCTTCGCGGCGGTGGGAAAACACCGCCGCGCCGGACAGCACGTAGCGGCCTCGTGCGGCGTTGGCCAGATACTCCAACGGTTTCGGCAGCCGGATGCTGACCTGCCCGGCCGCGGTGACGGTGATCGTCAGATTCCCGAACGGCTCATCCCCAGAACCCTTGGCCTGAATCCGATATCGGGCACACTCCCATTCCCGGCGCCAGGCGTGCGCGCTCAAACCGGCGGTTTGGAGGTGATGGCGTGTGCGAGCGAGCCGTTTGCCGCCTTCGACCACACGCACCCGCTTAGCGTTGAAATCGCTCGTGACCCGGGCCAGTTGCGCGCGCAGAGCTTGCAGCCGTTGCTGTTTGGCGAACCTCTCGGCCCCGTTTGCGTAGCCCTTGGGTAGCCGCGCATTGCGGCGTTGGGCACACTGGGCGGCGGTGAGGGTGTCGCCGGTGGGAGCGGCCAGGCGTTTTTCGATCGTGGTGATCGCCTCCCGCAACCCGATGATGTGGCGCTGCTGGCCCTCCCGGGCCAGCCTGTACTGCTCATCGTTGCCGGCGATGACTGCATTGGCCCACCGGGCACTGGACTGGGCCGTCAACGCCGTCTTGCGGGTGTTGAGCCGATCCCTGCGCGCTTGCCGCCGCGCATCAGCATCGCTTGCAGCATCTGTCGGTGTCGGCCGCGATTGCTGGGCCAAGTCCGCTCGTCTCACGCGGCCAACATGGGCTGCCACCGCATCCAGCACGTGCTCGTCGGCGGGTGACGTACGAAGCCGGGTGGTGATCGCACACCCCGACCGTGGCGCGACCGGCTTGACACCGCGCCATTCCCGCAGTTTCTGCCTGTTCATGCCGCGGATAATCCCAGACAGGTCCGACAAAAACCCGGGCGACCGCTACCTGCCAACAAGACCGCTAGCAGCTCCCCACCCGCGTGGGTGGCAAGCTGGAATGATGTACGCGATTAGCACATCTGCCGTCCGCACAGCGTGACTCATGGCTGACTATCCCGAAGTAGCTGCCACCCGGGGAAGGATCGAGCCGGCACCGCGCCGCGTGCGGGGCTTCTTGGGCCACGAGTTGGTCTTCGATACCACCGAGGCTCGATACGTTTGGGAAATCCCTTATTACCCAGCGTATTACATCCCTCTGCAGGATGTCGGGACGGAGTTTCTGCGCGACGAGGACCACCCGCAGAAAGTACAGTTCGGCCCGTCGCGGCTGCACTCGGTGGTCGGCGCCGGCCAGAACCATAAGTCGGCGGCGCGGGTCTTCGAGAGCGACAGCCCCGTGGCGGGCTATGTGCGATTCGAATGGGATCCGCTGCGCTGGTTCGAAGAAGACGAGCAGATCTACGGCCACCCACGCAATCCGTATTCACGCGTCGATGCGCTGCGATCGCATCGGCGCGTCCGCGTGGAACTCGACGGCGTGCTGCTCGCCGACACCCGCTCTCCGGTGTTGCTCTTCGAAACGGGTCTGCCCACCAGGTACTACATCGATCCGACCGACGTGTTCTTCCAGCATCTGGAACCGACGTCGACGCAGACCCTGTGCCCGTACAAGGGAACGACGTCGGGCTACTGGTCGGTGCGGGTGGGTGACACCGTGTATCCCGACCTCGCGTGGACCTACCACTACCCGTTGCCGGCCGTTGCCCCGATCGCGGGGCTGGTCGCGTTCTACAACGAGAAGCTCGACATCATCGTGGACGATGTCGCGTTGCGGCGGCCGCGCACGCACTTCAGTTAGCAGGCCTGCCGGAACACGCCGTAAAGCGCAGAATGTGATGTTTGCCTCTTTCGTCCGCCAACTCTAAGAGTTTCTTTATTTTCGCGGACGCGTGACTTCCCTTGGCCTGGTTAGCGACAACCAGCAGGGCGACTGCTGAGCAGCGTGTTTTCGGCTTGCTAGCAAGTTGGCTGCGAAATACCCGATTGCTGAATTCTAAGCGGAGTCTGAGTTGGCCGAGTGACGCGAGTTACACGATAGAAATTGAATTCTTTTCGGCCAAAATCCAACCGGTAGGGTCGTAATTCAAAGCAGTCGTACCAGCGCTTCATTTTTCGGCGCTGAAATTCGGTTGATCAAGGGCTACCGATGTCGCACAGGCATTGTCGCGACGTCTGACTGCCCATGTGCACGTCCGACAACAGAGCAAAGGCGGTGCCAGCGTGACTCGCAGGAACGACCGACAGGTCGCCCGTTATGGCCACAATGACCGGATACCGGAGCTCAAGGTGGCACCAGGCGACGCGAACGTTGTCGAGATCGCGGTGCGCAACGGCCCGATCAGCGGCATCGCCGTCAGCCCCGACGGCAGCCGGCTGATGGTGAGCAACTACGGCCGCAACAGCGTCTCTGTCATCGACGCCGACGTCTGCCGGACCGTGCACACCGTCGAGGGCGTCAACGAGCCGTACGGAATCGTCATCGGCGGCCAGCACGGCCGTCGGGCCTACATCAGCACCGCGTCGCCGGCGTACGACTCGATCGCTGTCATCGACATGTCCAGCAACACCGTCGTCGCGACCCATCGGCTGGCGCTGAGCGTCAGTGACCTGGCGGTTAGTTCCGACGGAAAGTACCTCTACGCCAGCCGCAATGGTGCTCGCGCCGCTGACGTCGCGGTCATCGACACCACGACGGACAAGGTCGAGGTGATCGACGTCGCTGATATTCCGGGCACCAGCACGCAATGCGTGCGGGTCAGCGCCGACGGGTCTCGCCTCTACGTCGGAACCAACGGCCCGCGCGGCGGCCGGCTTGTGGTGCTCGCCGCCCGCGCCGACGGCGACTCGGGCCGTGCCGAAAGGGGCTCGCACCGGCGTCGCAAGAGCAGAATCAGCCCCAACGGCTGGCGCGTCATCGACACCGTCGAGATCGGTCTGCCCATGCGCGACGTCGCGCTCAGCCCCGACGGGGCCATCGCCTATGTGGCCAGTTGCGGTTTCGATGCCGGCTCGGTGGTCGATGTTGTCGACACCCGCACCAACAAGATCACCGGCACCCGCAAGATCGCCGAGATCGGCGGTCTGCTCACCGGCCTGACCATCAGCGGCGATGGCGACCGCGCCTACCTGGTCAGCGACGACGGCATCGCCGTGCTGTGCACGCTCACCCACGACGTCATCGGCACGGTCAAAGTGGCGACGCAGCCGTCGTGCCTGGCGGAAAGCCCGGACGGCAAGCACCTGTACATCGCCGACTACGAGGGCGCAGTCACCGTTGCGCCCGTCGTGTCGACTGTCACGAGCGTCGCAAGCGATGCTTCGGGCGAGTGGGCCATGCCCGAGCTGATGCAGTACGAGGCGGCACTCGTCTAACCCACTGCCTGGGTAAAACACGCTTCTCGGGGGAACCCGTTCCTCATCGCGCGCTGCGGCGATAGCATTCGCCCGACTGAACATCAGGCGGCGGTGCTGCGCCGAGATTCATAAGGCGGTACATCGATGTACAGCACGATGCAGGACTTTCCGTTGACACTGACCGCCGTGATGCGGCACGGCTGCACTGTGCACGGGGCACGCACCGTCACCACCGCAACCGGCACGGGATACCGGGAGACCAGCTACCGCGAAGTGGGTCAGCAAGCCGCTCAGCTGGCAAATGCCTTGCGCGGCATCGGGATCACCGGCGACCAGCGTGTCGCCACGTTCATGTGGAACAACGCCGAACATCTGGCGGCTTACCTGGCGGTGCCCACCATGGGCGCGGTGTTGCACACCCTCAACATTCGGCTCTTTCCCGAGCAGATCACCTACGTCGCCAACGAGGCCGAGGACCAGGTGGTGCTCCTCGACATGTCGCTGGCGAAATTGCTCGGACCGATCCTGCCCACCCTCGACACCGTGCACACCGTGATCGCGGTCGGCGAGGGAGATCTGGCGCCACTGCAGGAGTCCGGCAAGAACGTGCTGCGCTACAGCGAGGCGATCAGCGGTGAGCCGACCGAGTTCGACTGGCCAGACCTCGACGAGAATTCCGCCGCCGCGATGTGCTACACCAGCGGTACCACCGGTAACCCCAAAGGCGTTGTGTACAGCCATCGTTCGAGCTTTCTGCACACGATGGCGGCTTGTACCGCCGACGGCATGGGCCTCGGTTCCAGCGACAGCGCGCTGCCGATCGTGCCGATGTTCCACGCCAACGGGTGGGGCGTGCCCTACGCCGCGCTGATGGCGGGCGCGGACTTGGTGTTGCCGGATTCCCACCTGGACGCCCGATCGCTGATCGACATGGTCGAAAAGCTGCGGCCCACGGTGGCGGCCGCGGTACCGACGATCTGGAACGACGTCATGCACTACCTGGAGAAAGACCCCGACCACGACATGTCGTCGCTGCGGCTGGTGGTCTGCGGCGGCTCGGCGGTGCCGGTATCGCTGATGCGCACCTTCGAGGACAAACACGGCGTCGAGATCCGGCAGCTGTGGGGCATGACGGAGACGTCGCCGCTGGCGACCATGGCCTGGCCGCCGCCTGGAACGCCGGCCGACCAGCACTGGGCCTACCGCGGCACCCAGGGCCAACCCGTCTGCGGCGTGGAAGCCCGGATCGTCGACGACGAAGGCCAGGTACTGCCTAACGACGGCAAAGCCGTCGGCGAGGTGGAGGTTCGCGGCCCATGGATCGCCGGGTCCTACTACCTGGGACGCGACGAGTCCAAGTTCGCGTCGGGCTGGTTGCGCACCGGCGACGTCGGCCGGGTCGACGAACGCGGCTTCATCACGCTGACCGACCGCGCCAAGGACGTCATCAAGTCCGGCGGGGAGTGGATCTCGTCGGTCGAGTTGGAGAACTGCCTGATCGCGCATCCCGACGTGCTGGAGGCCGCCGTCGTCGGGGTTCCCGACGAGCGCTGGCAGGAACGGCCGCTCGCCGTCGTCGTGCTCAACGAGGGCGGTTCGGTGACCGCCGCCGATCTGCGAAAGTTCCTCGCGGACAAGGTCGTTCGCTGGTGGCTGCCCGAGCGCTGGGCGTTCGCCGACGAGATTCCGCGCACCAGCGTGGGCAAGTACGACAAGAAGACCATCCGGTCCCGCTACGCCGACAATGGCTACGACGTCGCCGAAGTCCGCGACTGAGTATTGGCGAGCAGACGCAGAGTCGCATAAATCCGCCCCGGACCATGCGACTCTGTGTCTGCTCACGAGGAAGGTGAGGTTCTTATGGCAAGGTCCGTCGTCGTCGAGCAATCGCGGGCAATACCGGTCACCGTCGAAGACGCGTTCGCCAGAACGATGCCCATACCCCTGACGGATATCTGTTCGCAGTGGTACGGGCTTTTCCCGCCGATCAAGGAAGTCCGGGAGCAAAGCGGTGACTGGGATGCCGCAGGGCAGACCCGTGTCATCACCATGGTCGGTGGTGGCAGCCTGCAGGAGCAGCTGACCAGCGTCGACCCGCCGCGGTCCTTCGGCTGCACCCTGTCCGGCATTACCGGCCCGATGGCGCCGCTGGTCAGCACTATCGACGGCCAGTGGAGCTTCACCCCCGCGGGGACCGGAACGAATGTCACCTGGCAATGGACTATCCATGCCAAGTCGGATCTGGCCGCGCACCTGCTGCCGGTGCTCGGCAAGATGTGGAAGGGCTATGCCCGCGTGACGCTGGAAAAACTCTCCGCGGGGCTGGTCGGCTGACCGCCGAAGCCTATGTGCCGACTCTTTGGCCTGCACGCCGGCAGGCATGCTTGTACCGCGACATTTTGGCTGCTGGATGCCCCGGACAGCCTTTCCCAGCAGAGCCGCAGAAACCCCGACGGCACGGGGCTTGGCATCTTCGACGAACGCGGCCAACCCCAGCTGCACAAGGAGCCGATAGCGGCATGGCAGGACGCCGACTTCGCTACCGAGGCCCACGAGCTGACGGGCACCACGTTCGTGGCACACGTTCGCTATGCGACGACGGGGTCGCTCGACGTCCGCAACACCCACCCGTTCCTGCAGGACGGGCGGATCTTCGCGCACAATGGCGTGCTGGAAGGCCTCGACGCCATCGACGAACGGCTGCGCCAGGTTGGCACCGACGACCTGGTCTTGGGGCAGACCGATTCCGAGCGGGTGTTCGCCTTGATCACCGGGTCGATCCGCGCCCGGGCCGGTGATGTGACAGCGGGTTTGGTCGACGCGATGAGGTGGCTGGCGGCGAACGTGCCGATCTATGCGGTCAACATATTGCTGAGCACGGCCACCGACATGTGGGCGCTGCGCTACCCGGACACCCACGAGCTGTACCTCCTGGAACGCCGCCCGACGGCTACGCGCGACACCGAATTCGACTTGCGTACCAAGCGAATCCGCGCGAGGTCTGAGCATCTGTATGCACGCCAGTCGGTGGTGTTCGCCACCGAACGGATGGACGACGACCCAGGCTGGTGCCTGCTCGCCCCCGGCGAGCTGGTCCATGTCTCCGAAGCGCAAGCCGCGCTGCAGGTCACCCGAACCTTGGTGCTGCCCGACCCGCCCAGGCAGCTGCTGCGCCGCGAGGATCTGAGCGACGCGGTGCAGCAGGCGCAACACTAGGTTCGAGGGGTGACAACCAGACAAGCGCTCGTCCTGGCCGGCGGAGGTTTAGCGGGAATCGCCTGGGAGACAGGTATTTTGCTCGGCATTGCCGACGAGGCCCCAGCGGCTGCACACCTGCTGCTGGAATCGGATGTGCTGGTCGGGACATCGGCCGGTTCGGCGGTTGCCGCGCAGATCAGCAGCGGTTGCGCGCTCGACGAGTTGTTCGAGCGGCAAGTCGCCGAGGCTTCGGCGGAATTGGACCCGGGGGTCGACGTCGACGTCATCACGGAGCTTTTCCTTGCGGCGCTACGCGATTCGCCACCCTCGGGCGACAAGCCGCAGGACAGGCTGCGGACCCGGATGCAGCAAATCGGGTCGGTGGCGCTGACGACCGAGACCGTTCCCGAGGCCGTCCGCCTGCAGGTGATCGCGCAGCGGTTGCCGTCACACGACTGGCCGGACCGGGAGCTGCGGATCACCGCGCTCGACGTCGCAACCGGCGAACTGGTCGTTTTCGATCGGGACTCCGGTGTCGCGCTGGTGGACGCCGTCGCGGCCAGTTGCGCGGTGCCGGGAGCGTGGCCACCGGTGAGCATCGGGGGACGGCGCTACATGGACGGCGGGGTGGGCAGTTCGGTCAATCTGCCCGTCGCCGACGATTGCGATGTGGCGGTGGTCTTGGTGCCGTCCGGCGTGGACACTCCGTCGCCGTTCGGTCCTGGGCCGGCCGCCGAGATCGCAGAATTCCCTGGCAAGACGTTGACCGTCTTCGCCGACGACGACTCGTTGGCGGCTTTCGGCCCGAATGCCCTCGATCCACGCTGCCGCGGCAGGTCGGCGTCGGCCGGACGCCGGCAGGGCCGCCGAGAAGCGGCCGCGATCGCGCGGTTCCTAGACACGCTTTAGCTCAGCCCTCGATCGCGGGCGCGCTGTCGGTCTCGTCCTCCAGCGCGTCCAGGGCACTGGAGGCCAGCGCGCGGCCCGCCTCGATGACCTCCACCGCCCGATGGAACTCCAGGCTTCGGCAGGTCGACCGTGGCACCTCGATCAGCAAGTCGGGCGGATAGGCCGCCAGCGTATGGCGTGCCAGCGCGGACTGGGCGATGTCGATGGTTCGATTCATCACCTCGAAGCTGCCCAGTTTGGGAATTTCGGGCACCTCATCGGACTCGTCGGCAACTTCGGGGACTTGCTTGTCGTCGGAGTGCGCGGACCACGTTTCCGATTCCGGCAGCGCCGCACCAAGCCGACCGAGCACCGCCCGGGCCGTGGGCCGGTCCAACAGCGACTTCACCGCGCTGGTGTCGAGCAGCGCGGTGGTGCTGCGCATCATGCGGTTCAACCACTCGACGGTGGCGCCGGGCTCCGCATCGTGGCTGGCGCCGGGCTCGCTGCCGTTGAGGCTCACCGCGATGGTCAGGTCGGCGTTGGCGGCCGCGATCGGCGCCATCGGCAGCGGATCCAGGATGCCGCCGTCGGCGAGTAGTCGCCCGTCGACCTCGTGCGGGGCGATGACTCCCGGTATCGCGATCGACGCGCGGATCGCCACGTCGAGGGGGCCGCGCTGAAACCACACCGATTTGCCCGCCAACAGGTCGGTGGCCACCGCGGTGTAGGGAACGTCGAGGTCCTCGATGCTGATCGGGCCCAGGATGTCGCGAACCGCGTCCAGGATCTTCTCGGCGCGCAGCACGCCGGCGGCGGTGATCGACGGGTCCAGCAGCCGCAGGATGGTGCGCTGAGTCAGCGACTTCGCCCAGTCGGCGAGTTCGTCCAGCCGTCCGGCGGCCTGCACACCGCCAACCAGCGCGCCCATCGACGAGCCGGCGATCCCCACGATGTCGTAGCCGCGTTCCCGCAGCGCCTCGATCACCCCGATGTGGGCGTAGCCGCGGGCGCCGCCGCTGCCGAGCGCCAGTGCGACCCGAATAGGCGACGACCCGCGTGTGCGGGCGACAGCCGCGCCAGGTCCGCCAGACATCTACTCAGTTTGCGCGGCGAAAGTTGCCATCATCGGCCCGGGTCGGCAATTTCGCACAGCCGTGATCGCAAATGCGTTGGGCCTGCCTTCGGGCCCGGCAAGCGGGCCTTATCCGCATTCGTCGTTGGCGGCTGCCCGCGCGGCGGTGATCACCGCCGCCTGCCGCGCCGGCGACAGATCTGCCCACTTCGTGTTCCAGCTTCCGGCGGTGCCGGATGGCGACTTCTGAAGCATCGCCAGGTACGGCTCGAATGGTGACTCGCCGTTCTTGGGCCGGGTCTCCATCCACTGTTTTGCGGCGTGACAGGCCTGGAAGTACTCTTCCTCGGTCGAATCCGCGGGGACGTCGACCCTGGTCGTCACGCCAGCTGGGGAGACGCCGATGGCTTCCGGCGGCACCGAACCCGCGCCGCCCGCCACCGCCGACGACCGGGCCGGAGCCGATACGGCCCGGCCGCTCACGTCGTGCGTGCAGCCCGCGATGGTCACCGCCATGCCGGTAGCCACCACCACCGTGCCCCACAGCAGGGGGCGGTAACGGCACCAGCGCACGCTGCCAATCTATGCAACACTGTCGGGCGTGATGGAGCAGTTCGGATTTTGCGAGTGTTGTCGGCCCTGACGCGCCGCCGCTTGCCCGATCCGTCCACCCTGGAGCTCCGATGTCTTTACCCCTTGCTACGCCAGTTCCGCTGCACGCACTGACCACCTCGGTCCCGTCGTCGGGACCTACCCGGCTGCGCGTGCCCGACCTGCTGAACGCCACCGACCAGGCGGCCGACGACGTGCTGAGCGGACGCTGCGACCACCTGCTGCCAGCGGGTGGCGTGCCGGTGGACGAGCGCTGGTTCACCCGCATCCGCGGGGACGACGAACTCGACATCTGGCTGATCAGCTGGGTTCCGGGCCACTCGACTGAGCTGCACGACCACGGCGGGTCGCTCGGCGCGCTGACCGTGCTGTCCGGGTCGCTCAACGAATTTCGCTGGGACGGCCGACGGCTGCGGCGTCGCCGCCTGGATGCCGGCGATCAGGCCGGGTTCCCGCTGGGCTGGGTGCACGACGTGGTGTGGGCGCCCCGGCCCGTCGCGGCCGTGCAGCCGACGCTGAGCGTGCACGCCTACTCGCCGCCGCTGACCGCGATGTCCTACTACGAGGTCACCGAACAGGACACGCTGCGCCGTCAGCGCACGGTATTGACCGACCAACCGGAAGGGCCCTGATGAGCCGGATCGACCGGGTGCTGGCCGCTGCCCGCCGCCGGTACCGCCGCGTCACCGCCGCCGAGGTGCCCGACGCGCTGCGGCGTGGCGCCGTGCTCGTCGACATCCGGCCGCAGGCCCAGCGAGTCCGCGAGGGCGAGGTGCCCGGGGCCCTGGTGATCGAGCGCAACGTCCTGGAATGGCGGTGCGACCCGACCAGCGACGCCCGGCTGCCTGAGGCCGTCGGCGACGACGTCGAATGGGTGATCCTGTGCTCGGAGGGCTACACCTCCAGCCTGGCCGCCGCGGCGCTGCTGGACCTGGGCCTGTACCGCGCCACCGACGTCATCGGGGGCTACCACGCGCTGGCGCGTTCCGGGGTGCTGGACCAGCTAGCCGCCGTCGGCGCTGGGATGCAGCAGCGGCCTTAGCCGTTCGGTCTTGTCCTGCGCCCAGCCGGGTGGCGACAGCACCGCGGCCCAGGCGTCGGCGACGTCGGCGATGTACTTGTGCCCGTGGCCGTCCGGCACATCGACGGCCACCGCCATGTCGGCCGTGACTTGCAGGAACGTCACCACCGGAATCCACTGCGTCTCGGGCAGCACGTCGTAGCCCCGCTTTTCCCGCAACCAGTCCGGTTTGGCGAACAACAGGTCCGGCGTCCACCAGGCGATGGGGTCGGACGCATGCTGCAAATACACCACCCGGGGCTGGCCCCAATCTGCGTTCGGGCGCTGCAAATTGCTTGGCCGAGCGACGAACCGGACGTTGCCGCCGTCGTGGTAGATGGGCAGCCACTGCGGGGAGCCGGCATCGCGGGTGGAAGTCAGGTCGTTCCAGATGGTGTTGTTGAATGTCGGTCCGCTGAACAGTGCGCCGTCGGTGCGGGCGAGGACATTGTTGAGGCTCATGAACGGAGCCTCACCGCCGAAGGATCCCAGGCTCTCGCCGAACACCACCAGCTTGGGGCGTTGCGCTTCGGGCATCTGCCGGACCAGTCTGTCGACGGCTTCGAACAGCGCCTGCCCGGCGTGGCGGGCATTCTCCTTGTCCACCAGAAACGACAGCCAGCTGGGCAGGTACGAGTACTGCATGCTCACGATCGCGGTGTTGCCGTTGTACATGTACTCCAGCGCGTCGGCTTCGGCCGCGTTGATCCAGCCCGTCCCGGTGGTGGTGGCGACGGCGACGACGGCGCGCTGCAATCCGCCGGTGCGCTCCAGCTCCTTCGCGGCGAGCTCCGCGGTGGCCGTGATGCCGGGCTCGGCCGCGGAGTCCAGCCCGGCGTACGCCCGGATCGGCGGGATGGCAGAGACTCCGTTGAACGCGGTGAGTTGTTCGACGGTGGGGCCCGACGCGACGAAAATCCGGCCCTGATGCCCCAGCGACTTCCACGACACCTTCGATCCCGGACCACCTGAGCGCAGTTGAGTTTTCGGTGCCACGGTATCGGGATTCGTTTCGTCGTTGACCTGAGCGAACGTGGTGTTCATCTTGCGCATCGCGTACTTGAGCACCACACCGTTGAGCACTGTGATGGTCAGCGTCACGAGCAGGACGACCACGATGGTTGCCGAGAGGCGGAACGGTGCGATCCGGTCGACCTTCCCCACCAGAAAACTGACCAGCCAACGAACAAACTGGCCGACTTCGACCAGCGTGAACAGCACGACCAGCGACAAGACCCCGGACAGCGGATAGTCATACCAGTGCAGGTGCTGGACGCCCATCAGGTCGCGCACGTTGTCTTGCCAGACATGGAACCAGATCGCCATTGCGACCTGGCCGACGGCGCCGATCCCGATGAGCGGCAGCCATGCCCACCTCGGCGCCGGCGGGCTGGAACCTTTTGAGCGCATAAAGCGGACCAGCCAGACGAGGAAGACCCCCAGGCCGTAGCCGATGGCGCCGGAGCAGCCGCTGACCACTCCCTGAAACAACGGACCGCGCGGCAGCAGCGACGGCGTCAGGGAGAACCAGATGAAAATCAGCCCCACCGCGGTGCCGGTGAACGTGTAATGACGAATCCACCAGGGCTTGCGAACCCGTTGTGACTCAGGTTTTTTGGGGCTGGGTACAGCTTCGGCCGGTACTTGGGTCGGTTCCGAGGCCGGTTCTTCGGCCGGTTCTTCGGCGGTCGCCGGAGCAGTACTCTCGCTCATCGATGGATGAAGTGCGGGGGGCGCTTTTCGATGAATGCCGCCATGCCCTCGGACTGGTCATCGGTGGCGAAGGTCGAGTGAAACAGCCTGCGCTCGTAGAGAAGTCCTTCGGACAGCGTGGATTCGAACGCCCGGTTGACGGCCTCTTTGGCCATTCGGGTGGCCGAGCGGGACATCTGCGAGATGGTGGTGGCGACGGCCTTGGCCTCGGCCAGCAAGTCGTCGGCCGGTACCACCCGCGAAACCAGGCCGCTGCGTTCGGCTTCGGCGGCGTCGATGGTGCGCCCGGTCAGAATGAGATCCATGGCTTTGGCTTTGCCGATGGCCCGGGTCAGTCGCTGCGAGCCGCCCATGCCAGGCAGCACACCAAGTTTGATTTCCGGCTGGCCGAATTTCGCTGTGTCGGCAGCGATCAGCAGGTCGCACATCATCGCCAGCTCACAGCCGCCGCCGAGCGCGTGTCCGGCCACCGCGGCAATCGTCGGAGTGCGGACGGCGGCCAGTTTGCCCCACTGGGCGAAGAAGTCGGCACCGAACGCGTCGGCGAAGCTCAGGCCGGACATTTCCTTGATGTCGGCGCCGGCCGCGAAAGCCTTCGCCGAACCGGTGATGATGATCGCCCCGATGTCCGGATCGTTGTCCAGTTCCGTTGCGGCGCTAGTTACTTCGTCCATCACCTGGCTGTTGAGCGCGTTCAGTGCCTGCGGCCGGTTCAACGTGATGATGCCAACCCGCTGATCACGCTCGACCAGGATGGTTTCGTAGCCCATGTCTCACCTTCCCTCGAAACTCAAGTCGTCGTCGACCGGGGCGAAGTACTCGGCGACGCCATTTACGGTGACCTCGGCCAAGGTCGCCGGCGACCATTTCGGGTTGCGATCTTTGTCGATCAGTTGCGCGCGGATGCCCTCCACCAAATCGTGTGAGCGCACCGACGCGGACGAAACCCGATAGTCCTGTGTGAGAACATCTTCCAGCGTTTCCAGTTTGGCGGCGCGACGTACCGCTTCCAACGTCACCGATAGCGAGATGGGGGAGCGGGTGGCGATCATGTTCGCGGCGTCGTTAGCCGGTCCGGCGTCATGTCCCCGCAGCGCGGCGACGATATCCGAGACGGTGTCACCCGAATAGCACTCGTCGATCCAACTGCGTTGTGCCGCGAGCTCACTCGGTGGCGGCTCGACGGCATGAGCGGCCAGTGCGCCCGCGACGCCGTCGACGGCGATCGCGCGGGTGAACGCGTCGATCTCGCTGTGCGGGACGTAGTGGTCGGCGAACCCCATTGCGATGGCGTCGGGGCCGGAGAACGGCGCGCCGGTCAGCGCGGCGTGCAGACCCAGCCCGCCGGGCGCCCGGGACAGCAAGTACGCCCCACCGACGTCGGGGATGAAACCGATGCCGACTTCGGGCATCGCGACCTTGGAGGTGTCGGTGACCACTCGGGTGTTGCCGTGCGCCCCGACGCCGACGCCGCCACCCATCACGATGCCGTCCATAACCGACACATACGGCTTGGCAAACCGGCCGATCTGGGCGTTGAGCAGATACTCGTCGCGCCAGAAGCGTCGCGCCTCGACTCCGTCCTTGCGGGCGCTGTGGTAGACCGCGACGACGTCGCCACCGGCGCATAGTCCGCGCTCGCCGGCTCCGGAGAGCACCACCGCGCGCACCTCGTCGTCGCGTTCCCACCGGATGAGCACCGTGCTCAGCAGCTCGACCATCGTCTGGTTCAGCGAGTTGATCGCCTTGGGGCGATTGAGCGTCACAAAGCCGATGCCATTGTCGACCCTGGTCAGGACCTCGTCGGATTCACCCGTCACGGCCTCAGTCACGCGCTGGTCCCCTCTCACCGGTTTGACCAGCAATCTAGATCGTGACTCGCTGCGGGGTATTCGCGGGGCTAAGGTTTATCTTGGTCCGGACGATTTGATCCGAACCCGGATTCGCCCAGAAATCAGCAGCTCCGCTGGGAACCCGGGAAGGATCACTGATCGTTGAGCATGTGTTCGCACGGCTCGAGCCACAGCCACAAGAGAGGATCCGACGGTGCGGGAGACAAGTAACCCGGTATTTCGTTCGCTGCCCAAGCAGCGGGGCGGATACGCGCAGTTCGGCACTGGCCCGGCCCAGATGCAGGCGTATCAGGCCACGCCCATGGATGGCTACGCCCCCTACCAGGAGGCCAAGACCTCCCGGCCGATGACCATTGACGACGTCGTCACCAAGACCGGTATCACGCTGGCCGTCTTGTCGGCGGTCGCCGTCGTGTCGTACTTCATCGCGGCGACCAACCTCGCCCTGGCGATGCCGCTGGCCATGGTCGGCATGATCGGCGGGCTGATCTTGGTGCTCGTCGCGACCTTCGGCCGTAAGCAGGACAACCCGGCCATAGTGCTGTCCTATGCCGCGCTGGAGGGCATGTTCCTCGGTACGGTCTCATTCCTGATGGCCAACTTCACCGTCGGCGGCCAACACAGCCATGCCAACGCGGGCGGCCTGATCGCGGAGGCAGTCCTCGGCACTATCGGAGTGTTCGCCGGCATGCTCGTCGTCTACAAGACCGGCGCGATCCGCGTTACGCCGAAGTTCACCCGAATGCTGTTCGCCGGCATGATCGGTGTGCTGGTGCTGATGATCGGCAACCTGATCATGGGCATGTTCACCCATGCTGCCGGTCCACTGCGGGACGGCGGACCGATCGCCATTGTTTTCTCGCTGTTGTGCATCGGCATCGCGGCGTTCAGCTTCCTGATCGACTTCGATGCGGCCGACCAGATGATCCGCGCCGGAGCGCCGGAGAAGGCTGCGTGGGGTATCGCGCTAGGCCTGACCGTCACCTTGGTCTGGCTGTACCTCGAGATCCTGCGCCTGCTGAGTTACTTCCAGAGCGACTAGGCTCGGCTCGCCGAGACGCAAATGCCCCCGACACAGTCGGGGGCATTTGCGTCTGCTCGCTACGGCGATTGCCGGGCGCGACTGGCAACCGCAACCATCGGGCCGAACCGTCGAGTCCGGAACTCGACGGTGATCGCCGGGTCGGCATGGTGGGCGATCGCACGCAGCGCCGACGGGCTATAGGCGCGCAGCGTGCTGATGAACCCATCGTGCGCCAGCGGGATCAGCCGAGTGAGCGGCAGCAGAAACGCCAACAACATCAAGTGGCGGGGTGACCGCGGCCTGCGAAGGTCGATGATCAACAACTTATTCGCTGCCCTGGTCCCTTCGGCGAACGCTCGGGCGACGAGCTCAGGCGACAGATGATGCAATGACAACGCAAACACTGCGAGGTCGTAATGGCCGTCCGGTGCTTCGATTGCGGTGGCGTCCATTTCCCGCACGGTCGCGCGTTGGTGACGGCCGAGCTCGTCGGCGGCGAGGGTGGCCACAAACGTAGGGTCGATATCGGTGACCGTCACTTGAGCAGTGGGGTGGTTCTCCAGCAGCTTGCGCGATAGCCCGCCGAGGCCAGCCCCGAGTTCGAGGATCTTCGGAGAGGTTTTATCGGCCACCTGATCGAGTGCCATCCGGGCGAACTTCTCGTGGGTACCAAACCATCGTCGCCGCCCGGCGCGGTCGAGCGAGCACATGACCTTGTGCTTCAAATCAGCGACATCGTCGCGGTCCAGATATTCCAGCCGATTGGTCTGCAGCCGCCGGTCCAGCCACGAGGCGTCGAAGCCGCCCCGGGGCATGTTCACGATGTCGCAAGCGTTTTTGTCCACCCGGTCGAAGCCGCGCACGCAGGGTCAACGCCAAAAATTAGGACAGCCGCTCGAGCACCATCGCCATACCCTGGCCGCCGCCCACACACATGGTTTCCAGGCCGAACGTCTTGTCGTGGGTCGTCAGGTTGTTCAGCAGCGTGGTGGCGATGCGCGCGCCGGTCATGCCGAACGGGTGGCCCAGCGCGATCGCTCCACCCGACACGTTCAGCTTGTCCTCGTCGATGCCCAACTCGCGCGCCGAGCCCAGCACCTGCACCGCAAAGGCCTCGTTGATCTCGAACAAGTCGATGTCGCCGATCGACATGCCGGCTCGTTGCAGGGCCTGTTTGGACGCCTCGATCGGCCCCAGGCCCATGATCTCCGGCGAGAGGCCGCTGACCCCGGTGGACACGATGCGGGCCAGCGGAGTCAGGCCAAGCTCCTTGGCCTTGGTGTCGCTGGTGATCACCAACGCGGCAGCGCCGTCGTTGAGTGGGCAGGCATTGCCCGCGGTCACGGTGCCGTTGGGCCGGAAGACCGGCTTGAGCTCGCTGATCTTCTCGTAGGTGGTGCCTGGCCGTGGCCCATCGTCGGTGCTGACGGTGCTGCCGTCGGGAAGGGTGACCGGGGCGATCTCGCGCTCGAAGAACCCGCTCTTGATCGCCTCCTCGGCCCGGTTCTGGCTGCGCACACCCCAATGGTCCTGGTCTTCGCGGCTGATGCCGGTCATGATGGCGACGTTTTCAGCGGTCTGGCCCATCGCGATGTACACGTCGGGCACATTCCCGTCGGCGCGCGGGTCGTGCCATTCGTCGGCACCCGCGGCCGCGGCGCCCGAGCGTTCCTGGGCCGTGTCGAACAGCGGGTTCTTGGTGTCGGGCCAGGAGTCGGAGTTGCCCTTGCCGAATCGGGACACGGTCTCGACGCCCGCGGAGATGAACGCGTCGCCCTCACCGGCCTTGATCGCGTGGAAGGCCATCCGGGTGGTCTGCAGCGACGACGAGCAGTACCGGTTGACGGTCGTGCCGGGCAGGAAGTCGTAGCCAAGTGCAACCGCGACCACGCGCGCCATGTTGAAGCCTTGCTCACCGCCGGGCAGGCCGCACCCGAGGATCAGGTCGTCGATCTGATGCGGGTTCAGCGCGGGCACCTTGTCGAGCGCGGCGCGAACCATCTGGACGGCTAAGTCGTCAGGCCGGATGCTGACCAGCGACCCCTTCATGGCGCGACCGATCGGGGAGCGGGCAGTTGAGACGATGACGGCTTCCGGCATGACGGCTCCTTGTTATCTGGGCTGCGAGCTCGCCGCGAATAAGACCCAGCCAGCCTAGTCGCTGCCCACCGGCTGGCACGACGACGGGGCAACGCCGGCCGATGAGGCGGCCGGCGACGAGCGCTGCCACAGGCGCGACATGACGCTGAGCCGCGTGTGGGTACGACCGAGCACCGGCGTGCTGGGCCGCGACGGCACTTGAAGCGTTGGCCTGTCGATGTTTTCGCCCAGCGCATCGCAGAGTGCGAGCAGCAGCTGTTCGGCCGCCAGCGCATACGCGGGCGCGGCGGGGTGGTAGCCGTCGCGGGAGAACATCAGCTCCGGCGTGGCCCGGAAATGGGGTGTCATGATCTGACCCAGCGGAACCGGCACGCCGCCGGCCGCCTTGACCGCGGCGGCCTGGGCGCGGGCGAGGTGCAGGCCACGGGTGTGCGCCACTGAGCGCAGCGGCTGGGGGATGGCGGTGATGACGCCCAGGTCCGGGCAGGTGCCGACGATCACCACCGCGCCGCGGGCGCGCAGTTTGCGCACCGCGATGCCCAGGCGCCCGGCTGACTGGCTGATGCCGTTGAGGCCGGTGATGTCGTTGGCGCCGAGCATCATGATCGCCACATCCGGCGGTGGTCCGGCCACGAACATCGCATCCACCTGGCCCAGAACACCTTTCGAGGTGGCGCCGACGATGGCTTTGGTGCTCAACCGGACCCGCTTGCCGGTGCGTTCGGCCAGTCCGCGGGCGATCAGCACGCCGGGTACCTCGTCGCCGCCGGCGCAGCCGTACCCGGCGGCCGTTGAGTCACCGAACATCATCAGGTGGACGTCGACGGTCATGCCGCGCTGCCACCGTTGTACGGGCCCGCCGCCTCGGGTGTACACGCCGTCGGCGCGCGGTGGGACGTCCCAAGACTTGGGAATAACGGTGCGCGCCTGCGTCGCCTGGCCAACCAGTAGATTGCGCGCCCCCAAGTAGGCCGTACCTGTCGAGGCAAGCGCACCTGCTGTGGCCAGAGCGATCGTCGAGCGACGCGGCACCCGTATGGTCACGGCATCAAGTTTAGGTCGTCTGCGAAGTTTGCGTGAGTCACTGAAAAACTTCGCGATCACGTTGTGGATCAAATGTGGTATCGAATTAGCTTCTTCACATGTTCTACCTAGAAAGGGCTGTCAAGCTAAGTTTGCGGGGTTGGCTGCAAGCCTGGGGATAAGCAGTTGAACCAGACACCAAGCCACTTCGTCACATGCTGTATCGGACTACAACGGCGTAGGAAGTGTTGAGCATGACCGCACCTAATAAGGTATCCGGCTCGCCCCGTCACGCCATTCGACCGCGTGACGTACTGCGGGCTCGTAGGGCAGAAACCCGCAGATTCGCTATCAGCGACGGCGCGCCCGTCGAGGTACTGGAATCCGGGCCCAGCATCGCCGCGCGATTAGCCACGCTGGCGTCGTGGCTGACAATCCGGCCGGTTCTGGCTGTAGGCAGCTATGTTCCTAACCTGCCCTGGCCGTGGGGTCTCGTCGACATGACCGCCAAGGTGCTGCTTCCGACTTCCGCGACCGTACGGGCGGAGGTGACCTTGCCTAACGCGTCAGCTCAGCTGGTGCGGGCGCCCGGGGTGCTGCCCGCCGACGGCACTCGGCGGGTGGTCCTCTACCTGCACGGCGGCGCGTTCCTGACGTGCGGGGCAAACTCACACGGCAGGCTCGTCGAAGCACTGTCGAAGTTTGCTGACGCGCCAGTCCTGATCGTCAACTATCGCCTACTGCCCAAGCATTCGATCGGAATGGCCCTCGACGACTGCTACGACGGCTACGACTGGCTGCGGCATCGCGGCTACGAGCCGGAGCAAATTGTGCTGGCCGGAGATTCCGCCGGCGGCTATCTCGCGCTGGCCCTCGCGCAGCGTCTGCAGGAAGAATGCGAGGAGCCGGCCGGGCTCGTGGCCATCTCGCCGCTGCTACAGCTAGCAAAGGAATGCAAGCAAGCGCATCCCAACATAAAGTGCGACGCGATGTTCCCGGCGAAGGCCTTCGACGCTCTCATCGAGTTGGTTGCTAGCGCCGCCGCCAAGCACATCGTGGACGGCAAACCAGAAGAGATCTACGAGCCCTTGGAGCACATCAAACCCGGCCTGCCGCGGACGCTGATCCACGTCTCCGGATCCGAGGTCTTGCTGCACGACGCGCAGTTGGCTGCCAGCAGGCTGGCGGCGGTCGGGGTGCCGGCCGAGGTAAGGGTCTGGCCTGGCCAGGTTCACGACTTCCAACTGGCCGCGCCGCTGGTGCCCGAGGCGATCCGTTCGCTGCGCCAGATCGGGGAGTACATCCGCGAGGCCACCGGCTAGCGATCCGACGGACCGGCCCTGCCGAGCCGGTGGAGTGGGTGTTCGCGGCCCGAAACCGCCTGAGACGATGGACGCATGCGGATTGCGCAGCACATCAGTGACCTCATCGGGGGCACGCCTCTGGTTCGCCTGAACTCCGTCGTCCCGTCCGGTGCCGGCGCTGTGGTGGCAAAGGTCGAATACCTCAATCCCGGAGGCAGTTCCAAAGACCGGATCGCAGCCAAAATGATCGACGCCGCCGAGGCCAGCGGGCAGCTGAAGCCGGGCGGCACCATCGTCGAGCCCACGTCCGGCAACACCGGCGTCGGGCTGGCGCTGGTCGCCCAGCACCGCGGCTACAAGTGCATCTTCGTCTGCCCGGACAAGGTCAGCGAGGACAAGCGCAATGTGCTGCTCGCCTACGGCGCCGAGGTGGTCGTTTGCCCGACGGCGGTGCCACCCGACGACCCGGACAGCTACTACAGCGTGTCCGACCGGTTGGTCACGGAGATCGACGGCGCCTGGAAACCCGACCAGTACGCCAACCCCGAGGGGCCGGCCAGCCATTACGAGACCACCGGTCCGGAAGTTTGGGCCGACACCGACGGCAAGGTCACGCATTTCGTCGCAGGCATCGGCACCGGCGGAACCATCACCGGTGCGGGCCGCTACCTCAAAGAGGTGTCCGGCGGTGCGGTGCGCATCGTCGGGGCCGACCCCGAGGGGTCGGTGTATTCGGGCGGCGCCGGGCGGCCGTATCTGGTCGAGGGGGTTGGTGAGGACTTCTGGCCGGCGGCGTATGACCCGACCGTGCCCGACCAGATCATCGCGGTGTCCGACTCCGACTCGTTCAATATGACCAGGCGGTTGGCGCGTGAAGAAGCCATGCTGGTCGGCGGGTCCTGCGGGATGGCCGTGGTGGCGGCGGTGAAAGTCGCCATGGAGGCGGGGCCGGACTCGCTGGTCGTCGTCCTGCTGCCCGACGGCGGGCGCGGCTACATGTCGAAAATCTTCAACGACGCGTGGATGTCGTCCTACGGATTCCTGCGCAGCCGCCTCGACGGGTCGACCGACGAGTTCACCGTCGGCGACGTGCTGCGCCGGAAGTCCGGCGAGCTGCCGGCCCTGGTGCACACCCATCCGTCGGAGACGGTGCGCGACGCCATCGGCATTCTGCGCGAGTACGGGGTGTCGCAGATGCCCGTCGTCGGCGCCGAACCGCCGGTGATGGCCGGCGAGGTCGCCGGCAGCGTCTCCGAACGCGAGCTGCTATCCGCCGTTTTCGAGGGTCGGGCCAACCTGGCCGACGCGGTTTCCGAGCATATGAGTCCGCCACTGCGGATGATCGGTGCCGGCGAGTTGATCAGCGTGGCCGGTAAAGCGTTGCGTGACTTCGACGCGTTGATGGTGGTGGAGCAAGGCAAACCGGTCGGTGTCATCACCCGGTACGACTTGTTGGGTTTCCTGTCCGACGGGCCGCGCCGACGCTAGCGGCCCAGGTCGAGGTCTCAGCCGCGTCATGGCGCTCAGGTACTGTAATGCGGCCTAGTTCAGCCACTTCGGAGTGGAAGGTTGCCCATGACCGAACAACCGCCGCCCGGCGATTCCAACCAGCCGCCGCCACCACCCCCGCTGCCCGACGGCATGTCCTACCCGCCGCCGCCCCCGTCCTCCGGAGCGGTTGCGCCGCCCCCGCCCGGTCCCGTGGTGCGTGCCCAGCCGACGGAGAACTACACGCCGTGGGCGACCCGCGCGCTGGCCGCACTTATCGACTACGCGCCGTACGCCGTCGCGCTCGGGATCGGTTGGGCGATCTTCGTGGCCACCGCACCGGGCCCGTGCAGCGAAGAAGTCGCCGGATACAGCTACACCCAGCGCTGCCCGGAACCGTCGGTACTCGGCCCGTTGGGATTCTTCTTGTTTGCGCTGGTGGGTTTGGCCTACGTGATCTGGAATAACGGGTACCGCCAGGGCACCACCGGGTCGAGCATCGGCAAGTCGATGATGAAGTTCAAGGTGGTCAGCGAGGTCACCGGCGAGCCGCTTGGTTTCGGCAGCTCCGTGTTACGACTGCTGGCGCACACCGTCGACGCCGCTATCTGCTACGTCGGTTTCCTGTGGCCGTTGTGGGACGCCAAGCGTCAGACGCTGGCGGACAAGATCATGACGACGGTTTGTCTGCCGATCTGACAGCCTCGATGACCGAAAACACCAACGCCTTCAACGGACTGGCCACCAAAGCCATCCATGCCGGCTACCGCCCCGACCCTTCGACCGGGGCGGTGAACACCCCGATCTACGCCAGCAGCACGTTCGCCCAGGACGGTGTCGGTGGTCTGCGCGGCGGCTTCGAGTACGCCCGCACCGGCAACCCCACCCGGGCCGCATTGGAGGCCGCGCTGGCCGTGGTCGAAGACGGTGCTTACGGGCGGGCCTTCGGTTCGGGGATGGCGGCGACCGACTGTGCGCTGCGGGCAATGCTGCGGCCCGGGGATCACGTGGTCATCCCGGACGACGCCTATGGCGGCACATTTCGGTTGATCGACAAGGTGTTTACCCAGTGGGGCATCGAGTACACCGCGGTGGCGCTGGCCGATCTGGACGCCGTGGCAGCCGCGCTCACGCCACGAACTCGGCTGATTTGGGTGGAAACGCCGACCAATCCCTTGTTGTCCATTGCCGATATCAAGCGCATCGCCGAGCTGAGTGCTGAACGCTCCGTAAAAGTTTTGGTGGACAACACGTTTGCCTCGCCCGCGCTACAGCAGCCGTTGACACTGGGTGCCGACGTGGTGCTGCACTCGACCACCAAATACATCGGTGGCCACTCCGATGTGGTGGGCGGCGCGTTAGTCACCAACGACGAAGAGCTGGACGCCGCTTTCGCCTTCCTGCAGAACGGGGCGGGCGCGGTGCCGGGCCCGTTTGACGCCTACCTGACGATGCGCGGGCTGAAGACTCTGGTGCTGCGGATGCAGCGGCATAGTGAAAACGCCCTTGCCGTAGCGGAATTCCTGGCCGGACATCCGTCGGTGAGCAAGGTGCTGTATCCGGGTCTTGCCACTCATCCGGGGCATGAGATCGCGGCGCGGCAGATGGGCGGCTTTGGCGGCATGGTTTCGGTGCGGATGCGGGCCGGGCGCCAAGCCGCTGAGGATCTGTGTGCGCGCACGCGGGTGTTCATCCTTGCGGAGTCGCTGGGCGGGGTGGAGTCGCTGATCGAACACCCCAGCGCCATGACGCACGCGTCGACGGCGGGTTCGCAATTGGAAGTACCCGACGATTTGGTGCGGCTTTCGGTCGGTATCGAGGACGTCGCCGACCTGCTGGCCGACCTCGAGCAGGCGCTCGGCTAGAAGGCCCTAGGAGTGGTACGGCTCCGCGCTGACCAGCGTGACTTCGACGGTGTTGCCGCTGGGCACGGTGTAGCTGCGCGTCTCGCCCACCTTGGCGTCGATCAACGCGCCACCGAGCGGTGAGTTCGGCGAGAACACTTCGAGTTTGCCGTCGTTGACGCCCTCCTGGCGGGTGGCGATCAGGAAGGTCTCGCTGTCCGACTCGTCGCCGTTGTAGTAGACCTTCACCACCGAACCCGGCAGCGCGACGCCCGACTGCTTGGGCGCTTCGCCGACCTTGGCGTTGTTTAGCAGATCCTGCAGCTGGCGGATGCGGGCCTCCTGCTGGCCCTGCTCCTCGCGAGCGGCGTGATACCCGCCGTTCTCCCGCAGGTCGCCCTCCTCGCGGCGGTCGTTGATTTCCGCGGCGATGATCGGACGATTCGCAATCAACTGATCGAGCTCGGCCTTGAGTCGGTCATGTGACTCCTGGGTCAACCAGGTCACCTGAGTATCCGTCATCTCGTCGCGCTCCTCGTATTCTCGGTCTCGGCGTATCCGCGCAAGCTTTCGATCCGGACTGCCGGAGAGTACCCGGGTCCCCACCCCGCGTGCTGCCGCCCCGTTCTGCTTACGGCCACTAATGCAGCAATACACGGCCCCAGCCGGAACCGTGCATCCGGCTATGTTACCACCGCGCAAAGAGCCGATGACCGTATCGGCGCAGTTCGTCGTTCGCGGTCTCCAACGAGCCGGCGGTCAGGCCGAGCGCAGGTAGCCGGGTACGTTCGTGCCGCAGCCGTAGATGTCTGCCATCACCGGCGGCTTGCTGGATTTCAGCGTCGTTGTCACCTGCACCGTGCCCTGGGTGGACGGCGAGACGAGCACCTCGCGCCGGCCGGTTTCACTGCCGTCTTTAGCCCGGACCCGCACGATGCAGTCCACCGGTCGCGACGGGTCCGCGCGTGTCACGCTGATCGTCACCGAGGCGGTCTCGTCGTCGATCACCTGATAGCCGGCCAGCGAGCCCGAGACGGCGCTGGTGCCGAGCCGGTGGTAGCCGATGATGGCGATGACGGTGCCGGCCGCTAACACCAGCAACGTAAGCGCGATGACGATGCGGCGACGGGACTTGCCGGAAAGCCGCGTACGCCCATAGCGGGCCTCGGGACGCGACGGCGGGTCCACGCCGGGGGCGGGCGAACAGGATGCAGTCATCGGAATTTGAAATTATAGGGTCAGCTATAGGCGCTAGAGGCTTTACGGGGCTACGAGCCGGACCGACAAGGGGGCACGTGAGCGAACTGCGGTTGATGGCGGTGCACGCCCACCCCGACGACGAGTCCAGTAAGGGCGCCGCCACCCTTGCCCGCTATGCCGAAGACGGCCACCGCGTGCTGGTGGTGACGTTGACCGGAGGCGAACGCGGCGAAATCCTCAACCCGGCGATGGACCTGCCCGACGTGCACGGACACATCGCCGAGATCCGGCGCGACGAGATGGCCAAAGCGGCCGAAATTCTCGGCGTGGAGCACACCTGGCTGGGTTTCATCGACTCTGGCCTGCCCAAAGGCGATCTTCCGCCGCCGCTGCCGCAGGATTGCTTCGCGCTGGTCCCGCTGGAGGCGTCGACCGCGGCGCTGGTGCGGGTGGTGCGCGAGTTCCGGCCACACGTGATGCTCACCTACGACGAGAACGGCGGTTACCCGCATCCGGACCACATCCGTTGCCACCAGGTGTCGGTGGCCGCCTACGAGGCAGCCGGCGACTACTGCCGCTTCCAGGACGCGGGTGAGCCGTGGACGGTGTCCAAGCTCTACTACATCCACGGCTTCCTGCGGCAACGGATGCAAGTGCTGCAGGACGAATTCGTCAGGCACGGCAAGGAAGGCCCGTTCAAGAAATGGCTGGAGCTGTGGGATCCCGGCCATGACGTGTTCGCCGACCGGGTGACGACGCGTGTCGAGTGCTCGGCGTATTTCAGCCGCCGGGACGACGCATTGCGGGCGCACGCCACCCAGATCGACCCGAATGCCGAATTTTTCGCGGCTCCCATCGCTTGGCAACAGCGGCTATGGCCGACCGAGGAATACGAGTTGGCTCGCTCGCGGGTACCGGTCGTGACGCCCGAGACCGACCTGTTCGCCGGAATCGAGCCAGACGGGTGAATCAACTGTTACTCGTGATGAGCACCCAGGTGCTCGCTGAGGGGCCGCCTCGCAACACCGGGCCCGACTTCGGCAAGGCCAGCCCGTTCGGGCTGCTGGTCATCGTGCTGCTGGTGATCGCGACGTTGTTCCTGCTGCGATCGATGAACCGGCAACTGAAGAAGGTTCCCAAGTCGTTCGACCGCGATAACCCCGAACTCGACCAGGCCGCTGACGAGGGCACCGACACTGTCGGCGAGGTCGAGCACGATCCCCGCCCGGGGTCCGGCGATGAGCCCGGCTGACGCGTCGCAGACCAATACCCTCGGACTGGCCACCAGCCCGTATCTGCGGCAGCACGCCGACAACCCGGTGCACTGGCAGCAGTGGACCCCGCAAGCACTGGCCGAGGCGGCCGAGCGCGACGTGCCGATCCTGTTGTCCATCGGTTATGCGGCGTGCCATTGGTGTCATGTGATGGCTCACGAATCATTCGAGGACGACGACGTTGCTGCCGTCATGAACGCGGGGTTCGTCTGCATCAAGGTCGACCGCGAGGAACGGCCGGACATCGACGCGGTCTATATGAACGCCACCGTCGCGCTCACCGGCCAGGGCGGCTGGCCGATGACGTGTTTCCTCACGCCCGACGGCCGGCCCTTCTTCTGCGGCACCTACTATCCCAAAGCAGGTTTCCTGCAATTGCTTTCGGCAGTATCCGAGACCTGGCGGCAGCGCCGCGGCGAGGTTGAGGAAGCCTCCGACCATATCGCCGGCGAGCTGCGCTCGATGGCTGGTGGTGTGCCGTCCGCTGGGCCGGACGTGGGCCCGGATCTTTGTGGCCATGCCGTCGCGGCGGTGCTGCGCGATCAGGACACGGTGCACGGCGGATTCGGCGGAGCGCCCAAGTTTCCGCCGTCGGCGCTGCTGGAGGCGCTGCTGCGCAACTATGAGCGCACCGGGTCGCGGGCGGCGCTGGAGGCCGTCTCGAGAACCGGCAACGCAATGGCACGCGGGGGCATATACGACCAACTGGCCGGCGGCTTTGCCCGGTACAGCGTCGACAACGCCTGGGTGGTGCCGCATTTCGAAAAGATGCTGTACGACAACGCATTACTGTTGCGCGCGTATGCGCACTGGGCGCGGCGCACCGGAAACCCCTTGGCGCGCAGGGTCACTGCGCAGACCGCACGATTTCTGCTCGACGAGCTGGCCGCGAACGACATGTTCATCTCGTCGCTGGACGCCGACGCCGACGGACGTGAGGGCTCGACCTATGTGTGGACGCCTGACCAGCTCGCCGAGGTACTGGGCGACGACGACGGACATTGGGCGGCAGAGCTTTTCGCGGTCACCCAGTCCGGCACCTTCGAACACGGGGCCTCGGTGCTGCAGCTGCCGGTCGATCCGGAGGACCCGCAGCGCGCCGAACGAATCCGCACGGAACTGCGGGCCGCACGCCTCACCCGGGTCCAGCCCGGACGCGACGACAAGGTTGTCACTGCGTGGAACGGGCTGGCGATCACCGCGTTGGCCGAGGCCAGCGTCGCACTAGCGGAGCCCGAGTTGGCGCAGGCCGCGCAGCGGTGTGCGACCAAGCTGCTGGATCTGCACATCGTCGACGGCCGGCTGCGGCGGGCCAGCCTGGGCGGCGTGGTCGGCGACAGCGCCGGAATCCTCGAGGACCATGCGATGCTCGCCACCGGGTTGTTGGCGCTATACCAGCTGAGCGCCGACGAGGCATGGCTGACGGCGGCCACCCACCTGTTGGACATCGCGCTGCAGCATTTCGCCGACCCGGAGCGGCCCGGCCGCTGGTTCGACACCGCCGACGATGCCGAGGAGCTTGTGCTCCGGCCCGCCGACCCGCTGGACGGCGCAACGCCGTCGGGCGCGTCGTCGATCACCGAGGCCTTATTGACCGCCGCCCATCTCGTCGACGGCGAACGCGCCGAGCGGTATCTGCAGGCCGCGACCGACGCCCTGGGCACGAGTTCGGTCCTGCTGGCGCGGGCGCCGCGCTCGGCCGGACATTGGCTGGCCGTCGCCGAGGCCGCCGTGCGCGGACCGCTGCAGATCGCGGTGGCCTGCGACCCGTCCGTCTCGTCGCTGCTGGCCGACGCGCGCCGGCTGGCGCCCGGCGGGGCCATCGTCGTCGGGGGCGAGGTGGACTCGTCGGCGCTGTTGATCGGCCGGGACCGGGTGGCCGGCGCCGACGCCGCCTACGTATGCCGGGGACGGACGTGCGACCTGCCGGTCATCGGCGCATCCGAGCTGGCCGCAGCGCTGCGAGCTTAGAACACCACGAACCACATCGCGATGTAGTGGCAGATCGCCGCCACCGCGGTGCAGGCGTGGAAGAACTCGTGGTAGCCGAACGTCGTCGGCCACGGGTCGGGCCAGCGCAGCGCGTAGAGAATGCCGCCGATGCTGTACAAGGCGCCGCCGACGAACAGCAGCACCATGGCGGCCACTCCGGCGTTGTGCAGGATCGTCGCGGTGAACCACACCGCAACCCACCCCAGCAGCAGATACAACGGGACGCCCACCCAGCGCGGCGCCGACGGCCAGCACATCTTCAGCAGGATCCCGGCCAGTGCGCCGCCCCACACGATCCACAACACCAGGTGCCCCTGATTCGGAGGCATGGCCAGTAGGGCGAACGGCGTGTAGCTGCCGGCGATGAACACGAAGATCATCGAGTGGTCCAGCCGCTTCATCCATTTTCGGGTTTTATCGGTCTTCCACTTGACGCGGTGATAGGTGGCGCTGACGCTGAACATCAGCACCGTGGCCGCGGTGTAGCCAAGCGTCGCCAGCCCGGCGCGGGTGGATGCCACCGCCCACGACACCGCGACCAGCGACGCGCCCGCGAAAACCGCGATGCCGGCGGCATACACGTGGATCCAGCCCCGGAAGCGTGGCTTGGTCAGTACCCGGGCTACGCCCTCGACCAGTTGCTCGGCGACGGTGCCCGAAGTGGAGTCCGGAGGAGGGGCCTGAGATTCGGGCTCCGCATTGGTGACCGCGCTCACCTGGCCGGGTCCTTTCTGCCGGAAATCGTTGCCCGTCACAGTAGTCTGGATCCTCGTGGAGATCATCCCGCCGCGGCTCAAGGAGCCGTTGTATCGCATCTACGAGCTGCGGCTGAAGCAGGGCCTGGCCGCCTCGAAACCCGAGCTGCCCCGCCACATCGCGGTGCTGTGTGACGGGAACCGGCGATGGGCGCGCAGCGCGGGCTACGACGACGTCAGCTACGGCTACCGGATGGGCGCCGCCAAGATCGCCGAGATGCTGCGGTGGTGCCAGGAAGCCGGCATCGAGATGACCACCGTGTACCTGTTGTCCACTGAAAACCTGCAGCGCGACCCCGACGAGCTGGCCGCGCTCATCGAGATCATCACCGACGTCGTCGAGGAGATCTGCGCGCCGGCCAACCGCTGGAGTGTGCGCACCGTTGGCGATCTCGAGCTGCTCGGCGAGGAACCTGCCCGGCGGCTGCGGGGGGCGGTGGAGTCCACGCCCGGCACCGCGGCGTTCCACGTCAACGTGGCGGTGGGCTACGGCGGCCGTCAGGAGATCGTCGGCGCGGTGCGCGCGTTGTTGAACAAGGAAATTGCCAACGGAGCGACCGTCGAGGAGCTCGTCGACGCGGTGACCGCCGAGGCGATCTCGGAAAACCTCTACACCTCTGGCCAACCCGACCCGGACCTGGTGATCCGCACATCCGGGGAGCAACGCCTGTCGGGGTTCCTGCTGTGGCAGAGCGCGTACTCGGAGATGTGGTTCACCGAGGCGCACTGGCCCGCATTCCGCCGCGTCGATTTCCTGCGCGCGCTGCGTGACTACAGCCAGCGGCATCGGAGGTACGGCAAGTAGTCGCACGCGGGTCGGCACCCATTGAACCCCGTGCCAAACTGGATGCATGGCTGCGCTGTCGGCGGTGGTGTTCACGCTGAGCGGGTGGCTCGGGTTGTATCTGCTGGCCCGCGATCCGCGCAAGCCGGTGCTCGTGTTAGCGGCAGTCGGGCTGTGTGGTTTCGCGCTGGTAGTGGCGTTGGACGCGGTGCGCACCGCCAGTGTTATGCACGCTCAATTGCTCAGCCAGATCGAGATCTACCTGGCGGCTGTGCCCAGCGTGGCGTGGTTTGCGGTGCTCGTCGAACTGTCCCGCCCGTGCGATAGCTGGCGGGCGCGCACCAGGGAGTTATTGCTCGTCGCAGGCGTGGGCGCGCTGACCCTTTTCGGGGCGATAATGGCGGGCAGCGTCGAGGGTCCGCTGCGGCCGGGCCACCTGATGATGTTCGCGGTGATCTCGACGTCCACCCTGGGTGCGATGGTCGCCGCGGTGCGCCGGACCGCGCAGCCGGTCGCCGGCATAGTGGTTGTCGCGACGCTGTTCTTCGCGCTGGCCAACGCCATCCTGATCATTCCGCTGGGACTGCTGCCCAGCTGGTTGGCCCTGGCGTCGACGGGGGTGGACGTGCTGGTGCTCGGCATGGCGGTAGCCCGTTGGGATGCCTTCGACGAGGGCCAGGCGCTACGGGCCGACATGCTGCGCTCGTTCGCCGGCTGTTCGGCGGTGGCGGCGCTGTTCGGCGGTCAGGCGCTGATCGGCTTGGCGGCGACGCATCACGAGCCCGCTGCGCGGGCCGCGCTGACCGTGCTGCTGTTCACCAGCCTGGCGATCGCGATCACGGTGCAGGTGCTGGCCGATCCACTAGCCGGGATCCTGGACCGGCTGGCGTTCTCCAAGTCGCCCGCGCTGCGCGCCGACCGGGCCGCGCTGCGGCACACCGGCGCGGCGTTGCCGCTGCGCTCCGCCGATCCGCTCAGCGACGTCGACGACGACACCTTCGTCAGGCTCACCCGCCGGGCGCTGGGCCACTACGCCGACCTGACCAAGCTGGTCGCCAGCCCGCTGACCGCGTTGCCGGTGATCGACGAGCGACTGGCCGCCCGCGGCGCAGCCGATCACCCGCTGGAGCGGGCCAACGAGCTCAAAGCCGTCCTCGCCGACGGCATTGGGCGGCTCAAGCCGCGCGACGGCGGCGATTTCGGCACCAGCGAGGAGTGGCGCTACTACAACTCGCTGTATTTCCCCTATGTCGTCGGAGTGCGCGCCTATGCACAGAACGCCACCGCCGCCGGGTTGGATCCCACCGCCCGGCAAGCCTGGCAGTGGTTGGTCACCGAGGTGCCGCAGCGGTCGCTGCACAACTGGCAGAACGCCGCGGCGCGGCTCATCGCCTCCGATCTGCGCGGGCGCGTCACGGTACCCAGCGACTAAGCCGCGCGAGCCGGCTCCGAAATCTTTACACCGGCGGTGGGAATAGCCGGCGGAACTCCCTGGTCTTTCTACTCGTGGCAGTAGTTGGCAGTACCACGAGTCGATATGGCAGTGCTCCGAAGGCACGCTCAAACATGTTCGACCCGTCCCCTCGTGGAGCCTGAAGGAGAAACCACATGACCGCTGTAATGACCACCCGGCCCCTCTACGACTCGACCGACTCGCTGCTGCGGTTCGCGATGCGCGCCGACGCCACGCTGACGGGACTGATGGGTCTGGCCGCCGCCTTCGTCGCTGACCCGTTGTCGTCGCTGACCGGCCTGACGTCCATCCAGGAATACAGCATGGGCGCTTTCTTCGTGCTCTACGGCCTCGCGGTGTTCAGCTTGGCGGCGTTGCCCAACCTGCGTCGCGCCGGGATCGGCGTCGTCGCGGCCAACATCGTGTACACGCTGGCCGCGATCGTGGCCGCAGGGCTGGTGCCGATGACGGCCTTCGGCGTCGCCGCGACGCTGGCCAGCGGTGTCTACACGGCGATCTTCGCCGGTCTGCAGTACCTGGGAGTGCGCCGACTCAGCGCGTAGCTTCCCTTCCCCGCCGGTGCGGGGCGCCGCCGCTACCCCCCGCGGCGTGCTCCCCGCGCCGGCCTTTTGCGATCGCCACTAAAGCTTGCGCAGCCGCAGCCGATTGATGGAGTGATCGGCGTCCTTGCGTAGCACCAGCGTGGCGCGGGGACGAGTCGGCAGGATGTTCTCGACCAGATTGGGCCGGTTGATCGACCGCCAGATCTCGCGTGCGGCGACGACAGCCTGCGGGTCGGACAGGGCGGCGTAGTGGTGGAAGTGTGATTCGGGGTCGGCGAACGCCGTGCCGCGCATGGCCAGGAATCGCGAGACGTACCACTGCTCGATGTCTTCAATCCGGGCGTCCACGTAGAGCGAGAAGTCGAACAGGTCCGACACCATCAGCGTCGGGCCGGTCTGCAATACGTTGAGGCCTTCCAGGATCAGGATGTCGGGATGGCGGACCACGTGTTTGGCGCCGGGGATGATGTCGTATTTCAGATGTGAATACACCGGTGCGCACGCGTAGTCGGACCCGGATTTCACCGAGGTCACGAAACGCAGCAGTGCCCGGCGGTGGTAGCTCTCCGGAAAACCTTTGCGATGCATGAGGTTTCGCCGGTCCAGCTCGGCGTTGGGGTAGAGAAAGCCGTCGGTGGTCACCAGGTCCACGCGTGGGTGGTGATCCCAGCGAGCCAGCAGCGCCTGCAGCACACGGGCGGTGGTCGACTTGCCGACCGCCACGCTGCCGGCCACGCCGATGATGAACGGCACCGGCCGGTCCGGGTTTTGCTGCGGCTCGCCGAGGAACTCCGCGGTGGCCGCGAACAGCCGCTGCCGCGCGGCGACCTGCAGGTGGATCAACCGGGCCAGCGGCAGATAGACCTCTTCGACCTCGAGCAGGTCGATCTGCTCCCCCAAGCCGCGCAGGCCGATCAGTTCCTCTTCGGTCAGCGCCAGTGGCGTCGACATGCGAAGCGCACGCCACTGCTTTCGGTCGAACTCCACGTAGGGGCTCGGCTCGCTAAGCCGCGGCATAGGTCTCAGTGTTGCAGGGGTCGCGCGAGCAGACGCAAAGGCCCCTGATTCGGCGCCAATCAAGGGCCTTTTGCGTCTGCTCGGCACTAAGCCGCGACGGCATGCTGGATAGACTGGCCCTCGTGACTGCCGCGCCTGACGCCCACACTGCTGCCCTTCGAGAAGCCTCGGTGATGTCCGCCCCGCTCGCCGAGGTTGACCCGGATATCGCCGAGTTGCTGGGCAAAGAGCTCGGCAGGCAACGCGACACCCTCGAGATGATCGCCTCGGAGAACTTCGTGCCGCTTGCTGTGCTGCAGGCCCAGGGCAGCGTGCTGACCAACAAGTACGCCGAGGGTCTGCCCGGCCGGCGCTACTACGGCGGTTGCGAATACGTCGACGTGGTCGAAAACATCGCCCGGGACCGGGCCAAGGCGTTGTTCGGCGCGGATTTCGCCAACGTGCAGCCACATTCGGGTGCCCAGGCCAACGCGGCCGTGCTGGCTGCGCTGATGTCGCCGGGGGAGCGGCTGCTGGGCCTCGACCTGGCGAACGGCGGACACCTGACCCACGGCATGCGGCTGAACTTCTCGGGCAAGCTTTACGAAAACGGCTTCTATGGCGTCGATCCGACCACGCACCTGATCGACATGGATGCGGTACGGGCGCAGGCGCTCGAGTTCCGCCCGAAGGTGATCATCGCCGGCTGGTCGGCCTACCCGCGGATTCTCGACTTCGCCGCGTTCCGGTCGATCGCCGACGAGGTCGACGCCAAGCTGTGGGTCGACATGGCGCATTTCGCGGGCCTGGTCGCCGCGGGTTTGCATCCGTCGCCGGTGCCGGACTCCGACGTGGTGTCGACCACCATCCACAAGACCCTCGGCGGCGGCCGTTCGGGGATGATCCTGGGCAAGCAGGAGTACGCCAAGGCCGTCAATTCCGCGGTGTTTCCCGGCCAGCAGGGCGGACCGCTGATGCACGTCATCGCGGGCAAGGCGGTCGCGCTGAAGATCGCCGCGACGCCCGAGTTCGCGGAGCGGCAGCAGCGCACCCTGTCCGGCGCCCGCATCCTCGCCGACCGGTTACTGGCCGACGACGTCGCCAAGGCCGGCGTGTCGGTGGTCAGCGGCGGCACAGACGTCCATCTGGTGCTGGTGGACCTGCGCAATTCCCCGCTCGACGGCCAGGCCGCCGAAGACCTGCTGCACGAGGTCGGCATCACCGTCAACCGCAACGCCGTCCCCAACGACCCCAGGCCGCCGATGGTGACCTCGGGCCTGCGGGTGGGGACGCCGGCGCTGGCCACTCGCGGCTTCGGCGACGCCGAGTTCACCGAGGTCGCTGACATCATCGCGACCGCCCTTGCCGCGGGCAACAGTGCCGATTTGGCCGGGCTGCGGCAGCGGGCGACCCGGTTGGCCAGGGAATTTCCGCTATACGAGGGACTCGAAGACTGGAGTCTGGCGCGATAACGGCGAGCCGGTCCTGCCGCGCGACACGCAGCGCCGCGCGATTTGAAGCACCTGTGTACGCAAGTTACAGTTACCGCATGGCACAGAAACCTGTCCCTAACGCGCTGATCCTCGAACTTGAGCCTGTGGTGGAAGCGGAATGGGATCGCCACCTGAACACCGAGGAAATCTGGTTCGCGCACGATTACGTGCCATTCGACCGGGGCGAGAACTTTGCCTTCCTCGGCGGCCGCGATTGGGATCCGTCTCAGGCGTCGCTGCCCCGAACTGTCACGGACGCCTGTGAGATCCTGCTGATCCTCAAGGACAACCTGGCCAGTCCTCACCGTGAACTCGTCGAGCACTTCATCCTCGAGGACTATTGGGGTCGCTGGCTCGGCAGGTGGACCGCCGAGGAGCACCTGCACGCCATCGCACTGCGCGAATATTTGGTGGTCACCCGCGAGGTCGATCCGACCGCCAACGAAGAGGTCCGCGTCCAGCACGTGATGAAGGGCTACCGCGCCGAGACGCTCTCCCAGGTCGAGACCCTGGTCCACATGGCACTTTCGGAACGCTGCTACGCCGTGTTCTGCCGCAACCTGGCAGCGCAGATCGAAGAGCCGATCCTGGCCGGGCTCATCGACCGGATCGCCCGCGACGAAGAGCGTCACGAGCAGTTCTTCGCCAACCTCGTCGCGCACTGCCTCGAGTACACCCGCGACGAGACGATAGCGGCGATTGCTTCGCGCGCGGCCGACCTCCAAGTCCTCGGCGCCGACATCGACGCCTATCAGGGCAAGGTGCAAAAGATCGCCGAAGCCGGCATTTTCGACGCCGCGCAGTTGCGAGAGGCGATCTCCGACCGCGTGACCGCGTGGGGGCTGGCCGACGAGCCGCAACTGAAGCAATTCGCCACCGGCTAAGGAGATTTCCCGACGTCGGCGCGCCTGCCCTGCAGCCGTGTCGCCACCGGAGTAGCGTCGCACTCGATGGTCAGCGACATACTCTGCTGCCAGGACGGCACCTCCGGTTACTGCTCCGGTTTTCATGAAGGCAGGACCGGCCCCGGTCCTGGTGCCGTGGCCCCCGCTGAAGTCCATAGGAGCGCTCCGTGACCGATATCCGGACGTACGTGCTCGACACCTCCGTGCTGCTGTCCGATCCGTGGGCGTGCAGCCGGTTCGCCGAACACGACGTGGTGGTCCCCCTGGTGGTGATCAGTGAGTTGGAGGCCAAGCGCCACCATCATGAGCTGGGCTGGTTCGCCCGACAGGCGTTGCGCTTATTCGACGACCTTCGGCTCGTACACGGTCGACTTGACCAGCCCATTCCGGTTGGCACACAAGGCGGTTCGCTGCGCGTCGAACTCAATCACACCGACCCGGCGGTGCTGCCCGCGGGTTTCCGCACCGACAGCAACGACTCCCGGATCCTTTGCTGCGCGGCCAACCTCGCCGCCGAAGGCCAGCGAGTCACCTTGGTCAGCAAGGACATTCCCCTTCGTGTCAAGGCCGCCGCGGTGGGCCTGGCCGCCGACGAATACCACGCCCAGGACGTCATAGTTTCCGGATGGTCCGGGATGGCAGAGATCGAGACCGCGGCCCAGGACATCGACGCATTGTTCGCCGACGGCGAGATAGACCTGGCCGAGGCCCGGGATTTGCCCTGCCACACCGGGATTCGGCTGCTGGGTGGTAGCTCCCATGCGCTTGGCCGGGTCACACCTGCCAAGCGGGTTCAGCTGGTGCGCGGTGACCGCGAGGTGTTCGGGCTGCGCGGCCGCTCCGCCGAGCAGCGGGTAGCACTCGACCTGCTGCTCGACGAATCCGTGGGGATCGTGTCGCTGGGCGGCAAAGCCGGCACCGGCAAGTCGGCGCTGGCATTGTGCGCCGGGCTGGAGGCGGTGCTGGAGCGCCGCACCCACCGCAAGGTGGTGGTGTTCCGGCCGCTGTATGCGGTAGGCGGCCAGGAGCTGGGCTACTTGCCGGGCAGCGAGAGCGAAAAGATGGGCCCGTGGGCGCAAGCGGTGTTCGACACCCTCGAAGGCCTGGCCAGCCCGGCGGTCCTCGACGAAGTGCTTTCCCGGGGCATGCTCGAGGTGCTGCCGCTCACCCACATCCGCGGCCGGTCGTTGCACGACTCGTTCGTCATCGTCGACGAAGCGCAGTCGCTGGAGCGCAACGTGCTGCTCACCGTTTTGTCGAGGCTGGGTACGGGCTCCCGGGTGGTGTTGACGCACGACATCGCTCAGCGGGACAACTTGCGGGTGGGTCGCCACGACGGCGTGGCGGCGGTGATCGAGAAGCTCAAGGGCCATCCGTTGTTCGCCCACATCACCCTGCTGCGCAGCGAGCGTTCGCCGATTGCCGCGCTGGTCACCGAGATGCTCGAGGAGATCACCGGCCCGCACTGAGTGCGGGTTCACGGCGTCGGCTGTGCAGCGGCGATGATGCTGTTGACCGTGCATCGTCGGCGTTCGCAGTGAAGGCAGGGTTTTCACTGTGAAACGTGGGCGTTGGCTGTGTAGCCACGGTGGAAAGAAGACGATTTTTTCGCCCAGGATTCACTGTCGAAGCCCTCGATTCACACTAAAAGCACTGAGTGCGCACGCTCGACGACGAGATCACAAACCCAATGCCCGGTAGGCTGCCATCGTGCCGAAACGACCTGACACCCAGGCCTGGCGCTACTGGCGGACCGTCTTTGGCGTCGTAGCGGCCGGGGCAGTGCTGGTCATCGGCGGCCTTACCGGACACGTGACGCGCGCCGACAATCTGAACTGCTCGGCGGTGAAGTGCGTCGCGCTGACCTTCGACGACGGCCCGACCCCGTACACCGACCGGCTGCTGCAAATCCTGAAGAACAGCGACGCCAAGGCCACATTCTTCCTGATCGGCAACAAGGTGGCAGCCAACCCGGGGGGAGCCAGGCGCATCGCGGACGCCGGAATGGAGATCGGCAGCCACACCTGGGAACACCCCAACATGACGACGATCCCGCCCGAAGACATCGCCGCGCAGTTTTCCAGGGCCAACGACGTCATAAGCCAGGCAACCGGCCGCACGCCAACGCTGTATCGTCCCGCCGGCGGACTGTCCAACGAAGCGGTGCGCCAGACCGCCGGCCGCTTCGGCCTAGCCGAAATCCTCTGGGATGTCATCCCTTTCGACTGGGTGAACGACTCGAACACGGCGGCGAGCCGAGCCATTCTGATGCGGCAGATCAAGCCGGGCTCGGTGGTGTTGCTCCATGACACCTATTCGAGCACCATCGACCTGGTGTACCAGTTCATCCCGGTGCTCAAGGCCAACGGCTACCGCCTGGTGACGGTCAGCGAGCTGCTCGGGACGCGGGCACCCGGCAGCAGCTACGGCGGACGCGAAAACGGGCCGCCCGTCAACCAACTTCGCGATATTCCGCCCAGCGACATCCCGGGGCTGCCCAACACGCCATCGCCCAAGCCGATGCCCAACTTCCCGATCACCGACATTGCCGGCCAGAACTCGGGCGGACCGAACAACGGTGGCTAGACGGGCGGGCGCGCGACGATCGCGCGATGGCACCGCGGCCTCCGACGGAGAGTCCCGAAAGACCGCCCGCGGCTTGTCGATTCAGTATGCGGGCGACCTCGCGATGGCCTACATATTCGCCGTCACCGGAGCGGCCGCGATCATGGTTCCGCTGCGAAGTCGCACCTCGGGCGCGTTGAATGTCGACTTCGCGCGGAACAACACGGCACTGGTGGTGGTGCTGGTCACCCTGGGAGTCATCATCGTGGTGGTGGCCGGCGTCGTGAGCCTGGCGCCCACCCTGCGCTGGTACGTCGGCGGGGATCAACCGACAGCTGACCAGCGGGCCGCCGCGATGAAGCTAGCCGGTCGTCAGTCCGCGATCTTACTGGCGACATGGGGCCTTTGCGGAGCGATCCTGATGCTGGTGAACCGCACCGCCGGGGCTTCGCTGCTGTTGCCGATTCTGCTGGGCGTGGTCCTGGGCGGGATAGCTGCCGCGGGCACTGGACTGTTGCTCGCGCAGCGCACCCTGCGCCCGATCATGGTCGCGGCCACCCGCGGCTGCGAGCCTCGACTGGCCACACCCGGCGTACTCGCGCGACTGGTCCTGATGTGGTTCTTGTGCACCGCACTTCCGGTCGCGATCATCGCTACCCTGATCGTTCTGCGTTCGAACGGCTGGATCATTCCGAAAGACGCATCGGTGGATGTGCCCGTGTTGGTGGTGGTGATGGCGTCGGTGGTGTTGGGACTGCCGATCATGATCCTGACCTCTCGATCCATTGCCGATCCGGTCGGCGAGGTCGTCGACGCGATGGCGGAGGTCGAACACGGCCACATCGAGACCTACGTCGGCGCCTACGAGCGCTCCCAAATCGGGCGCCTGCAAACGGGTTTCAACCGGATGGTCGCCGGGCTCGCCGAACGCGACAGGCTGCGCGATCTTTTCGGCCGCCACGTCGGAGCGGACGTAGCCCAACGCGCCCTCGAAGAGGGCGCATCGTTGTCGGGCGACGTGGTCGAGGCGGCTGTCCTGTTCATCGACCTGGTGGGCTCGACGACGTTGACGGAAAGCCTTCCGCCGCAAGAGGTTGCCGGCGTGCTCAACGACTTCTTCCGGATAGTCGTCGAAGCCGTCGACGAACACAACGGGCTGATCAACAAATTCGAAGGCGACGCCGCGCTGGCCATCTTCGGGGCCCCGCTGAAGATGCGCGACCCGGCGTCGGCGGCGCTGGCGACCGCGCGCACGCTGGGCACCGAGCTGCGCCGGCTACCCGTGGTCGACTTCGGCATCGGCGTTTCGGCGGGGCGGGTGTTCGCCGGCAACATCGGAGCCGAAAACCGTTACGAATACACGGTGATCGGTGATGCGGTCAACGAGGCCGCGCGACTGGCCGATCTCGCCAAAACCTCCGACAGGCGGATCCTGTGTTCAGCCGCAGCCATCGACCGCGCCGATGGCGACGAGCGCGGACGGTGGGGCGAGCGTTATTCCACGGTGCTGCGCGGCCGTTCTGAAGCTACTCTCGTCTCGGCGCCGGCAGGACCCGACTAAACCACTGCGGCCGTCTAGCTCTTGGCCACCTTCAGCGCCGCGATGACCCCGTTGACGATGGCTGCCGAGTCTGCGTCGCCGATCGGTGTTGCGCCCAAGAAGATGGTGACCGGCTTGGTTGCGACCGCGATGATGACGACGGTGTCTCCCTTGACGTTGCGCGAGGTGTCGGCGATCGTGACGTCGGCGTCGAGTCGTTCGGCCGTGACCCCGTCGACCGTGATGGACGACGACTTCGTCGGGCCCAGGGTCGGCGACACGTTCGCGTAGCCGGGACCGGCCACCAAGCACTGCATCAACTTCGATGCCTGCGCAGCAACGTTCATGCTGGGAACGAAGTTGGTGACACCGACTTCGGCCTGCATTATCCATTGGGTGGCCCCGGGCACCTCGGTGCTGAGGCCCGCCGCACCAATGAGATTCGGCGTCTGGTCGTCTGCGAACGGCTTCCAGCCGGGTGCCGCACTGGCCGGGAAGGACAGCTTGCCGGCACTGATCACGTCGCCGTTGGGCTCGCTGCCGGGGGACACATTGTCGGTGCAGCCGGTCGCGGTCTGTTCGGTATTGCTCGGCTCCGTCGTCGCGGGGGAGGTCGGCGTCGTGGCGTTGTTCGACTTGTTGTCGTTGCCGCCGGCGAATACCAAAATCAACACCAACGCGATGACGCCCACCAGCGCGATGCCGGCGACGATCAACCACGGCATCTTCGAGCCCGGCCCTTTCGGCGGCGGCCCGGGAGGGTAGGACCCCGTCGACCAACCGGGCGGAACCTGTTGGCCGGCTTGCGGGTACTGCTGGGGCGGGTACCCGCCCGCGGCCGAGGGATCACCGCCGGGCGGGGGGTACGGATAGGCGCTGCCCTGCTGATACGGGTCGCCCTGTTGATAGGGGCCGCCCTGCGGCGGCTGGCCGCCCCAATACGGGTCTTGGCCATACGGATTCGTTCCGTAGGGATCCTGACCGTAGGGACCGCCCGGAGGAGCCGTCATTGCCGAATCACCCTCACTTACCTTCGCTTTTATTGCTCGGCCACCTTGGCCATCGCCAATACGTCCAGCCGGCGGTCCAATTCCTCGATCGACAGCTTGTCGCCGATCAGACCGCGGTCGATCACGGTTTGGCGGATGGTCTTGCGCTCCTTGAGCGCTTGTTTGGCCACCGCGGCGGCTTCCTCGTAGCCGATGGCCGAATTCAATGGCGTCACAATGGACGGCGAGGACTCGGCCAGCTCGCGCAGATGCTCGACGTTCGCTTTCAGGCCGGTAATGCATCTCTGCGCGAACAGCTTTGACACGTTGGTCAGCAGCTTGAACGACTCCAGGATGTTGCGGGCCATCATCGGGATGTAGACGTTGAGCTCGAAGGCGCCGTTCCCCCCGCCCCAGGCCACCGCGGCGTCGTTGCCGATCACCTGTGCAGCCACCTGCGTAACGGCTTCCGGCAGAACAGGATTCACCTTGCCCGGCATGATCGAGCTGCCCGGCTGCAGGTCCGGCAATTGGATTTCGGCCAGACCGGTCAGCGGGCCGGATCCCATCCAGCGGATGTCGTTGGCGATCTTGGTCAACGACACCGCGATGGTGCGCAGCGCTCCCGACGCCTCCACCAATCCGTCGCGGGCGGCTTGGGCCTCGAAAGAGTTGGCCGCCGTGCGCAATTCGGTCAGACCAGTCTCAGCGACCAGCGTCTCCACCACCTTGGCGCCGAAGCCGTCCGGGGCGTTGAGGCCGGTGCCCACCGCAGTGCCGCCGATCGCTAGTTCACCCAGCCTTGGAAGGCACCCGCGCACTCTTTCTATCCCGGCCTCGATCTGACGGGCATACCCGCTGAACTCCTGACCGAGGGTCACCGGAACCGCGTCCATCAGGTGGGTGCGGCCCGACTTGACCACGGTGTGCCATTCGCGGGCCTTGGCCGCCAGCGCCTGATGCAGTTCCTCGAGCGCCGGAATGAGATGACGCACGGCGGCCTCGGTGGCCGCGATGTGGGTGGCGGTCGGGAAGGTGTCGTTGGAGGACTGTGACATATTGACGTCGTCGTTGGGATGGACCGTCACGCCGTTGGCGGCCGCAATTGACGCGATCACCTCGTTGGTGTTCATGTTCGAGCTGGTGCCCGAGCCGGTTTGGAAGACGTCGATCGGGAACTGGTCGTCGTGCTGACCGTCGGCGATCTCGGCCGCCGCGGCGACGATCGCGTCGGCCTTGTCGGCTGCCAGCAACCCGAGATCTTTGTTGACCTGCGCGCAAGCGCCTTTCAGCAGGCCCAAGGCCCGGATCTGGGTGCGCTCCAAGCCTCGGCCCGAGATCGGGAAGTTCTCCACCGCACGTTGGGTCTGGGCGCGCCACAGCGCTTTCGCCGGCACCCGCACCTCGCCCATGGTGTCGTGCTCGATGCGGTATTCGCCGTCGTCGGCCATGAATGGTGTCCTGTTCTCGGGTTTCTGGGGGTGTTACGGCAGGGGATAGGCGGCGGTGCTGTCGCCGGTGAAGTCGATGGCGGAGTATTCGTTGAGCTTCGAGAGCCGGTGGTAGGCCTCGATCATCCGGACCGTTCCCGACTTGGACCGCATCACGATCGACTGAGTGGTGCAGCCGCCGGGGTAGTAGCGCACGCCTTTGAGCAGGTCGCCATCGGTGACCCCGGTGGCGCAGAAGAAGACGTTCTCACCGGAAACCAGGTCCTTGGTGGTCAGCACCTGCTCCAGGTCGTAGCCGGCATCGAGCGCCTTGCGGCGTTCCTCGTCGTCCTTGGGCGCCAGCTGAGCCTGGATCGCCCCGCCCATGCAGCGGATCGCTGCCGCGGTGATGATGCCCTCCGGGGTGCCGCCGATGCCGGCCAGCATGTCGGTGCCCGACTCCGGACGGCAGGCGGAGATCGCGCCGGCGACGTCGCCGTCGGTGATCAGCCGGATCCTGGCCCCGGTGGTGCGGACGTCGTCGATCAGCTGTGCGTGCCGCGGCCGGTCCAGGATGCACACCGTCATGTCGCGCACCGACAATTCCTTGACTCTGGCGACTGCCCGGATGTTGTCCGCGATCGGCTTGGTGATGTCCAGGACGTGTGCGGCGTCGGGCCCGACGGCGATTTTGTTCATATAGAACACCGCCGACGGGTCGAACATGGCGCCCCGGTCGGCCACGGCCAGCACCGAGATGGCGTTGGGCATGCCTTTGCTCATCAGGGTGGTGCCGTCGATCGGGTCGACGGCGAAGTCGCAGTCCGGGCCGTCGCCGTTGCCGACTTCCTCGCCGTTGTACAGCATCGGCGCGTGGTCTTTCTCACCCTCGCCGATCACCACCACGCCACGCATCGAGACGGTGTTCACCAGTTCGCGGATCGCGTCGACGGCCGCGCCGTCGCCACCCTCCTTGTCGCCGCGCCCCACCCAGCGACCGGCGGCCATGGCCCCGGCCTCGGTGACCCGTACCAGTTCCATCGCCAGGTTGCGGTCCGGAGCTTCACCGCGCGGCCGTGGCTGCGACGGTCCGGTAACGGCGGTCGCCTGGGATCCTGGCGAACCGGGTCCAGACGAGTGGTCGCCCTCAGCTCTCATGGTTGCCGATTGTCCCAGAGCCAGATCGGTCGCCTGGAGCTGGGCCGTGACCATCCAGCTGGGATACTCGGGGGCGTGACCGCGGACCCTTCGCCGACGCCAGAGTTCGGGCCGGTCGCGCGGCCGGCCAAACCGCGGCTGCTGCAGGACGGCCGCGACATGTTCTGGTCGCTGGTTCCGCTGGTGATCGGGTGCATCTTGCTGGCCGGGCTGGTCGGGATGTGTTCGTTTCAGCCGGGCCGCACCAACGAGGGACGGATTCCGTCCTACGACGCCGCGGCGGCCTTGCGGGCCGACGCCGCCGCGCTGGGCTTCCCGATCCGGCTGCCTCAGCTGCCCGCGGGCTGGCGGCCCAACTCTGGCACCCGCGGCGGTATCGAGAACGGGCGAACCGACCCGGCGAACAGTCAGCGGCTGAACGCGGCGACTTCGACCGTCGGGTACATCACTCCGAGCGGACTGTATCTGAGCCTGACGCAGAGCAACGCCGACGAGGACAAGCTGGTCGGCTCGTTGCATAAGTCCGCGTTCCCGAGCGGCGCGGTCGACGTCGCCGGCACCAACTGGGTGGTCTATCAGGGCAGCGGCCAGGGGGCGGACTCCGAGCCGGTATGGACCACCGCGCTCACCAGCCCGGGCGGTCGCACCCAGGTCGCGATCACCGGTGCCGGCAGCACCGATCAGTTCCGTACGCTCGCGTCGGCGACGCAATCGCAGCCGCCGCTACCGGTCCGATAGAAGGGGACACCGAGTGACCGCACCCGAAGCAGACCTGTCCGGATGGTCGGCGGCGCCGTTCACCGGTGGCGGCTATACCCACGACGTCTACCGCAAGGGCGCCGGGCCCGGGGTGGTGCTGATTCCGGAGATCCCCGGAATCCATCCCGGCGTGCTGGGGCTGGGTAATCACCTGGTGGACAACGGATTCACTGTCGCGATCCCGTCGCTGTTCGGTCAGCCGGGCAAGGCGAAGACCGCCGGCTATGCCGTCGCTGCCATCGCACGGGCTTGTGTGGCAAGGGAATTCGCCGCGTTCGCGTTGAACAAGCAACGGCCGGTGTCGTCGTTCCTGCGCGCGCTGGCTCGCGACCTCAATGCCTCGACACCGGGCAAGGGCGTCGGCGTGATCGGCCAATGCTTCACCGGCGGCTTCGCGCTGGCCGCCGCGGTCGACGACAGTGTCCTGGCTCCGGTGCTCAGTCAGCCGTCGGTCCCGTTTCCGCTGACCGGTGCGCAGCGTCGTGACCCCGGGCTCAGCGAATCCGAGCTGACGACCGTTGCCGATCGCTGCGCCAACGATGGCTTGTGCGCCATGGGTTTACGGTTCAGCGCGGACAGGACGGCGCCGGGCGAACGGTTCATGACGCTCAAGGCGCGCCTCGGAGACGCTTTCGAGGTGATCGAGATCGATTCTGGCCCCGGCAATGAAGGCGGTTTCGGCAAGATGGCGCACTCGGTGCTGACCGACGAGGTCCGAGAAATCGACGGGCAACTCGCTTACGAGGCCCGCAAACGTGTAGTCGAATTCCTGACGCAGCGGCTTAGTTAGGAATCGGCTACTCGGGCGGGGGCGCGGAGACGACGGAAGCCAGGTGCGGCTTGGCCGCCACCTTGACCTGCTGGAAGAGATCGATGTAGTAGGACAGGCATTCCTCCATCGCCTGCTCGGTGGTGAACAGCGGCTGGTAGCCCAGATCACGCTGCGCCTTGGCAATGGAGAAGTAGTTGTCGAGGTAAAGCCGTTCCACTGCAAGGGGTTCCAGTGGGGGCTTGGGCAGGCGGAACTTGAAGTGCAGCCACTGCCACACCTTCATCACGTCGCGCACCAGCCGACCCGACACCCGCATCTTCGGCCACGGCTGACCACACGCCGTGACGACCGGCCGCGCGAACTCGAACATGTTGATCGGCTCACCATCGTTGATGAAGTAGGCCTGTCCGGGCGCGGTGCCGCCGTCCACCAAATGCTCGGCGGCCAGGATGAATCCGTGAATCAGGTTGTGCACGTAGGAATTATCTAATTTGGCGTTCTTACCGCCGACGAGAACCTTGACATGGCCTGCTACTACGCTTTCGAACAGCTTGCGGAACATCGTCTGGTCGCCGCGACCCCAAATGCCGCTGGGCCGGATGGAACAGGTCAGCAAGCCGTCAACACCGTTCTGTGACAGCACGAATTTCTCGGCGACCACTTTGGTTTCCGTGTAGAGGTCGGCGAATCGATCGGTATAGGGCATTGTCTCGTCGCCGCCGGAGATGCGCTGGCCGCCCATGACCACGCTGTTGGATGCGGTGTAGACGAACCGTTTCACGCCGGCCTTCTGCCCTTCGTGCACCAGGTTCTTGGTTCCGCCGACGTTCACCGAGTAACTGCGATTGCGGTATTCCTCGGTCACCGACCCGCCGCCCATCAGCTCGATGATCGCCGCGGTGTGGAAGATCGTGTCGATGCCGTCCACCGCCGCGGCGCACACGGCTTCATCGGTGATGTCGCCCTGTAACACCTCCAGCTTCGGATGCTGGGGTAGCGGCGACGGCGCGCGGTCGAAGGAACGTACCTGGTGGCCGCGGTCGAGCAGTGTGGTCACCAGGTTGGCGCCGACGAAGCCGGAGCCGCCGGTGACCAGGACCTTGCCGAGGTCGGTTGTCAGCGATGCATCACCCATAGTGGCGAAGCATAACTGAAACGTGTTCCAGTTTGGATAGGCAATTCTCTTCCTATGCGGCTGGGATCACTCTTCGTCGGCCTCGCCGCCCGCGAGCGCATCCGCCACCCGTTGACGGGCGCCGGCTAGATGCTCTTCGCACCTTTTGGCTAGTTGTTCGCCTCTTTCCCACAGTTTCAGCGACGCATCGAGATCTAGCCCGCCCTGTTCCAGCAGGCGTACGACCTCGATCAGCTCGTCACGGCAATCTTCATAGCCAAGCTGACTAATAGGTGTAACTGAGGCCGTCTCAACGCCGTCGTCGTCAGTCATCGCTGCGCCCTTCGCTCACTGCCGTTAGTGCGCCGTCGGCAACCCGAACCCGCAGCCTAGTTCCGGGCGGCGCGTCGTCGACCGACCGCAACACCGCCGCAGATCCTGCCGCGGGAACCGTCTGCACCACCGCGTATCCACGGGCCAACGTGGCCGCCGGGCCCAGGGTGGCCAGCCGCGCGCTCAGATGACCGACACGGTCGGTCTCGGCCCTGATCAACCGCGTGACGTCACGACGAATCGCCGATCGGGCACGGTGGATCTCGTCGGCGCGTGCCGTCAGCGCCGTCAGCGGCGCGGCCAACACCGGGCGACTGCGCAATTGGGCCAGCGTGCGCTGTTCGCGGGCCACCCAATTGCGTAGCGCCTGGGCACTGCGCCCGCGCAGCTCGTCGATGAGCAGCTGCTCGGCGGCGGTATCCGGGACCACTTTCTTGGCCGCATCGGTCGGAGTGGCAGCGCGCACGTCGGCGACCAGATCGCACAGCGGGTTGTCCGGCTCATGACCGACCGCGCTGATCACCGGGGTGCGACAGGCCGCGACCGCGCGGCACAACGTCTCGTCGGAGAACGGCAGCAGGTCCTCCACGCTGCCGCCGCCACGGGCCAGCACGATCACGTCGACATGTTGGTCGTGATCGAGTGCGCGCAGCGCCTCGACGATCTGGGGGACGGCGTTAACACCCTGCACGGCGGCGTGACGGATGGCGAAGCGCACCGCGGGCCAACGGGCGGCGGCCACCGTCGTCACATCACGCTCGGCGTGGCTGTCCCGACTGGTGATCAGCCCAATCATGTTGGGCAGGAATGGGATCGGTCGCTTGAGCCGCGGATCGAACAGCCCCTCGGCATCCAGCAGGCGGCGCAACCGGTCGATGCGGGCCAGCAGCTCTCCCACGCCGACAGCGCGAATCTGGCTGAGCCGCAACGAAAACGTGCCACGTACGGTGTAGAACGTGGGCTTGCCGCAGACCACCACCTGGGTGCCTTCGGCCAACTTCACCGGTGCGCCCTGCACCAAATCGCGTGAGCACGTCACGGTGAGGGACATGTCGGCGGCGGGATCGCGCAGCACCATGAACACCGTATTGGTGTTCGGCCGCATCGTGATCTGGGCCAGCTGCCCCTCAACCCAGACGGTGCCCAGCTTGTCGATCCAGCCCGCGACACGGATGGCCACCGCGCGAACCGGGAACGGATTCTCGGCGGAGTTCGCTGCGGTCACTTCGCGTTCGCGCGGGTGATCCTGTTGGCGAGCAGCGTCTGGAACGGAGCGCGGGCCTTGGTGGCCTGTTCGTAAGCCAGCAGGGCTTCGAGTTCGTCGACATGCAGCGATTGCAGCCTGGCCCGCAACTGGGCCAGCGTCAGTGCCGGATAGTCCAGTTCGGTCGCCACCGCCGGCGCCTGAATTGTCGACTTGGGCTTAGGCGCCTTCTTCTGTTTGGTGGAGATGGGCTGGGTTGGGGGATCGGCCTCGGGCGTATCGGAGACCGAGTACAGCGCGAAGCGTCCCTCGGCCCGGCGGTCACCGTCGCCGCCATCGGACAGCGCGGCGACGGCCCCTTCACCCTCGGGCAGATCCTCGTCGAACGTCGCCCACTCCGGCAGCTCGTTCTTGGGCGGGAACCAGTTCTCGAGGGTGCTGTCGCCCTTGATCACCAGCTCAGCCAGGTTTTGCTGAAAACGCATCACCAAGTGCGCCGCCTGACTTGCCAGCGTCATCGGGTACATGAAAATGGTTCGCGGCAGTCTGATCGTCTCCTCGACGGCGACTGTCGCCGCACCGACCAAAAGCCGAACCCCATACGGTGCACTAGCCATGGCCCCCAGCCTGCCTTAAGCGGTCGGCTAACGCCAAGCCGACCTGCGCATTGGGCTCGTCCGCCTAGAAAGGCGGGGGGTCGTGGTCGGGGGCGGCCGCGGTAGCTGACGCGGCTTCGCGGGCCGCGCGGTTGTGTTGACGCTCGGCCGCGACGCGGTCGGAGCGCTTTTTGGCCCGAGTGCGGCGGCGTTTGGGCATCATCGCGGTGCGGTCGGCGCAGTAGTCGGAGGGTGGAGGGTCGGCTTCGGGAGCGGGCATGCCGCCGACGGCCTGGCACAGGCTGGGGAACAGCAGCGCGCTGCCTGGCGTGGTGACGTAGGTGTGTCCGGCCGGTGAGGTCAGGATCAGGGTCCCGTCAGCTAACTGCTTGTCCTGCCAGCCCCAGAAGGTTTTCACTAAATGATGGGTACGGCAATAGCATTTGAGGTTGGCCGCATGGGTGGGCCCACCTTCGGCAAACGGAATCGTATGGTCCAGATCGCAGTCGCTCGCTGGCTGATCACACCCGGGCCAGCGGCAGGTCAAGTCCCGGCAGCGCACAAAGGCCGCCAGCGCCGCGGAGGGCACATAGTTCGGTTCGGGTGCGGCATCGCCGGGATGCAGCAGCGGGACCAGCTTCGCGGACTCGGCGAGCTCTCTGAGTAGTTCGGGCGGGATCAGCCCGTCGGCGTTCAGCTCGCTACCCGGTGCGTCAGTGAGGCCATCAAGGGTGGTCCGCTCGGCGATGACATGCATGGTCACCGGACTGGCCGGCGGCCGGGTCCAGGACACGCAGTCCTCCCGTCGGCAGCGACATCCCAGCCGATCCGCCCCGGCGGCCAGCGCCCCCAACGCGTCGGCGCGGCGCTGCGCGGCGGTGCGCGGATCGTGGGCACACACCGTGGCCGCCAGCGCCGACAGACGCTCATCCAGGGCGTTCGCGTCCGCAGTGAACAGACTGCCCTCGATGCGCGAAATGCCCTCCAAATCCCCGCCGATCCAGACCTCGCGCTCGGTCTGGGATTTGGTGCGCCGGCGCACCGCATCGGGATCGACCCGCGCCACGATCTGATCGATTTTGCCCGACAAACGGCCCCGGGTCATCGAGGGCCACCGGCCGACATTAGCCGCCACCCGCTGGTCCACATTGGCCAGAATGTCGGCGTCTTCGATCAGATCCGTGCGGTACGCAATCGTCTGAAACGCCCGGTAGTCGATGTCGCCGGCCGCGAATACCGCACCCACCTCTGGCAGCCGTTCACGCAGTACTCGGGCATAGTGGACCCGGCTTTCGGCCAGAGCCTGGCTGATCCGCAACCCCGCGGCCACTTCGGCGGCGACGGCCGCCATGGTGTCGATCGCCCAATCCTCGGTCTCCGAGCATTGCGAGAGCCGGTAGGCGAACAACTCGCCGATCCCCACCAACTGCGCGGCCGCCGCCCGGTTCTCGGCCCGCGCGGACGCACAGATCCGCTCCACCCACCCCGTCGACTCCGCGGTCGGCGTCCGCAACCGGTAGCGCTCCTTGGCCTCCTCGGCGATCTCATCGGAGCGGGCGATCACCGCTGGATCCGGCTCCCGACCGGTTAATTCGAACATACATTCGAGAGTACCAGGATCCGCCGACATTGATTCTGATAGAGCGGGCGCCGGTCAGTACCCTGAATGTCATGCCGCCCACTGTCGACATGGGGATTCCCGGTGCTAGCAGCTCGGTTGTCGACGGCCCAATCCGCAAACGGGTATTGCTGGCGGAACCGCGTGGCTACTGCGCAGGCGTGGATCGGGCAGTCGAGACGGTCGAGCGTGCGCTGGAAAAGTACGGTCCGCCGGTGTATGTGCGCCACGAGATCGTGCACAACCGCCACGTGGTGGACACGCTGGCCAACGCCGGCGCGGTGTTCGTGGAGGAGACCGACGAGGTCCCCGAGGGCGCCATCGTGGTGTTCTCCGCGCACGGCGTCGCGCCGACGGTCTACGCGGCGGCCGCTGAGCGGAACCTGCAGACCATCGACGCCACCTGCCCGCTGGTTACCAAGGTGCACAACGAGGCCAGGCGGTTCGCGCGCGACGACTACGACATCCTGCTGATCGGCCATGAAGGCCACGAGGAGGTCATCGGCACCGCGGGTGAGGCACCCGATCACGTGCAGCTCGTCGACGGGGTAGAGGCCGTGAAACACGTGACGGTGCGTGACGAGGACAAGGTCGTCTGGTTGTCGCAGACCACGCTGTCCGTGGACGAGACCATGGAGATCGTCGAGCGGTTGCGACAGCGATTCCCGAAGCTGCAGGACCCGCCCAGTGACGACATCTGCTACGCGACCCAGAACAGGCAGGTCGCGGTCAAGGCGATGGCACCCGAGTGTGAGCTGGTCATTGTCGTCGGCTCGCGTAATTCGTCGAACTCGGTGCGCCTGGTCGAAGTGGCGTTGGGTGCCGGGTCGCGTGCGGCTCATTTAGTCGACTGGGCCGACGACATCGACCCGGCGTGGTTCGAGGGCGTCACAACGGTGGGCGTCACGTCGGGTGCGTCCGTTCCCGAGGTGCTGGTGCGCGGCGTGCTGGAGCGGCTGGCTGAGTGCGGTTTCGAAGTGGTCCAGCAGGTGACGACGGCCAACGAGACGCTGGTGTTCGCGCTACCGCGGGAGATTCGCAAAGTCCTCTGAGTTAGATGTCGTATTCCCAGGAGTCAGCCCGGTGACGCCGCGGTGCGCGCGGCTGGCCGCGGCGCCCGGCCCGGGGGTCGTCCGGGCCCTCGTCCCGCGGCGCTGATCCTCGGTAGCGGACCTGCGAGATCGGATGATGCGTCGGGTTGGCGCTTTTAGGCCCACCTGGTGTGGCGCGACGGCGCGGCTGCTCATAGCGCTCGTAGGAGTCGTAGCGCTCGTAGGGCGGCTCGTACGGATCGAAGCGGCTGCTGCGGCTCGCCGGTCGTTCGTAGGAACTGCGGCGCCCGTAAGGTTCCCGACGGCCTTCTCGGGGCGGCTGGCTACGCGGGTCCGGATCACCCTGCGGCCGGGGGCGTCGAGAGCGTCGGGGCGGATCGTTCTGGTCTTCCCGAGCCCCGTGAGAATGCCGGGAGCGGTTGCGGGCCGGACGCTGGGCGGAGCGGTTAGCGCGCGCTGCCCGGTCGGTTCTAGCGGTCCGGCGGGCGGCGCGTGAGCGGGCCGAGGAAGCCTCGTCGGCACCGTCCTCGTCGTCGTCCGAGCCGTTGAAGAACGATGCTAGCTTCGCGACGATGCCGCTGAGCACGGGCTTCGACTCCGTGCGGGTATGAGTTTTGCTTTCCGTCTCGGCAGCGGGCCGCTGCGTCAAGCCGAAGTACCACCTGAGCAGGCCGATCAGCAGCACGACGCCCGCGGTACCCAGCATCAGCGGGAAACGTTCGATGAGCGGGTAGCCGCAGTTGATCAGGAGGTCTTTGACCTTGTTGATCTTGCCGCCGTGGAATAACCAATACGCGCCGGGAACAGCGCAGAAGAGAATCAGCGGCGGCTGGATGACCGCGGTGAACACGCCCGACTGCCGCACAGCCAGCACGGCTATCAAACAGCCAACGATGTAGCAGCCTGCGAAAACGTGGGTCAGCTCCTTGTGACCGGCGTCGATGACATACCCGAGGATCGTCGCGGACACGGCGATGAGCAGTGCTGCCCACCACGGCACACCTTCGACATCGGGGAGGATCGAGCGGTGGGCAGCGTCTACTGCCGACCTTTCCCGCTGCGCTGACACATGTTGACCGTACCGGCAATGCGTCCAAAGACCCGTAAATACCTTGTCAAGTCCGGGGCGTGGCATGTATGGGCCGTGCAAGCTCTGTGTCGTCCGGCTTCGCCGCCGGCCCCTAGACTTGATTCCCTGTGAGCTTGAGCCTGGGAATCGTGGGTCTGCCGAACGTGGGCAAGTCGACGCTGTTCAACGCGCTGACCCGCAACAATGTGGTGGCCGCCAACTATCCGTTCGCAACGATCGAACCCAACGAGGGTGTCGTTTCGCTGCCCGATCCGCGGCTGGACAAGCTGGCGGAGCTATTCCATTCGGAGCGGATAGTCCCTGCCCCGGTGACCTTCGTCGACATCGCGGGCTTGGTCAAAGGCGCGTCCGAGGGCGCCGGACTGGGTAACAAGTTCCTGGCCCATATCCGCGAATGCGACGCCATCTGCCAGGTGGTGCGGGTGTTCTCCGACGACGACGTGACGCATGTCACCGGACGGGTGGATCCCAAATCCGATATCGAGGTGATCGATACCGAGCTGATCCTGGCCGACCTGCAGACCCTGGAGCGTGCTCTGCCCAGGCTGGAGAAAGAAGCCCGCACCAACAAGGAGCGCAAGCCGGTCTGCGACGCGGCGCTGGCCGCGCAAGAGGTGCTGAACGGCGGGACGACGCTGTCCGCCGCGGGTATCGACGCTTCGGTGCTGTGGGAGCTGAACCTGTTGACCACCAAGCCGTTCCTGTATGTCTTCAACGCCGACGAGGCGGTGCTGACCGATGCCGCGCGCATCGCGGAGCTGCGCGAGCTGATTGCGCCCGCCGATGCGGTGTTCCTGGACGCCGCCATCGAGTCGGAACTTTCCGAACTCGACGACGAGTCGGCCGCCGAGCTACTCGAGTCGATCGGGCAGACCGAACGGGGCCTGGATGCGTTGGCGCGGGCGGGTTTTCACACTTTGAAGCTGCAGACGTTTTTGACCGCGGGCCCAAAAGAGGCGCGGGCGTGGACAATTCACCAGGGCGACACCGCACCAAAGGCGGCCGGGGTGATCCACAGCGACTTCGAGAAGGGCTTCATCAAAGCCGAGATCGTGTCCTACGACGAGCTGATCGCCGCCGGCTCCATGGCCGCGGCCAAGGCGGCCGGCAAGGTACGCATGGAAGGCAAGGACTATGTGATGGCCGACGGCGACGTCGTCGAGTTCCGCCACGGAGCAACAACGAAGTCGTCGAAATGAGCGGCGAAGGAGCGAGCGGCGGTCGAAAGACTGTGGCACTCGAACTCTCCGCGGATGAGGCCGCACGCACAAGACTTGGGGATAGCATCAGAAACGTCATCAATTGAATACCAACTTGATGTGAGGCCATGGTGAGAGCAACGATCACAGTCGACGACGCACTCGTCGATCGCGCGTCTGATCTCACCGGCATACGGGAGAAGTCTGCGTTGGTGCGCGAAGGTCTCGAAACGTTGATCCGTGTCGAGAGCGCACGCAGGCTCGCTGCGCTCGGAGGTTCGGATCCTTCTGCGACGGCGGCGCCGCGGCGGCGCAGCCACAGCGCATGATCCTGGTCGACACATCGGTATGGATTGACCATCTCCACGCGGCGGAGTCCGCGTTCGTCGAGACCCTGTCGTCGAAGATCCGCTTCAGGAAGAGTGCTGTGAAGGCGCGATACGACCCTGTTCAAAGTGCGCCACACGCTGACGCCGCTACGTAGTCTGAACGGCGTTCCATCTTCGACAGGACTTGGAGGTGCGGTGACGCCCGAAGATGTAGTACGCGCTGAGTTGACTGCGTGGCATGGCCTCGATGTCGACGAAATCGTCGGCCACTTCCATCCTGATGGTGTCTGGGACAACGTTGCGTTAGGGGTGCACCGCGGGCACGCCGAAATCCGCGAGGCTGTCGAAGGCTACGTTCAGCGTATGGACTCTGCCGAGTTGGAGCTCGTGAACATCGCAGTCAACGGCAATGTGGTTTTGACCGAGCGTGTCGATCGTTTCATCTACGACGGGAACCAAATCGCCGCACGCTGCATGGGTGCCTTCGAGGTGACGGGCGACAAGATCACCGCCTGGCGCGATTACTTTGACGTCCCGCGGTAGGTCTTAGTGGTCGTAGTGCCGATAGTCGGCGACGACGTCCATCTCCTTGGTTCGGTCGCGTTGGTGCCAGCAGCGAAGCTGCTTACGCGCGATAAGCGCCTCATCGCTGTCAGCCGAGCAGATGGGCTTGCTTGGATCCCGGTCTAGGGAAATCCTTGAGAGATGGCGGCTGTAAGGCAAGCGAGATCGTGGGTTCGACGATCTACGAGCGTGCTGTTGGCGGGCGGGTTGGCGTTGTCGGCTTTCGGATTGGCCGGCGGCATCGCTCGGCCGGCGCCGGCTCCTGCGCCGAGCTATCACTGGTGCCCAGGTGATCAATGGGACCCGGGCTGGAACAACGTCTCGGACTGGGACTGGAATCGCTGCCACGACTGGCAACATCCGGGACGCCCGTTTGGTCCGGCGGGGTGGGGCCCTTGGGGCCCTCCACCGCCGTGGGCGTCGCCTCAGCCTCCTCAACCGTCGTGGGCACCCGGGGCCAACTTGATGTGGAACCCCACTGTCAATGGTTGGGGATTCTGGAACAACGGAATATGGACCGCGATCTAAGCAATCGCCGAAAGCTGATGCAGCACACGCAAAAAGACGCTTTGGTCCTTGGCTGAGAGCTGGCCAAGCCAGCGTTCTTCGCCGCGCTGAATGTCAACCTGGACGGCGTTTTTCACAGACCGGCCAGACTCGGTGATCGCAAGCAGGCGGGCGCGACGGTCGTCGGGGTCGGGAATCCGCTCGATGTGGCCATGCTCCTGCAGCTCATCAAGGGTGGGAATGATGCGTGTCTTATCGGCGCCAATCAACTCGGCCAGCGCCGCTTGGGTGCGGATCGACGAATTGTCCAGGGCAGTCAGCACGATGTAGCCCCACATTGATAGCCCGTGGGCGGCCAGCACCGGCTGCTCGGCTGCCACAGTTTCCCGAGCCAGTCGCACCAGCATCGCCGCGAGGTCGGGACGCGTCACCTTCCGCACCATGCCGTGATGATAATGCTAGGCATATCGTATACGAACGCTTACTATAAGCACATGTATACTAATCTGGATCTCCGCCCATTACACAGGATCGCCGTCCTGGCTTCGGTTGACGTGGTCTCGGCCGTCACGATCGACGACCTATCCAGGCTGACGCCGTGCGCCGACTGGAACCTCGCCGAGCTGCTCACCCATATGACCGTCCAGCACTGTGGCTTTGCCGCCGCCGCGCGCGGCCACGGCGCCGATCCGGCGGTATGGCAACCCGCGACGGTCGCCGACGCGGTGGCAGCCGACCCCGCCGGCAGCTATCGCGCGGCCGCCGTCGACGTGATCGATGCGTTCGCCGGTGCCGACGTGCTCGACGCGGCGTTCGCGCTACCTGAGTTTGGGTCCGGCGCCACCTTCCCGGGTTCACTGGCGATCGGCTTTCACTTCGTCGACTACGTCGTCCACGGCTGGGACGTCGCCCGCGCGATGGGTCAGCCCTTTGGGCTTCCAAGCGAGGTGGTGGCGGCCGTGCTGCCGATCGCGCTCGCCGTGCCCGACGCAGAATTCCGCACCGCTGACGGTGCGCCGTTTGGCCCAGCGATCCAGTCGCGCGACCCGGCCAACGACCTCGATCGCGTCTTGGCGTACCTCGGTCGCTCGCCAGAGTGGGAACCGCAAGGTGTCGGAGGAGGTGCCTAGCATGCCTTGCACAAGAGGAGGGCTGCATGAAATTCATTTCGACCCGCATCATCACGGCCGACGTCAAGCGGCTCGTCGATTTCTACGAGATGGTCACCGAAATCTCCGCGGTTTGGGGGAACGAGCTTTTCGCTGAGATTCCGACGCCGATCGGCACGTTGGCTATCGGCAGCGACAAGACCGTACCGCTGTTCGGACACGGATCCGCTGAGCCAGCGGCCAACCGGAGTGCGATCGTGGAGTTCATCGTCGAGGACGTGGACGCAGAATACGAGCGGCTCCGAGGGCGCGTCGCCGAAGTCGTGACAGAGCCGACAACCATGCCGTGGGGTAACCGGGCACTGTTATTCCGGGATCCAGACGGGAACCTCGTCAACCTGTTCACTCCGGTCACCGACGAAGCCCGCGCCAAGTTCGGGCGATAGGGTTACTTTTGTTTCAATATTTAAATTGTTCCGTGATGATTTTGCTCTAATAAGGCGCAGGCCATTTTCGAATTCAAAAGTGATTAGCACCACAAACTTTGGTTACCTATGCATGTTATTGATAGCGTCCCTGCCCATGATTGCTGTAGCTACGCTGTTGGCGCTTATCAATCAAGTGTCCGGCACTCCGTATATTCCGGGTGGAGATTCCCCCGCCGGGACCGATTGTTCAGGGTTGGCTTCATGGGTTTCGAATGCGGCCACAGACAGGCCGGTTTTCGGCAGTCGGTTCAACACCGGGAATGAAGAATCGGCTTTGTTGTCGCGCGGCTTCCAATATGGAACCGCTCCCAACGCTCTGGTGATCGGCTGGAATGGCGGCCACACCGCGGTGACGCTGCCCGATGGGACCCCGGTATCCAGCGGTGAGGGCGGTGGCGTCCGCATCGGTGGTGCTGGCGCCTACCAGCGCGGATTCACCCACCACATGTTTTTGCCGATGGATGACCCCGAAGGTTTCCCGCCTCCGATAAACGAACCGGCTCCCGTGCTGGTGGATGTCGCGATGCCGGCTCCTGCACCCGACGAGCTTCCTCCTCCGCCTGACGAGCCACCCGCTCTGGTGGACGCTCCGATGCCGCCTCCAATACAGGAACCAGCACCGGTCGAGGATCCTCAAATCACGAATACGTAACCAAATCGACTGACGGGTATGTGATCTACCTAACGGATGCATTCTGCGATATAGGTCACATTTACCCCGAATAGTTGCCGAATTGGCGGAAGCCGCCGCTTGTGGGGAACATCACTATCTTCGCAAGCGGCGGCTTAGCCGCTTTTTGGCTGAATTTTTTGGTGTCGCATCTGATCAATTTGTTCGTAGGCATAGATGCGCATTCATAGCCTAACCATCGCGGGAGAGCGGTTGTCTCGGCGAGATGGGTTCGGTTCACTTCGAGCGGGAGGGTCGACCTGGCCCGCGGCGCTCCCTATCATCGCCACGACAGAAGGAGTACAGCCGTGACAGCATCGACGACTCACCTGGGCACTCTCATTGCGGCCACCGAAGCCGTGGTCGCCGCCGACAAGTCGAAAGCCCAGGTCCTGTTCCAGGCTTCGGCCACCGCCCACGACGCCGTGGCCAGCACGGTCACCTTGGGCGAATATAGCGTCGAGGTCGATGAGCCGCCGGTGCTTGGCGGCGAGGGCAAGGCCCCCAACCCCGTTGAGTACTACTTGGCCTCCCTGCTCTCCTGCCAGATCGTGACCTGGCGGTTCTGGGCTGAAAAGTTGGGAATCGCGGTCGACGAGATCACCGCCCACGCCGAGGGCGATCTGGATGTGCAGGGTTTCTTCGGTTTCCAACCTTCTGGGGATGCGATTCGCCCCGGATTCCAGGAAGTGCGGGTGGTGGTGAAGGTGGCCGGGCCTGAGACCCTGGAGCGTTACCGCGAGCTGCAAGAGGCGGTCGACGCACACTGTCCGGTGCTGGATTTGACCCGAAACCGAACTCCGGTGACCACGCGTGTGGAGATCGGCTGAACCACGTAATCTGACCAGCAATGATCTTCATCGTCGTCAAGTTCGAAACCAAGCCTGAATGGGCCGAGCGCTGGCCGGAGCTGGTCGCGCCGTTCACCGCCGCCACCCGCGCCGAAGAGGGCAACCTGTGGTTCGAGTGGTCGCGCAGCCTGGACAACCCGGCTGAGTACGTTCTGGTCGAAGCCTTCCGCGACGGTGACGCGGGCGGTGTGCACGTCAACAGCGATCACTTCAAGCAGGCGATGCAGGAGCTGCCGAAGGCACTGAAGTCCACTCCTAAGATCATCAGCCAGACGGTCGACGCGACGGGGTGGTCGGAAATGGGAGAGATGTCGGTCGACTAACTCGATGATTGACCGACGTCGACGACGATTTCGTTGCCCAGCTGGTAGCCCGGCGCCAGCGGCAGCGTGTCACCGCTCCAAAACTTGCCCGGATCAAACCAGTTCGCGTCCTTGTCCGTGACCAGCAATCCCATTTCCTCGTAGGTGATTGCCACCGTCTCCGCGCAGTACGCCGTCGCCACGCCCATCTTGCGATGCTGCTCCTTGCGCCGCTGCGTTTGCTCTCGAACCTTCTTGTCCACCAACGGGATTCCTCGTAGCCAATCGTTGACGGTCGGCAGCCGGCCACGCAGCCACCGGCCCGTCAGCCGGGCGGTGGTCGGAAAGGCGGTGCCGTTCATCCGGGCGATCACCCGCAGCAGTTCGTTCTCCTGTTGGCGGGTGGCGTACGGCGTCAGCTGACGCAGCCAGCACCGCTGGTGGTAGCGCTCCGTCCACCGCAACACGACTTGGCGGGCGTCGTTGAGCTGCCCGCCACGGTGATTGGTGCCGGTCCACACGTCGACGAGCTTGTCGCCCAGCTCGGCGTGCCAGATCAGCGGCGGCAAGTCGTCGATGGCGACGGTCATGCCGACGTGGTTCACCGGGGCGTTCGTCAGGGTCTGGATGGCACGGTCGGGTCCCGAGATGCCGCGGAACAGCCACAAGTCGCCGGTGCGGGTTTCTTCGAGCGCTTGATCGAGAGTCAGCATGTTCGGCTAACGGACCAGAGCTTCGCGTGCGGCATTTCGCGCGGTGGTGGCCGCCGGATAGCCGGCGTAACCCGTCATGTGATAGATCACCTCTTCGATCTCCTCGATGGTCAGCCCGTTGCGCAGCGCGATCTGGAAATGGAGCTTCAGTTCGTGCTCTGCCCGCAGCGCAATGAGCGCGCCCAGCGTCACCAAGCTGCGCGAGCGACGATCCAGGCCGGGCCGCGTCCACAACGCACCGAAGACGTGATCGAGGCTGAGCTCGCCGAGTTCGTCGGCTACGCCGCCGTCGCGCAAAGTCGTGACAGTTTCCGGGATCAAGCCGGGCAGCATGTCCTTGAGCACGTCCAGACCTTCGGTGCGAGGGTCAGCCATCGGTGTACGCCTTTCTATGCCTTTTAAAGTCCGCGGGATATCTGGTAGTCGATGTAGGTGTCCCAATCCTCGACACGACGGCGCAATTCGTCGACGACGTGTGGATGGGTGGGCACGAAAAATCGGTTGCGCAGGATCGCATCGGCGACGAGCTCACCGACGGGTGCGGGGTCGAGCAGCCCGAACTGGTCGCCCGGGATCCGCAGCGGCGCACCGCCGCCGAAAGTCGGTACGGCAGCGGCGATATTGGTCAGTACCGGGCCCGGGCACAGCAGCGTGACGCCAATGTTCTTGGGCCGCAGATAGATTGCCAGTCCTTCGCTGATTTGCACGATGGCGGCCTTGGTGGCCGCATACGGCAGTCGGTCGTAGGAATAGGTGAAGAGCCCCGCGAAGGAGGCGGTGTTGACCAGATGTCCGCTTCCCTGGGCGAGCAGCAGCGGCAGGAAGGCGGCATTGCTGCGCACCACCGACATCAGATTGATGTCGAGGATGCGCTGCCATTCGGTGACCGGGATGTCTTGCGGCAAGCCGTTGGTCAGCACGCCGACGTTGTTGACCACGATATCGACCCTGTCGAACCGCTGCAGCGCCGCATCCCGAATGCCTTCGAACGCTTGAGGATCCGAGACGTCGGCGCGGTGCGTCAGCATGCCGGCCCCTGGGCCGCCCGGGTCGCCGGCGAGCGCGTCGAGAGCGGCGTCGTCGATGTCGACGGCAACCAGCCGTGCGCCACGGTCGGCCAGTGCGCGGGCGATCGCGCGGCCGATGCCGCTGCCCGCTCCGGTGACGACGGCGACCTTGTCGCGAAGGGTGTGCATGGTCGCCTCCTCGCTATATCGGCACTGGGACCTACGGGTATCCGGCCGCAGAATAGCCTGTCAACCATGCGCAGCATTTGGAAGTGGGTCGGGCTGGCCGGTGCCGCGGGCGTCGTCGCCGGAGGCGCATTGGTAGTGCGCGATCAGCGCAAGCGTCGCGCGTACACGTCCGACGAGGTTCGGGCCAGGTTGCACCAGAGGTTGGCCGAATCCGAGGCAGAGCCCGTCCCATCCGAATAGGTCAGTCCGATTCGGGATCGGCATCCGTTTCCACCGCGAATAAGCGGTAGCTGCCGGAGAACCCTTTCAACTCGACGTCGCGGCCATCGTCGAAACGGATACCTTCAACGTCACGGCACTTGCGGACGGCATCTCGGACCGGTTCGCTCACCAGGATCTGCCCGCCCGCAGCCTGTCCGGCGACCCGAGCCGCCATTGCGACATTGCGTCCGAACAGGTCGTCGCCGCGGCGCACCGAGCGACCCATGTGAATGCCGATCCGAACCCGGATCTCGTGATGCCGCTTGCGCTTTCCGTCTTCGTAGAGCGCATCCTGGACGTCGATACCGCACAGCACCGCCTGCTCGGCGCGCGCAAAAGCGACCATGAATCCATCGCCCTGACTTTTCACCACATGTCCGTCCCGCTGGTGTACGAGACGATGGACGAGCTTGTCGTGCGCGCCGATCAGCTTGACCCACGCGCGGTCGCCGATCCGCTCGTTGAGGGAGGTGGAATCCTCGATGTCGGAGAACAGAATCACCACCCGGCCGTCGGGAGTGACCCGCGCCAAATCGGGGCGTTCGACCTCGGCCCAGTCGGCCAGGTCCTCGATCGAGCTGCGGACCGCGGCACCGAAGCCTTCCTTGCGTACCAGGTTGGCGGTGTTCCACACCGTTTTGACGGCCTCCCGACCACCGGACAGCAGCCACTTGCGGGCATCCACCCGCTGCCGCAATTCCTCGGTCTCCTGACGGCTGCGGACAAGTAAGCGCCACAGCACGACGAGCCCGCCGGCCTCGATGACAGCGACTGCGGCGAGGACGTACAGCGCGATATGCAGCAGATCACCCGTGCCTGGCATCCCGCCCATCCTTTCAGGGCCTGCGTCGGCCCGGCTTGCCGGGTTCACAGGTGATCTGCAGTGTTGACTCCGGCCTCCGGGGGTAGTGATCTCATAAAGTCGAGTGGGTGACTTTTGGAAGGTGCGGTCTTGTCCGACGACGATGATGATTCCTCCAACCTGCTGGTGATCTTCGGAATTACCGGCGACCTGGCCCGCAAGATGACTTTCCGGGCGCTGTACCGCCTTGAGCGCAATGAAATGCTGGACTGCCCCATCATCGGTGTGGCCAGCGACGATATCCCTATCGAGAAGTTGATCGAGCGGGCGCGAAAGTCCATTGGCGACGCCGGCGAGCAGATCGACGATGCGGTGTTCGACCGGCTGGCGGGCCGGTTGTCCTACCGATGCGGAGACGTCACCGACGGCCAGCTCTACAGTTCGCTGGCTGAGGAGATCGGTTCGGACTACCGTCCGCTGTACTACCTGGAAATGCCGCCCGCGTTGTTTGCGCCGATCGTCGAGAACCTCGCGAAAGTGGACCTGCTGGAGCGGGCCCGCGTCGCAGTGGAAAAGCCCTTCGGCCACGACCTGGCGTCCGCTCTCGAACTCAACTCACGGCTGCGTGCGGTGCTGGACGAAGATCAGATCCTGCGGGTGGACCACTTCCTGGGCAAGCAGCCCGTCGTCGAGCTGGAGTACCTGCGGTTCGCCAATCGGGGACTCGCCGAGGTGTGGGACCGCGACAGCATCTCGGAGATCCACATCACCATGGCCGAGGACTTCGGTGTGGAGGACCGGGGAAAGTTTTACGACGCGGTCGGCGCCTTGCGCGACGTCGTGCAGAACCACTTGCTGCAGGTGCTCGCCCTGGTCGCGATGGAACCCCCGGTCGGTTCCAGCGCCGACGACCTGAACGACAAGAAGGCCGAGGTGTTCCGCGCGATGCCGGAGCTGGATGCCGAGCGTTGCGTGCGTGGTCAGTACCGCGGTTACACCGATGTCGCCGGGGTGGCCAAGAATTCGCAAACCGAGACATTTATCGCGCTGCGGACCGAGATCGACAACTGGCGCTGGGCCGGTGTGCCGATCTTCCTGCGGACCGGCAAGGGCCTCCCCGCCAAGGTCACCGAGGTGCGGCTATTCATGCGTCGCGTGCCCAACTTGGCCTTTATGCCCAACCGTCATCGGGCCGAGCCGAACCAGATCGTGTTGCGTATCGACCCGGATCCGGGAATGCGGCTGCAGTTGGTTGCTCACGACGGCGACTCATGGCGTGACGTCCACCTCGACTCCACATTCGCGGAGGACCTCGGTGAACCGGTGCGGCCCTACGAGCGACTCCTCTACGCCGGATTGACCGGCGATCGCCAGCTTTTCGCCCGGGAAGACGGCATTGAACAGACGTGGCGAATCGTGCAACCGTTACTGGACAATCCGGGCGAGATCCACCCCTACGATCGCGGGTCCTGGGGGCCCGAGGCTGCTCAGTCGTTGCTGCGTGGTCACCGCAGTTGGCAACAGCCGTGGCTGCCCCGCAGTGCCGGCGGAGGAAAGTAAGGAGACGAAAGCACATGCAGCTAGGGATGATTGGCCTGGGCCGGATGGGTTCGAACATAGTGCGCCGCCTGGTCAAGGATGGACACGAGTGCGTGGTGTACGACCACAGCTCCGACGCGGTCAAGGCGATGGCCAATGAGGACAACACGACCGGGGTGTCCTCGCTGTCCGAGCTGCGCGACAAACTGACCGCGCCGCGGGTGGTCTGGGTGATGGTGCCCGCGGGCGATATCACCACCGGGGTGATCGACGAACTGGCGAACACCCTGGAAGCCGACGACATCGTGATCGACGGGGGCAACTCCTACTACCGCGATGACGTGCGGCATGCAAAAACACTGTCCGACAAGGGGATTCATCTGCTGGACTGCGGAACCAGCGGCGGTGTGTGGGGGCGGGACCGGGGGTACTGCCTGATGATCGGCGGCGACAAAGAAGCGGTCGAGACGGCGGAGCCGATCTTCGCCAGCGTCGCGCCCGGCGTGGATGCGGCCCCGAGGACACCGGGCCGCGATGGCGAGATCGCACAGTCGGAGCAGGGCTACCTGCATTGTGGGCCGTGCGGCGCGGGCCACTTCGTGAAGATGGTGCACAACGGCATCGAGTACGGGATGATGGCCGCGCTCGCCGAGGGACTGAACATTCTCCGCAACGCCGACATCGGCAAACGCATTATCGAAAAAGGCGACGCCGAAACCGCGCCGCTGACGAATCCCGAGTATTACCAATACGATATCGATATTCCCGAGGTCACCGAGCTATGGCGGCGCGGCAGTGTGATCGAGTCGTGGCTGTTGGATCTGACCGCGATCGCGTTGCACGAATCGCCGACTCTCACCGAATTCTCCGGACGGGTCTCCGACTCCGGAGAGGGCAGGTGGACCGCCATCGCGGCGATCGACGAGGGCGTTCCCGCGCCGGTGCTGACGTCAGCGCTGTACTCCCGATTCGCGTCCCGTCGCCTCGACGAATTCGCCGACAAGGCGCTGTCGGCCATGCGCAAGCAGTTCGGCGGACACGCCGAGAAACCCAGTTAGCGGGGCGCAACCGCTCTCACTGTCAGGCGTGCGTGTGGCGCCTGACGAAGTCCACCACGACGTCGCTGAAGGCGTCGTTGTCGTCGCCGGCGGCGGTGTGGCCGGCATTGGACAGTTCGACGAACTCGGCCCGCGGCATCGTGTCCAGGAAATGCCGTACGCCTTCGGGACTGACCACATCGGAGAGCTTGCCGCGGATCAGCAGGATAGGGATCTTGAGGTTGACGGCGGCTTCTTCGAACCCCTCGGTCCGCAGCTCCGGGTCGTCCCCGGGTGCCGTCATGAACGCCGGATCCCAATGCCAGTACCACCGTCCGTCACGCAGCCGCAGATTCTTCTTCAGTCCTTCCGGACTGCGCGGCTTCTCGCGGTACGGCAGGTATGCGGCGACGGCATCGGCGGCTTCGTCAAGGGAGGCGAAACCGTTGATGTTGGTGAGCATGAAATCCCGGATCCGGGCACTGCCCGTTTTCTCGTAGCGCGGCACCACATCGACCAGGACCAGGCCGGTCACCCGGTCAGGACCGGCGGCGTCGGCGACCAGGATGCCGGTCAGTCCGCCCATGCTGGCCCCGATCAGCACAACCTGGCGGCTAAACGCATCCAGCACGTGCAACACGTCGGCCCTCAAGGTCTCGACGGCATAGTCCGCGTCCGGCGCGCGGTCGCTGTCGCCGTGCCCCCGGCTGTCCAGCGCAACCACGTGGTATCCCTCGTCGGCCAGGATCTGGCCGGTGCTCTTCCAGGAGAACCGGTTTTGCCCACCACCGTGCAACATCAGGATCGTCGGCCGGTCGGCTGCGGCGACACCGCGGTTCCATTCGTCGCCGATCAAGGTGATCCCACCGACGCCGGAAAACTCAATAGTTTGCGGGCTACTGCTCACGGCGCTCATGGTTTGACGTTACATAGGTGGTTTAACCATCGGCCCCCGGGGGTGGTGGCGGCGGCGCGTCGGGAAACAGCTCGGCAAAGCTGCCGAACAGGATGCGGTCCCTGGTCGCCTGATCGACGCCGTCGAACAGCTGGTGCAGGGTGGCCTGGGTGTGGCCGAAGGTGCCCTCCAGGTGTGGGTAGTCGCTGCCCCACAGCACGTTGTTGAAGCCCATTGCCGTCATCGCCGCAATCGCCGACGAGTCGTGCTGGAACGACGCGTACACCTGCGAGTAGACGATCTCGCGCGGGCTTCGCTTGAGCCTCGGCCGCGCCACCATCGCGTGCTGGCGATAGCCCTCTTCCATCCGGTCGGCGATGAACGGCACCCAGGTTGCGCCCCCTTCGGCGATCAGAACTTTGAGGTTCGGATGCCGATCCAAGGCGCCGGATGCGACGAGCTTCACCACCGCGCGCTGACCGCCGAACGACGTCTCGGTGTAGTTGAGCACCGCTCCGCCGGGACCGTGGTATGTGACCCCGATCGAACCTCCGGCGGCGAAATCGATTGGCTCGGTGCCGATATGGAAGGCGATCACCATGCCGACGTCCTCGGCGGTGGCCCAGAACGGCTCCCAGTCGTCGTAGTGGTAGTCGCGCTGCGCGGGATGTGGTGCAACCGGAAGGAATACGGCTTTGAATCCCATTGTGGCGCAACGGTTCAGCTCGTGGACCGCGTCGTCGATATCCAGCGTCGACACCTGTGCCGTCGGGATCATCCGCGGCGAGTAGTCCATGATGGTGTCTTTGCACCAGTCGTTGGAGGCTCGCATCGTCTCGCGGAACAGCTCCGGTGTGCGAAATGAGCCGGACCACATGCCCAGCGACGGGAACACCAGTTCGGCCCAGATGCCTTCGTCGTCGAGATCGGCCAGCCGTTGGGTGACGTCACGCGTGCCCGCGGCGGCCACGGTGGCCTGGATAAACTCCTCCTGGGCGATGCTCGGCAGCCGGCGCCGGAACACCTGCCCGTCGACGTGGATGGACTCCCATCGCCCGTCGGGATCCTTCTCGCTGCGTGGTGCCAGCTCGGCCAGCCGCTTCGGCAGTCGCGACCGCCACAGATCCTCAGGCTCGATGAAGTGGGCGTCGCCAGAATTGGCCCACAACTTGAGCATGCAGGAATAATTAGAATCCTATTCTAAAACTGTCAACGATCCGCGGTGGCGGGCGCGGTGAGTTCTGGCCGCCGCCCGGGTCTATCACTGTTGACGAGACCCTGACGAAAATGAGGCGGCATGCCATCGATCACCCCCTCGCTCTGGTTCGACCACAACCTGGAAGAGGCGGCGCAGTTCTACACCTCGGTGTTCCCCAACTCGCGGATCGAGAGTTTCAACCGGACCACCGAGGCGGGACCGGGCGAACCAGGCAAGGTATTGAGTGGCACTTTCGTGCTGGACGGCACGCGGTTCATCGGCATCAATGGGGGACCGGTGTTCCCCTTCACCGAGGCGGTGTCCTTCACGGTGCACTGCAAAGACCAGGACGAGGTCGACTACTACTGGGACCGGCTGACCGACGGCGGCGAGGAATCGCAGTGCGGCTGGTGCAAGGACCGCTACGGCCTGAGCTGGCAGATCGTTCCGGATCGGCTGTACGAGTTGATCGGCGACCCGGACCGGGAGCGTGCGGCGGCGGCAACCAAGGCGATGTACGGCATGCGCAAGATCGTCGTTGCTGAGCTGGAGCAGGCGGCGGGGCTCACCCGATAAGGCGGCCGATGCAGTCGATCGCCGCATCGGTGATCGCCGGCACGTCGTCGTTATCGCATTCGGTGACCATCAGCGACGATTCCGCCATGATCGCCACCAGCACCCGACTCAGGAGTTGTCCACGAACCGACTTGTCCAGCTCCAGCACAGCCATCCAGCTGCGGAATGCCGCTTGCATGCGGTCGCGACGGACCACTTGGAAGCCGGGCGGTGTATCTCCGGACGACAACATCTTGGCCAGCCGACGGTTTTCCCACATCGCCTCGAGATAGGCCCGCACGTGCAGCTCGAACACGTGCTGCGGGTCCTGTGACTCGCCGGCGCCGGCCTGCTGCATCGCCGCGTCGATGCGACGGTCGACGGCGTCGGCCATTTGCTCGAAGATGGCCAAGAACAGCTCGCCTTTTCCGCCGAAGTGGTGGTAGATGCTGCCGATGCTGGCGCCGGAGGCCGCCACCACGTCGGCCATCGTCGCGACGGTGAATCCTCTAGTCGCGAATACCTCTGTTGCCGCATCCAAGATCCGTCGCTGGGTGGCGTCGGTCTTGGCCCAGCGGCGAGCCTGTGCCGAGGTCGTCATATTTAGACGTTAACGGGCAAGATGGGACGGGGGCAGCTGCAGGTCGGCACAGTGATGACGCCGAAGAGATCCGGAAGGGACTCATTGATGGGACAGGTACCTCCACATGACTGAGCCACACTGGATCGACATCCCGGGCCCTGGCGCGGATCTGAAGGCCCTGACCTGGGGGCGGTCCGATGGCCCAATCGCCTTGTGTCTGCACGGATTCCCCGACACGGCCTACGGGTGGCGCAAGGTCGCTCCACGGCTGGTCGAGTCGGGCTGGCGGGTAGTCGCACCGTTTATGCGCGGCTATGCTCCGTCGGCCATTCCGGAAGACGGCTGCTTTCATGTCGGGGCGCTGATGGACGATGCCTTGCGCGTGCGCCAGGCCGCCGGCGGCACCAAGCACGACGTGGTGATCGGTCACGACTGGGGTGCGATTGCGGCCACCGGCCTGGCCGCAATGCCGGACAGCCCGTTCGCCAAAGCGGTGATCATGTCAGTGCCGCCTTCGGCGGCGTTTCGTTCGCCGGCCCGGGCTGCCGACCGCGGCCGTCAGGCGCTGCAGCTGTCCCGTCAACTGCTGCGCAGCTGGTACATCCTCTTTTTTCAATTGCCTTGGCTGCCTGAGCGTTCCGCGTCGTGGATACTGCCGCTGCTGTGGCGGCGGTGGTCGCCGGGCTATCGCGACGCGCACGAGGATCTGCGCCACGTGGACGCCGCGATCGGGACACCGGAGAGTTGGAGGGCGGCGCTGGGACCGTACCGGGCCACCATTCGCAAGCCGCGTCCGCCGGCGCAATACGCCGAGCTGAACCGGCTGTGGATGCTGCCGCCTATCCTGCCCAGCCTGTACCTGCATGGTCGCGACGACGGTTGTATGACATCGGCTTTCGCCTACTGGACGGAACGGGTGCTGCCGGCCGGCAGCGAAATAGCCATCGTCGAGCACGCCGGGCATTTCCTGCAGCTCGAACAGCCGGACAAGGTTGCCAAACTGATTCTGGCGTTTGTCGGTTCGCCAGGCTGACGCCGTGGCAAGGGCTTTCATGCACAGGATGACGGCCGTCGACGCGCAGTTCTATTGGGTGTCAGCGAAAATCCCCAACGACGCGTTCCTGCTGTATGCGTTCGCCGGCGTACCGGCCGATGTGGACGGCGCCATCGAGGGGGTCCGCGGACGTGCGCGAGCCTGTCCGGACTTGAACATGCGACTCGAGGATGGTTGTGCTCTCACCTATCCGCGGTGGGTCCCGACGACGGTCGAGTCCGCACAGCTGGTCCGCCACGAACTCGCCGACGACAGCTGGCAAGGCTGTTTGGACGCCGTCGCCGGCCTCGCCGAGAACCAACTCGACATTCGCCGGATTCCTTGGCGTGTACATGTTTTCACGCCGGTGCTGGGCATACCGGGCGTCACCGGTTCGGGCACCGTTGCGGTCATGCAGGTCCCGCATGCGCTGGCCGACGGCGCTCGTGGTTCGGCGATGGCGGCCTGGTTGTTCGGCCGCGCGGACCGGGTGCCCGAGGTGACAGCGTTACCCGCGGGGTTCTTGCCGTGCCGGACGGTCGAGGCGGCGCGCACCCACCGCCAGCTGGTTCGCGATGTTCGCTCCGGACTGTTGGCGCCGGGGGTGGGGTCGCGACCGCCACTGGCTACCAACACCCGCCCGGACGGCGCCCGCTCGATGCGCACGCTGGTTCGGCACCGCTCGCAACTGGCCAGCACACCGACGGTGACCGTCGGTGTGCTGGCCGCGGTGTCCAAGGCACTGTCCGATCTGCTTGGCGATCCCGGCAATTCGCTGGGTGCCGAGGTGCCGATGGCCAAACCCGGTGTGCGGCATGCGCATAACCACTTCGGCAACGTCGTCGTCGGGCTCTACCCCGAACTCGACCGCGATGCCCGGGCCGAGCGCATCGCGACCGATTTGGCCAATGGCCGTCGCCGATTCGAGCATCCGGCTACGCGCAGCGCCGATCGGGCCTTCGCGGCGACACCCGCGGCCTTACTGCGTTGGGGCGTATCCCGGTTTGACCCCGCCCGCCGACCGGCGCAGGTGGCCGGCAACACCGTCGTGTCCAGCGTTCACCGCGGAGCGGCCGACCTGAGCTTCGGGGGTGCACCGGTGGTGCTGACGGCCGGATATCCGGCGCTGTCGCCGTCGATGGGCCTGACGCACGGGGTGCACGGCATCGGCGATACCGTCGCGATCAGTGTGCACGCCGCGGAATCGGCGGTGCCCGACGTCGACGCCTACCTACGGCTGCTGGATTCGGCGCTCATGTCAGAACATCGATGATCTAGGTTTGCACGTATGACTCCCTACGTGACTGCCTCCGAGGTCGGGTTACTGATTCTGCGGCTGGTGCTGGGCCTGACGCTCGCCGCGCACGGTCTGAACAAGTTCTTCGGCGGCGGCCGGATCCCGGGTACCGCGCGCTGGTTCGCGAGCATCGGCATGAAGCCCGGTACGTTTCACGCCGTCGTCGCTGCTAGCACCGAGACGGCTGCCGGCCTGGGCCTGGCGGCGGGGCTGCTCACGCCGATTCCGGCGGCGGGTTTCGTGTCGCTGATGCTCGTCGCGGCCTGGACCGTGCATCGCGCCAACGGCTTCTTCATCGTCAAGGAGGGCTGGGAGTACAACCTGGTGCTGGCGGTCAGCGCGGTCGTTGTCGCCACGCTGGGCCCGGGGCGGCTCAGCCTGGACTATCTCATCTTCGGCGACAACCTCTGGCTCACCGGCTGGAAGGGTTTGCTGGTCGCGGTCGGCCTTGGCCTCGCCGGGGCCATCGGCCAGTTGGTGATTTTCTACCGGCCGCCGGTCAAACAGGCGGGGTAGACCTCGACGATCTCCGGATCGTTTTGATATTTCGCGTGTGCGGGTAGGCAACCTTGAACAATTCAAGGGAGTCATCATGCGCGAGGCGTCGGATCCGCAGCCATCAGAACCTGGAACACCAGGCGAAACGCCTGAACGGTTGACGCCGGCGGAGCCGCCCGAGCGACTGACTCCGGCGGAACCGCCCGAACGGTTGACGCCGGCGGAACCGCCCGGACGCCAGGCGCCGGCCGAAGGATAGAGGGGAGATTGGACATGCGCGCTGAAGAAGGCGACGAAACGGTCAACGACTACGCCGTCAAGGGAAAGGAAACCCGCGACAGGATCAAGGATTCCCAACGGGCGGAAAGTCCTCTCGGCAGGATCATCGAGCGAATCACCAGGTTTTTCCGTCGTGACCAGGGTCCGGCAGGCCAGTAGTCGCAGGCGGATAGGGCAGGTCGGTGCTGGCGTGGGGATCGACGCGCACTGGACGGCCGAGATAGGGGAAGGCGCGTTGTGGGCAGGCGGGCCGGTCACAGATCTTGCAGCCCGCACCGATCGGCACGATTGATTCGTCGTCAGCCAGGTCGACGCCGACGGAGTAGACCAGCTTGTCCGCATGGGCCACGTCGCATCCGAGCCCAATGGCAAAGCTCTTGTTGGGCCCGAGGTAGCGGTTGGCTTCCGTCGTGGTGGTCCTTGCGATCCAGAAATAAGTACGCTCGTCGGGCATCTGCGCTATCTGCGTGAGGAACTGACCGGGTCGGGAGAAGGCGTGGTGAACCACCCATAATGGGCAGTTTCCGCCGACGCGGGAGAAATGAAATGCCGTGGCGGACTGGCGCTTGGAGATGTTTCCCGCGCTGTCGGCGCGGACGAAGATGAACGGGACGCCGCGTGCGTTCGGCCGTTGCAGCGTGGACAGGCGATGGCAGATGGTTTCGAAGCCCACCTCGAATCGTCTTGCCAGTTGGTCGATGTCGTAGCGCACACTCTCGGCGGCGTCGAGAAACATCTGGTACGGCAACAGCAGGGCACCGGCGAAGTAGTTGGCCAAGCCGATCCGCGCCACCCCCCGCGCATCGTCGCTGAGTTGGTCGTCTCCGGCGATAATGCCGGTGATCAGCTTGGCCTGGGTGAGCAGAGCAACCTGCGTCGCGAGCTGGAACGCGCGTTGCCCGGGGTGCAGCCACCGTGGCACATACAGCGTCTTCGACTCGGGGTGAAAGAGGCGCTTGGAGTTGGGATTCAGCGCTTCGCCGTCATCGATGACGACGGTGACGCCCAGTTTGTCATTGAGCAACTCCGCCAGCTGGCCGTCGAGCCCGCCGACCCGAAGCCGGTTCTGGTTGAACAGCTCCTCCGCCGCGAGATCCAGCTCGGCGATGTAATTCTTGCGGTCATAGAAGAAGTCCCTTACTTCTTCGAAGGGCATCGGCTGCTGCGATGTCGTCGAACTTTCGACATTGGCCCGGCTGTGCAGCGCCTCGAGTTCGGCAGTGGCGTCGTGCAAACGGCGGTGCAGGTTGACCAGTGTCTGACCGACCGCCGGCATCCGTGCGACGAGTTCCTCGATCTGCGCGGCCGTCGCGGGCCCCTCGGCGAGCACTTCGCTCAGGTCGGAGATCAAGCGTGCATCGGAATCCGGCGCGAAGTACTGGGTCGGCAGGTCGAACCGTTCGGTCAGGGTCAGTAGAACCGACACCGTGATGGGGCGCTGGTCGTTTTCCATCTGGTTGACGTAGCTGGTGGACAGGCCCAGGGCGCGCGCCAGCGCCACCTGGGTCAGCCCCTGGTCCTCTCGTAGCCGCCGTAGACGCGCGCCGGCGAACGTCTTCGCCACCCGTGACACAGTACCCGCATCCTCTTTCACAAAGTTTGCAAAATCATCCGCTCAAGGACACAAAATTACGCTTGTATAGGGCATTTACCCCACAGCGATAGCTGCGTACTGTGCGGCATATGCGCATCCACGACATTCGAACCCGGCGCAGCGCCGACGACTTCCCGCGGAGTGAGCACCTCGCATGGAAGATTGCCGAGGTGGCGGCGGACCCGGTCGCCGTACCAGCGGAGACGGAAGCGATGGTGGTCAACCGCATCATCGACAACGCCGCGGTCTCCGCGGCCTCGGTCATTCGCCGTGCGGTCGCCGTCGCGCGCGCTCAAGCTCTCGCCCATCCCGTCTCCACCAGGGGCGCAAAGGTTTTCGGCGTCAAAGGTAACTACTCTCCGGAATGGGCGGCTTGGGCCAACGGCGTTGCGGTGCGCGAGTTGGATTTCCACGACACCTTTCTGGCCGCTGACTACTCCCATCCGGGTGACAACATCCCCGCCCTGGTCGCCGTTGCCCAGCACCTCGGGATCGGCGGAGTCGACCTGATCCGCGGTCTGGCCACCGCGTACGAGATCCAAATCGACCTGGTCAAGGGAATCTGCCTGCATGAGCACAAGATCGATCACGTCGCGCACCTGGGCCCGTCGGTGGCCGCCGGCCTGGGCACGATGCTTCGTCTCGACGAGGAGACGATCTACTCGGCGATCGGCCAGGCGCTGCACCTGACGACGTCCACGCGGCAGTCACGCAAGGGCCTGATCTCCAGCTGGAAGGCATACGCGCCCGCATGGGCGGCCAAGGTCGGCATCGAGGCCGTTGACCGCGCCATGCGTGGAGAGGGGGCGCCCGCTCCCATCTGGGAGGGCGAGGACGGGGTGATCGCGTGGCTGTTGTCGGGCCCGGAGCACACCTACCAGGTCCCGCTGCCCGAGCCGGGTGAGCCCAAGCGGGCCATCCTGGACAGCTACACCAAAGAGCACTCGGCGGAATACCAGAGCCAGGCACTGATCGACCTCGCGCGCCGGATGCGGGACCGGATCGGCGACCTCGACCAGATCGCGACGATCGTGCTGCACACGAGTCACCACACCCACTATGTGATCGGCACCGGCTCCAGCGACCCGCAGAAGTTCGACCCGGACGCCTCTCGCGAAACGCTGGACCACTCGGTGATGTACATCTTCGCGGTCGCGCTACAGGACGGCACCTGGCATCACGAGCGGTCCTACGCCCCCGAGCGGGCGCACCGGCCCGACACGGTCGAGCTGTGGCACAAGATCTCCACGGTCGAAGACCCAGAGTGGACCCGGCGCTATCACTCCGGGGATCCGGCCGCGAAGGCGTTCGGTGCCCGCGCGGAGATCACGCTGAAAAGCGGTGAGACGATCGTCGACGAGATCGCCGTCGCCGACGCTCATCCATTGGGCGCCAGGCCGTTTGAGCGCAAGCAGTACGTGGCGAAATTCACCGAGCTGGCCGCAGGTGTGGTCGACGACGCCGAACAGCAGCGGTTCCTGGCTGCGGTCGAGGGCCTGGCTGAACAGCAGGCCGGCACGCTGGGCGCGCTCAACATCACCGTCGCACCGCAAGTGCTGGACAAGGCGCCGACGATTCAGCCGGGGATTTTCTGATGAGCGGGCTCATCGGCAGCGCCGTGCCCGCAGCCGACAAGCGGGCGCGGTTCCGCGCAGCGTTGGACAGCTGTCGGCTGCAACGGTTTCCGGGAGTCTATTCGCCGCTGGTGGCCAAGCTGGTGACCGAGATCGGGTTTGACGGGGTGTATGTGTCCGGTGCGGTGCTTTCCGCCGATCTTGGTTTGCCCGACGTCGGATTGACCACGTTGACGGAAGTAAGCGCGAGGGGTGCCCAGATCGCGGGAGTAACCGACCTGCCCACCCTGATCGACGCCGACACCGGCTTCGGCGAGCCGATGAGCGCCGCGCGCACCGTGACCGTACTCGAGGACGCCGGGCTGGCGGGGTGCCACCTGGAGGACCAGGCCAACCCGAAGCGATGTGGACACCTCGACGGAAAGGCAGTGGTGCCCACCAGCGAGATGGTCCAACGACTGCGCGCCGCCGTATCCGCCAGGCGCGACGGCGATTTCGTGGTCTGTGCCCGCACCGACGCCGCGGCGACGGAGGGGGTGCGCGCGGCGATCGACCGGGCCAAGGCGTACGCGGACGCCGGCGCCGACCTGATCTTCACCGAGGCTCTGCACACCCCTGCCGAATTCGAGAAATTCCGGGCCGCAGTGGATACGCCCTTGTTGGCCAACATGACCGAGTTCGGTAAGTCGCAGCTGCTGACCGCCGAGCAACTGTCCGGCATCGGCTACAACGTGGTGATCTATCCGGTGACCACCCTGCGATTGGCCATGCACGCCGTCGAGGCCGGCCTTCGCGAAATCGCCGACACCGGAACGCAATCGGGGCTCTTAGATCGAATGCAGCAGCGCAGCCGCCTCTATGAGCTACTGCGCTACGCCGAATACAGCCAATTCGATTCCGATATCTACGACTTCGCCCCTGAAGGAGCCACGCCATGAGCCCTATCGGAGACCAGCCGCGCATCTTCAAAGGCCTGGCCGGTGTCGTCGTCGACACCACCGCGATCTCCAAGGTCGTCCCGGAGACCAACTCTCTGACATACCGGGGATACGCGGTTCAGGATCTGGCCGCACACTGCAGCTTCGAGCAGGTGGCCTACTTGCTGTGGCATGGCGAACTGCCCAACGATCAACAACTGGCATTGTTCACCCAACGAGAACGCGCCGCCCGCAGGCTGAACCGGTCCATGCTGTCGCTGATCGCGAAGCAACCCGACACCTGTCACCCGATGGACGTGGTGCGCACCGTGATCAGCTACCTGGGTGCCGAGGACACCGACGAGGACGACAGCAGCCCGGAGGCGAACTACGCCAAGTCGCTGCGGATGTTCGCGGTTCTGCCGACCATCGTCGCCGCCGACATGCGCCGACGTCGCGGCCTGGAACCCATTGCCCCACATAGCCACATGGGCTACGCGCAGAACTTCCTGCACATGTGCTTCGGCGATGTCCCGGAGCAGGTGATCGTGGACGCATTCGAGCAGTCCATGATCCTCTATGCCGAACACAGCTTCAACGCCTCCACGTTCGCCGCTCGGGTGGTCACCTCCACTCAGTCCGACATCTACAGTGCGGTAACCGCTGCCATCGGTGCGCTGAAGGGTCCGCTGCACGGCGGCGCTAACGAAGCCGTGATGCATGACATGTTCGAAATCGGTACGCCCGCGAGGGCATCGGAGTGGTTACAGGACAAGCTGGCCCGCAAAGACAAGGTGATGGGCTTCGGTCACCGGGTGTACAAAAACGGTGACTCGCGGGTTCCGACGATGAAGCAGGCCCTGACTCGGGTCGCAGCCGTTCGCGGCGGACAGCGATGGCTGGACATCTACCACATCCTGGAGCGAGATATGTTGGCCGCCAACGGCATCAAGCCCAATCTGGACTTTCCGACCGGACCCGCATACCACCTGATGGGCTTTGACATCGGCTGCTTCACACCGATCTTCGTGATGAGCCGGATCACCGGGTGGACGGCGCACATCATGGAACAGGTCGCGTCCAACGCGTTGATCCGCCCGCTGAGCGAGTACGTGGGCCCCCCGCAACGCGCGCTCACGCCGACTCGCTGAGGACTCGGAGTGGGTTAGCCCGGTCCGCCGTACTGCCACACCAGGTTGTGGGCCCCGGTCATCGTCGGGTTGCACCACATCGTCCGGCCGTTGGCGTCGTGCGTCGTGGCATGCAACGACGCACACGAATCGCCCGGTCCGGGGACGTCGGCGTGGGCAGCGGGACCCAATACGGCGGCCCCGGCAGCTAATGCGGCCGCTGCCAACATGGCGCAGCGGCGTCTGCTTGTCATTGACATCTTGTAAGCATCCACCAGGCGGCTTCTCAGGTCTACCGTGCGCCCGCTTAGAACACGTTCTAATCTGTCCGCCATGGGATTTCTGAAGCCCGACCTGCCGCAGGTCGACATTGCCGAATGGAGCAAGGGCACCCGCAGCGAGAAAATCCGCCCGATGGCACGGCACTGGGCCGAAGTGGGCTTCGGAACACCGGTCGCGCTGCACCTGTTCTACGTCGCCAAGATCCTGCTCCACATACTGTTCGCCTGGCTGATCGTGTTGACCACCAGCGGCATCAACGGATTCACCGACGTCAAGTCCTGGTACGCCGAGCCCATCGTGTTCGAGAAGGTCGTGCTGTACACGATGCTGTTCGAGGTGGTCGGGCTGGGCTGTGGTTTCGGGCCGCTGAACAACCGGTTCTTCCCGCCGATGGGCTCAATCTTGTATTGGATGCGGTTCGGCACCATCCGGCTGCCACCCTGGCCGGATCGAGTCCCGCTGACGAAGGGCACCGCCCGCAAGCCGGTGGATGTGGCGCTGTACGCGCTGTTGATCGCTTTGCTACTGGGCGCGCTGTTTTCCAATGGCACCGAGGCGATTCCAGAGCTGGGCATCAAGGCCGGGCTGTTGCCGGTGTGGCAGCCCGCATCGATCCTGCTGATCCTTGGCGTGCTCGGGCTGCGCGACAAGGTGATCTTTCTGGCCGCGCGTGGTGAGGTCTATGCGACGCTGACGGTGACTTTTCTGTTCGCCGCGGTCGACATGATCGTGGCGGCCAAGCTGGTATTCCTCGTGATCTGGATGGGCGCCGCGACGTCGAAGCTCAACAAGCACTTCCCGTTCGTGATTTCCACGATGATGTCCAACAACCCCCTGTTCCGGCCACGGTTCGTCAAGCGGATGTTCTTCGAGAAGTTCCCCGACGACCTGCGGCCCGGCCTGTTGTCGCGACTCTTCGCTCACCTCAGCACCTTCATCGAGATGTGCGTGCCGCTGGTGTTGTTCTTTTCGCACGGCGGGTGGCCGACCACGGTCGCGGCGATCGTGATGGTGTGCTTCCACCTGGGCATCCTGACGGCCATTCCGATGGGGGTTCCGCTGGAGTGGAACGTCTTCATGATCTTCGGGGTGCTGTCGTTGTTCGTCGGCCACGCCCGGCTGGGGCTTGCCGACGTCAGACACCCGGTGCCGGTGGCGCTCCTGTTCGCGCTGGTCGCGGGAACAGTGTTGGCGGGCAACATGTTTCCGCGCAAGATCTCATTTCTGCCCGGCATGCGTTACTACGCCGGCAACTGGGATACCACGCTGTGGTGCATCAAGCCCTCGGCAAGCGAAAAAATCGGCCGAGGCATCGTGGCGATCGCCAGCATGCCGCAGGCTCAGCTGGAGCGCTTCTACGGCAAGGACCGCGCCCAGATCCCGATGTACCTCGGATACGCGTTTCGTGCCATGAACACTCACGGCCGGGCGCTGTTCACCTTGGCGCACCGCGCGATGGCGGGACAGGACGAGGACGACTACGTCCTCACCGATGGAGAGCGGATCTGCAGCACCGCCATCGGGTGGAATTTCGGCGACGGCCACATGCACAACGAGCAACTGATCACCGCCATGCAGCAGCGTTGCAAGTTCGCACCCGGCGAGGTGCGGATCGTGTTGCTCGACGCTCAGCCCATCCATCGCCAAACCCAGCAGTATCGACTAGTGGACGCCGCCACCGGTGAGTTCGAGCGTGGCTACGTCCGGGTGGCCGACATGGTGACCCGACAGCCCTGGGACGACGAGGTGCCGGTCGAGGTGCTGTCGGAGTCGGAGTAGGTGCGCTCGCGAAAAGCTAGACGCCGGTGCGCACCTCCTGCGCCGCGGTCACCATGTTCTGCAGCGACGCGGTCACCTCGTCGACGTTGCGAGTCTTGAGTCCGCAGTCGGGATTGACCCACAGCCGACCGGCCGGCACGGCGCGCAACGCCGCCCGCAGCGACTCGGCCATCTCGTTGGCGCTGGGCACCCGCGGCGAGTGGATGTCGTAGACACCCGGGCCCACGCTGTTGGCGAACCCGACCGCGTTCAGGTCGTCCAGCACCTCCATGTGTGAGCGGGCCGCCTCGATGGACGTGACGTCGGCGTCCAGGTCGGCGATGGCCCCGATAACCTCACCGAACTCCGAGTAGCAGAGATGGGTGTGGATCTGTGTCGAGTCGGCGACGCCGGAGGTGGCCAGACGGAAAGCCCCTACCGCCCAACGCAAGTAGTCGTCCTGGTCGGCGCGACGCAGCGGCAGCAGCTCGCGCAAAGCGGGCTCGTCGACCTGGATTACCGCGATACCGGCGGACTGCAGATCCACGGTCTCGTCGCGAATGGCCAGCGCCACCTGGTTGGCGGTGTCGGCCAGAGGCTGGTCGTCGCGGACGAATGACCAGGCCAAAATGGTAACCGGTCCGGTCAGCATGCCCTTCACTGGTTTGTCGGTCAGCGACTGCGCATAGGTGATCCATTCCACCGTCATCGGCTGGGTACGGACCACGTCGCCGTAGAGGATCGGCGGACGTACGCAGCGGCTGCCGTAGGACTGCACCCAACCGTTCTGCGTGGCGAAGAAGCCCTCCAACTGCTCGGCGAAGTACTGCACCATGTCATTGCGTTCCGGCTCGCCGTGCACCAGCACGTCCAGGCCGAGTTGCTCCTGCAGCTTGATGACGTCGGCGATCTCCTGCTTCATCCGCCGGACATACTCGGCCTGGTCGATCTCGCCGGACCGTAAGGCCGCGCGCGCCTTTCGGATCGCCGAGGTCTGCGGGTACGAGCCGATCGTGGTGGTCGGAAGCGGGGGCAGGTGCAGGCGCGCGTCCTGGCTGGCCCGGCGTTGTGCGGCGTCGCCGCGGTGCGCCCCGGATGCGACGATCGAGTCGATACGGGCCCGGACCTGGTCCTTGTGCAGGCGTGGGTCGCGCTTGCGGGAGGCGACAGCCGCGTTGGAGGCGTCGATCTCCTTGACGACCGCCTCGCGGCCCTCGTGAAGCGCACGAGACAGGGCCACCACCTCGGCGACCTTCTCCTGACCGAACGCCAGCCAACTGCGCAGCGCGTCGTCGAGGTCGGTCTCCGGCTCCAGCGAGTAGGGGACATGCAGCGTGGAGCACGAGGTCGAGACCGCGACGCTGGCGGCCGAGCCCAGCAGGCTCGCCAGCTTGCTCAGTGCCGCCTGTAGGTCGGTGCGCCAGATGTTGCGTCCGTCGACGATGCCGGCCACCAGCGTCTTGTTGGCTAAGCCGGGCGCCCCGGCGATCGCCGTGTCGGCGCCGTAGACCAGGTCGACGCCGATCGCCTCGACGGGTGTGCGCGCCAGCCCCGCCAGCGACGCGCCGGGGTCACCGAAGTAGGTGGCGACGTAGATGGCCGGCCGGTTGGTCACCTTGCCGAGCGCGTTGTAGACCGCCTCGGCCAGCGCGGGGGCGTCGGGGGAGATGTCGGTGACCAGCGCGGGTTCGTCGATCTGCACCCACTGCGCGCCGTTGTCGGCCAGCAGGCTCAACAGCTCGGAGTAGATCGGCACCAGCTCCTGCAGCCGCTCGATCGGCGCGCCACCGCCGTCCACACCCTTGCTCAGCAGCAGGAAGGTCACCGGGCCGATGACCACTGGACGCGCCGGAATACTTTGCCCGAGAGCCTCTTTCAGTTCGGAGAGCACCTTGTCCGGGTTCAGCGTGAACTTCGTCGACGGCCCGATCTCGGGAACGATGTAGTGGTAGTTGGTGTCGAACCACTTGGTCATCTCCAGCGGCGCGACGTCCTTGTTGCCGCGCGCCGCTGCGAAGTAGCGGTCCAGGTCGTCAGCGACCTGCGCGGCCCGGGCCGGCAGCGCGCCCAACAGAACGGCCGTGTCGAGCATCTGGTCGTAGTAGGAGAAGGTGTTCACCGGCACCGAGTCCAGCCCGGCATCGACGAGGCTCTTCCAGGTGTCGCGGCGCAGCGTCGCGGCGACGTCTTCCAATTCCGATCGGCTGGTACGTCCGGCCCAATAGCCTTCGGTCGCGCGTTTGAGTTCGCGTTTCGGGCCGATGCGTGGCGAGCCGACAACAGTTGCGGTGAAAGGTTCGGAGGTCACGATTTTGTTCGTCCTTCAATCGGCGTGGTGGTCACCGCCAGCGGACGTGCAGCCGATCCGGATGCGGTTCGCACCTTAAGTACATAAACCGCAACCAGCTAGGCCAAACGCCCATTCCACGAGGCGATGAGCCGCCGGACGCGGCGCGCCCGGCACAGTTGGCAGGTCTTCGGACTCGCAGGCGCGCACCCGGAGGTGCTCCTAGTGGCCGTCGCTTCCCAGTCCCCAAAACCCTGCGGACCAGTGCTGTTTGACGGCGGTCGTTCCTGCATACCGCTGCGGGACAGTCCCGGACTCTCACCGGGTTCCCTCTCGCGATGCGTTACTAACCCGCTTCGCTCGATGCCGGCGCCGCGGTTGCGGCGACAGCAGACCAGCTGCGCCGTTAAGGCTACCGTGCGGGTCTGTCGCAGCTAAAATCCCTGCGACGCATCACACTGGCGACGGGTTGGAGTGCGGATGAAGGGACGCGGCTTCGCGCAATCGTTCGTCACATCTGCGGATGGCACCTCGATCGCCATCGACAGCATCGGCTCCGGCCCTGGGCTGGTCGTCCTGACGGGGGGACTGAGTCCGCCGGTCCGCTACCGGCGCTTCGCGCGAAGATTGGCAACCTCCTACACCGTTCACCTCGTGCATCGGCGGGGCCGGGGCGACAGCGGTCCCCAGGGCCGGGCCTATTGCATGGACCGCGAGTGTGAGGACACCTTCGCCGCGCTGGCAGCCACGCATTCGAGGCTATTGTTCGGTCATAGCTATGGCGGCCTTATTGCGCTGCAAACGGCCATTCGGGCCACCGCCGAACAGTTGCGTTGGGTGGTGACCTACGACGCGGGAGTCGGAATCGACGGTTCCTTGCCGACATTTTTCGCGCGGGTGACGCGCCTGGCGGAGGAAGGAAAACATGCCCGCGCTCTGGCCGAACTCCTGCGCGAACTGGGCGGGTGGGATCGTCTCCCGCTGCCGGTGGCGGTTGCCTTAGCGCGGACCTTGCTCAACACGGTGTGGCGTCAAGAGCGGGATCTGATACCGACAACCGTTTCCGAAGGGCGTGAGATGCTCGGATTGGACGGACCCGCATCGACTTACGGCGACATATCGATGCGCTTGGACGTCCTTGCCGGCCAACGGAGTCCGGCCTCCTTCGGCGGCGCCGCACGCGCTATCGCCGACGCAACGCGAGGCGCACACGCAGTGGTGCTACCCGGGCTCGACCACAACGCACCACTTCTGCGTCCGCAGCGGCTGGCAAAACAGATACGCGATCTGGACCCCAGTTCGTCAGCCAGCTAGCGCTTCCGCGATAGGGGCGTCACCGTTGTTGAATTCGATGGTGCGGTGGATGGTCGAGTCATCTGCCAGCGCGGCTGCGACGACGAGGGCGACATCGCCTCGCGACACCTCGCCCTTACCCTTGCCGATCACGATCCGGCCGGTGGCGGGTTCGAGGGTTAGCCGGCCCGGTCCCAGCACCGTCCAATCCAGCTCGCTGGCCCGCAGATGCTCATCCGCGGCGGCCTTGGCTTCGGCGTACGGAAAGAACGAATTCTCCGGTGGAACGCCGTGCTCGGGGCCGGCGCCGAAATAGGACACCATCACGAACCGCTTGACGCCGGCCTGTACGGCGGCGTCGATCACCCGAATCGCCGCGTCCCGGTCGACAGCGTAGGTCCGCGCCGGATTACCGCCGCCCGCCCCGGCGGAGAAGACGACCGCATCGTGGCCGGCCACCAGCTCGGCCAGTCCACTGGTATCGAGCTGCTCGATGTCGGCGGTGACGGGTTTGGCACCCGTTCCGGCGACGTCGTCGACGTGGTCGGGGTTGCGGAAGACCGAACTGACCGTGTCGCCGCGGTCGGTCAGGATGCGCGCCAGCTGCAAGGCGATCTTGCCGTGGCCGCCGATGACGATGATGCGCGCCAAGAAGCCAGTCCCCTAGAGCTTTACGCGGCCCATGATCAGATCGATGATCGGCTTGCCGGGTGGGTATGCCCCGGTCAGCGACGCCATCGTGTGCCCGTAGTCCACCAGCAGCGTGATACCGCTGATACCGAAGGCAGCGGCGCTGTTGAGGAAGGCCATGACGTCCCCCATCTGCTCCGGCGTGTGGACTTTGGAGCCGGTTTCGTCGCGGTAGTCCTGCGCGAAGGTCAGCCACAGGTCGGCGTTGGCCTGAGCCAGCGGGGTGTCGGTGGGCCCTGGGCAGATGGCGTTGATGCGGATGCCCTTCTTCAGCAGGGGATAGCCCTGCGTGGCCACGTAGGCGTTGACGACCTTTTTGCTGAAGCCGTAGTGGATGATGCCTTCTGGCTCGCGAGCTTTGGACCATGCATCGGCCGCTGCGAAATCGGGCGTGGCCAGGAACTCGGTCAGCAGATCCAGGTCGTTCTCCCACCCCATCCCGGCGACCGAAGAGATGAAGCATATCGCCGAGCCGGACGGAAGCTGGTTGCTCTCGAGAAGCCGCTCGATCAGATAGCGGTGGCCGATGAAGTTGATTTTCATCAGGTCCGGCCCGTCGGCGACACCGGCGGCGGAGAACACGGCGTGCACCGGTCCGCCGATCTGCTCGAGCGCGGAGTCGATGGAGGCGGGGTCTCGCAGATCCACCTGTATTGCCTTGGCAACGTCGTAGTCCACCGGCGCGTAGTCCAGCACGATCACTTCGGCGCCGAGTTCGCCCGCCGATTTGGCCGCCGCGGCGCCCATGCCCGTTGCGCCGCCGACGACGAGCGCCCGCTTGCCGTCGTAACGCAACCGATCGATAACAGTCATGGAGTTCCTTCCAGCGGCCTTTACAACTAACTGCCCTACTGTAAATAGAACAGTTATTTGGTTCAACACCGGGGTCCCGCGTGGGGCCCACCTGCTGGCCGCCAGTCGGACTTACTTCTTGGGAACCGCGACGCCGCGCAGAACCGTGTCGCGGGCGTGCAGCAGCGCCGCGCGTGTCCCCACGGCCCGCAGAATGTTCTCCGGTATCCACTGCATGCCGATGACACATCGCGCCAGCATGGCCGTCGACGGAGTGTCGATGCGAATGTCGCCCGACCGGATCCCCTCGGAGAGCAGCGATTTCATCTGCCGCAGCCGTGTGGTATACGACCAGCCCGGGTTGGTGGTCGGCGGAGACTGCCGCATCCACGCAAGCTGAATCCGGAACTCGTCGGAGAACTGATCCAGCGCGTTGACGTTGACCCAGCTCAGTGCGTCGAGCTTCTCGATCGGCGCTGCATCCGAGCGCAGCACGCTGACCCAGCCGGCTTCAACTTTCTTGCCGAACGAGCGCAGGATCGAGTCGAGCAGTTCGTCCTTGGATCCGATCACCCGGTACACGGTGCCGGTGCCCAGACCGGCCGCCGATGCGATGTCCCTGATGGTGGTGACTTCATAACCTTTTCGGCCGAACTCCGTTCGTGCCACCGCGCGCAGCTGCGCCGCTTTGTCGCTCGGATCCGCGACACGGTCGTCGGCCCACGTCTCGATCACCTCGCTGGCGGCGGCAAACGCCTTGGACCTATCCAGCGCCACATCCGTGGGTGGCCGGGCGGCTAACCCCTGCAAGATGATTCGGCACATGAGCCCGGCCACCTGATCGGCGGACGCCTTGTCGCGGATGACGTCGAGCCCCACCTGCAGCATGGTTTGGCAGATACGGTCGGCCAACGTCGGGAGGTCGACATCGGGTTTGATGTAGCCGCTCCACCTGCCGGCGCGCAGCGTCTGCAGCATCGCCTCATGAATCGCGGTGGGCTGCTGCACGCGTTTCATCAGTTTGGGATCTGCGCTCGGCCCCTCGTAGAAGGACATCTGCAGGGCCGCCTGATGTTCCACCGCACAATTGGCGATCGCCGTTCCCAGCTCGGTGATTTTTTCGGCGGGGGACCGCGCGTCGGGCTCGTCCAACTTTGCCTGCGCGTTCTGTCCGATGCGGTTCAGATCGTCGTGGTAACGCTGAGTCAGCTCGACCAGGATCGCTTCTTTGGATTCGAAGTGGTGGTACAAGCTACCCGGGAGAATGCCTGCCGCATCGGCGATTTCCTGCAGCGAGGTTCGCAGTCCCGACGAAGCGATCAGCGACGCCGCGGTCTGCAGGATCTCGGTCCGGCGGGTTCCGGTGTCGGCTGCGGTGCCGGCGTGATCCAATGCATCGGCCTTGGCCATGGCTACCTGTGCGCGAGTCTGGCGGACAGCGGCTTGGCGGGCATACGCATTGTCCTCCCGGTGAACCAAATCTTTGTTAGAGGCTATCAGACTGGCTACGGGAAAACGCGCTGCTGACGGCGGGCTACTGAGCAATCTTAGAGCGGCGGGCCCTCCCAACGGTCCACTGCGACCACCTCGTCGACGGGCCGCCGTCGGGCCGGCCGGAACCGGTGCCCGGCACCGAGACGGCCCACCGGTAGCAGGCAGCCCTGCTCATAGCTCTCCGGTATTCCGAGCAGTCTCGCGACCTCACGTTCGCGGTGCAGGTGCAGAGTCGTGATACAGGTCCCGTACCCGCGGGTGTGCAGGGCCAGCTGAAAGTTCCAGACGGCGGGGAAGATCGAGCCGTACAGCGTCGCCCGGTGGAACGACTCGTCACCGGCGATGCGCGGGAGGTAGGGCTGGTAGCAAGGGATTACCAGCGCCGGAACGTTGGCCATGTTTTCGACAAGCCACTCCGTGGACGACATGAGCCGGCTCTCCGGCGCGCCTTCCGGCATCAGCTGCGCCAGCAGTTGCCCGCCGACCCTGAGCAAATAGGCCTCGCGATACAGCACGGCGATCTGTGACCGCAGTTCGGGGTCGACGACGACCAGCCACCGCCACGCCTGCTGATTGGAACCGTTGGCGGCCTGCAAGCCGATGCGCAGGCACTCGCGGATATCGGCGAGGTCGACGGGTGCGTCGAGGTCCAGTGACTTGCGCGCCGAACGGGTGGAGCTGAGCAGGTATGAAACGTCCATGGCTAGGTCGTCACGCCGCGTTGGGCCGCCACAGCGAAGACTTCCTCGAAGATCGAGCCCGGCACGGTGAACGGCTCGATCGCCGACACCTCGGAGAGGTGGGCGGCAATGTCATCGGCGGTCGGGGTGTCGTCGGGCTCCGCCAACCAGCCCTCGCCGAGCCCGACGAAGACCCGGGCAAAACGTCCCGCGCAGGCCGAGTAGTTCTGGTGGCTGAATTCGCAGGCCCGACTCGCCAGGAATACCACGATGGGGACCACCAGTTCGGGCTTGATCACATTCAGAAAGCCAATTTCCTCAAGGGCTTTCGGGTCACCCACGGTTTCGGTGACCATTCGCGAAAAGCCGAACGGCAGCACGGTGTTGGCGAGGATGCCGTGTTCGGCGCCCTCGATCGCGATCACGTTCGACAGCCCGACCAGGCCGGCTTTCGCCGCCGCGTAGTGGGCTTCCATCGGCTGCCCGAACATCCCGCCCGAGGAGGAGATGAACACGAACCGGCCATAGCCCTGCTTTTTCATTACCCGGTATGCGGGTTGGCTCAAATAGAATCCGCCGTCCAGGTGCACGCTGAGCATCTGCCGCCACTGTTCCGCGGACAGCTCGTCGAACGGAATGCTGTTGAAAATGCCGGCATTGCTCACTACGGCGTCGAGGGGACCGAAACGCTCGAGTGCGAGCGCGACGATGGCCTCCCCACCCTGCGGGCTCGCCACCGACTCGTGTGAAGCCACCGCAACCCCTCCGGCGCTTGCGATCTCGGCGACCACCTGGTCGGCGACGCTGGCATCGGCACCCTCGCCGTGCATCGTGCCGCCCAGGTCGTTGACGATCACCGATGCACCGCGCCGGGCGAGCTCCAGTGCGTACAACCGGCCAAGCCCGCGGCCCGCGCCGGTCACTATTGCCACCTGACGGTTGAATTCGATCACGGGACAGCGCCTTTCGATCGGGCAAGCTGGGCGCCGAGCTCGGTGAGATAGCGGTCGGGACCACCCTGAAATTCGCTCCAGCTGAGCAGACGCTTGAGGTAGAGATGAGCGTCGTGCTCCCAGGTGTAGCCGATCCCACCGAACACCTGGATCGCGGTATCGCCCACCGTGGCCAGTTGGCCAGCGAACGCCTTGGCCCGCAGCGCGGACAGGTGCCGTTCGTCCGGGGTGCCGTTGTCGGCGGCCCACAATGCGTGGATGACGCCGCTGCGGGCCAGCTCGACGGTCTCGTACATGTCGACGCAGAGGTGCTGAATCGCTTGAAACGATCCGATCACCTGACCGAATTGCCGCCGCACCTTGGCGTATTCGATGGCCAGCTGCATGATCGCGCGGGCGGCGCCGAGCGCGTCGGCGGCCATGGCGATGAGCACGTCGTCGACGACGGCCGCAATGGCTTCCGGAGACGGTGTGGCGAGCAGTTGCGCCGTCGCGTCATCGAAGCGGACCCGAAACCGCTTGCGAGTCTGGTCGATCCCGTGCTCGGGTGTCATTGAGATGCCGTTGGAGTTGGTGTGCACGGCGAAAAGCCCTGGACCGTCGTCGGATTCAGCGAACATCAGTATGACGTCAGCGGCAGCGGCGTCGGGCACAATGAGCGACGGCGGTCCCGCGCTAGCGGGTGGGGGTACCTCCCGCTTGCGGGGGAGTGCCCCCAGCTCGCCCAGTCCGGCGACGGTGGCGATGGTGGTGCCGTCGGCGATGCCGGCTAGAAACTCGGCACCGGCGTCGCCAACACCGACTCGGGTCAGCGTGCGCGTCGCGGCCACCGCGGTCGACAGCCATGGCCCTGGATGCAGGGCGGCGCCGAGTTCTTCGGCAACGATGCCGGCCTCGACCATGGTCATGCCCGCGCCGCCGCACTCTTCCGGTACCAGCAGACCCGTCGTCCCGAGGTCGGCCAATCCTTGCCACACCGCGTCGTCGATACCGGACGGATCCTCCAGCAACGGCCGCACGTGTCCGGCTATCGGGGCTTTCTCAGCGAGGAAACGACGCACCGTATCGCGCAGTGCGACTTGCTCTTCGGTCAGTTCGAGGTTCATTTGCGCGGCAACCCCAATACGCGCTGGGCCGTGATGTTCTTGTTGATCTGAGTGGTGCCGCCGGCAATGGTCAGCGAGCGTGACGTCAGGCGGTAGTCCGCCCAGCGTCTTCCCCCTTCACGCGTGCCCAGCACGTCGAAGGCCAGCGCGGCCAGATCTTGCCCGATCTCACCCCATACCGTCTTGGCCAGGCTTGCCGACCCGAAAGCGTCCCCGCCGTGCAGTGTCGCCGAGATCGAACGCTGGCAAAGCACTTCCAGATACTTGATGCGCACCGCGATCTCGCCCAGCCGTCGCAACGTGACTGGATCCGCGCCGGTGCCTGCGGCGGCAAAGTCTGCCACCAGTTCCTCCAGCCGCACCTGCAGCTCGGCGTATAGCCGTGCCGCTCCGGCGCGTTCATGGCTCAGCGTTGTGGTGGCGACCTGCCAGCCTCCGTTGAGCGGACCGAGCAAGGCATCCTCCGCGACGCGCACATCGTGGAGGAACACTTCGGCAAAGTCGGTGTCGCCGTTGAGCGTGACCAGCGGACGGACCTCGATACCGGGCAACCTCATGTCGACGATCAGGCAGGAGATCCCCTGGTGTTTGGGGGCATCGGGATCGGTGCGTACATAGAGTTGGCACCAGTCGGCCCGGTGTCCGAGCGAAGTCCAGATCTTTTGGCCGTTGACGACGAACGACCCGTCGTCACGCACCGCGCGGGTGCGCAGCGCGGCCAGATCGGAGCCCGCTTCGGGCTCCGACATGCCTTGGCACCAAATGTCGTCGGCCCGCATCATACGGGGAAGCAAGGTCTTTTTCTGGATCTCGGTGCCGTACTGCATGATGGCCGGCGCAATATTGTTCATGCCAATAACGTTGAGCGGCAGCGGCGCTCGCGCGCGCGTGGTCTCCTCGGTGTAGACCAGCTGTTCCAGCACCGTCGCGCCCCGGCCGCCGTACTCTTCGGGCCACGAGACTGCCGCCCATCCGGCGTCGGCCATGCCGCGGTTCCACTCGCGCAGCCTCTCGAACGCCGCGTCATCGCGGCCGGTGGGCCGACGGGCCGCGATCAGTTCATCGGTCAGGTTTGCCGACAGCCAGGCGCGCAGTTCAGCGCGGAAGCGTTCCACTTCCGCCGGGTAGGAGAAATCCACGTGCTCTCTCGACCTCGCGTGATTGACTGCGGCCAGACCGGACTCTACGTTGGAACAGATATTTGGTCAATGTGCCGTGGTTCGGAGGTCGAGCGTGGGAGACGACGCTCTTGGCGACCAGTTTCAGGCGCTCGGCATGTTCGCCTCCGCACTTGCCGGCCGGCCGGTGGCCGTTGCCCAACTGCACACGGGTGAACCCCCGTGGACCGACGGCCAGACCATTTACGTCGACGCTTCGACGGAAGCCCGGACCACACTCAAAGTCATAGCCGTACAGGCATCGATGATCGCAGCCGGCAGCCTGGATCCCGACGTCGTGCGCCCGCTGGTCCGCCACCCCCGGCTGGCCAGGCGCTATCTGGCAATCGAGGCTCACCGCGCACTGGTCGCCAACAGCGGCCTGCTACCAAGCATTTTGGCGTCGATGGGCGACCGCGACATCGCGAGCCGCAGCGACTCGGCCGCCGCGTCGCTGCGAATTGCCGAAGGCCGGGTATCGATTGACGACCCGGCGCCGGAATTCGGTGTGATACGTGCGGCGAAGGTCGTGGCCACGTCCGCCAAAGCGGCCAAACAACAGGATGAGGCGAATCCGCAGCACGTCCCGCGCAGCCGGGGCAAGCGGGAACTCGAGGAGCTGGACGACGGCGAGATCGATGATTCCGACGATCCGGACATGTTCACCAGCCCGGTTGGCGGGGGCGGCTTCATCGGCAAGTGGCTGAAGAAGATGCTTTCGTCAACACGCAAGATCGGTACTGGCGGCGGACCGCCCGGCGCGGATACCCCGACGCACCGGACGAACGCTGCGAACCGCGGTTTGCATGCCGCGTCGTCGCTGGCTTCAACCACGAGCGATGACGGCTCGGATATTTCGGACCGAGGATCCATAGCGGACGGCGCGACGTATCCGGAATGGGACGCGGCGCGCAAAAGTTACCGCCCCGGGTGGTGCACCGTGCGCGAGGTCGAACCGAAGATCAAGCCATCGACAACCCCCGAAATCGACGACGCCATCGGCGTGCGGCGCCCGCTGTCACGGCTCGGAATGGGACTGCACCGCCGCCATCGTCAGGCGCAAGGCGACGACATCGACATCGACGCGGCGGTTGAAGCCCGCGTCGAAGTGCTGGCCGGATCGGTGCCCGACGAGGCGGTGTACCTCGACAGCCTGCGGCGCCGGCGCGATCTGTCGGTGCTGCTCCTTCTCGATGTGTCAGGGTCGGCGGCTGAGCCCGGGACGGTCGGGCGGACGGTGCACGAACAACAGCGTGCGGCCGTCGCCAACCTCACGGTTGCACTGCACGACCTCGGGGACCGAGTTGCGCTCTACGCGTACTACTCACAGGGCCGGCGCGCGGTGAGCATGGTGCCCGTCAAACGATTTGACGACCATCTCGACAGCCGAGTCATAAGAAGGCTCAACAGTTTGGAACCCGGCGCGTATTCGCGGCTCGGGGCGGCGATCCGGCACGGCTCGGCGGTCTTGGAAGCACGCGGAGGTACGTCGCGGCGGCTTCTGGTGGTCTTGTCCGACGGGCTGGCGTATGACCACGGATATGAGCGGGCCTACGGCGCCGCGGACGCGCGACGTGCTCTGACCGAAGCCCGCCGCCGGGGCACCGGTTGCGTATGCCTGACGATCGGTGCGGGAACCGACGTGCAGTCGCTGTGCAGGGTGTTCGGCAGCACCGCACATGCGACCATCGGACGCCCAGATCAATTAGCGGGAGTGATCGGACCGCTATTTCGGTCCGCGTTGCGCTCGGCGGAGGTCCGCCGGAGGGTGTCATAGGGAATGCCCGAGCGTACAAATCTCGCCCTGATGGCCTGTCGCAGCACGCAGTTGGCGCGTCTGCGTCGCGGATGAAGCTCGCCTCCATCCGTACTTGAAACAAACATCTGTTCCGGCTAGGCTCCAATCAGCGTGGTGGCAGAAGGGAAGTTATGGCCAACGAGTCCGGAATTGCCCACCGGAACGGCGCGGCCCCTGAGGTGGCGGAGACGGTGCGGCCCTACTACAAAGCGGTTGGCAGTGAAGAGGCCATCTTCAAGGCGGCCTACCGCCAGGGACTGGCACTCGTCCTCAAGGGGCCGACCGGCTGCGGCAAGACCCGTTTCGTCGAGGCCATGGCCTACGACCTGGGCCGGCCGCTGATCACGGTCGCTTGCCATGACGACCTCACCACGGCAGACCTGGTCGGTCGGTATCTGCTGCGGGGCGACGAGACGGTGTGGGTGGACGGCCCGCTGACCCGGGCGGTCCGCGAGGGCGCGATCTGCTATTTGGACGAAGTCGTGGAAGCCCGACAGGACACGACCGTGGTGCTGCATCCGCTCGCGGATCACCGGCGGCAACTGCCCATTGAGCGGCTGGGTGTGACGCTGGACGCGGCGCCCGGATTCGGCCTTGTCGTGTCGTACAACCCGGGCTATCAAAGCGTGCTCAAGGACCTCAAGGATTCGACGCGTCAGCGCATGGTTGCCGTCGAATTCGGTTTTCCTGCAGCCGATGTCGAAGAAGGGATCGTTGCGCACGAGGCGGGCGTGGACGCCGCCACCGCAGCTGAGCTGGTGCGCTTCGGGCAGGCCATCCGCCGCTTGGAAACCGGGGGGCTGCGTGAGGTCGCGTCGACCCGTGTGCTGATCGCGGCGGGCCGGCTCATCGCAGAGGGTCTGACCATGCAAGAGGCAGCCCGGGCCGCGATCGCCGGACCGCTCACCGACGACGTGGCAGTGGGCAGGGCACTTTACGAAATGATCGGGATTTACCTGGGTGGGGCGGACGGGTCTGATGATTGACGCTGCATATCGCCACCGTTAAGGTCTGAACAAATATTAGGTCGGGCCCGGGAGGTCAGATGTCCTACGAAAGCCGCGCAGAGCCGATCAAGGTCGGCTATCTGATGGACTTCACGCTGCCACCGATGTTTCCCGAGGAGATGAAGGCGGATTTCACCAGGTGCTTCGACCTCGTCTTCGAAGAGGCCGTTGAACTCGGGTTGATGGACCGTCCCGTACAAATGGTTTACCGCGAAGTGGAGGGACTGCCGAAAGGATCGGTCAAGGCGGTGATCGACGCGTTCGGCGAACTCGTCGACGAAGGCTGTTTGGTGGTCTTCGGGCCGCACATCACCGACAACTGCGTGCCCACCCGGGAAGCAATCGAAGAGCGGTTCAAGGTCCCGGCCATCAGTGTCACCGGCACCGACGACTGGTTGGGGGAGTGGACCTTTTCGTTCCCGCAAGGATCGATGACCGACGAGCCGATCTTCATCGCAGACCTGGTAGCCAAACGTGGGCTCACCGAAATCGGCGTTCTCGTCGAGCAGAATCTGATCGGCGAGAGCTACCTGAAGAATCTGCGAAGTGCCTGTCGGCGCAAGGGTATTCGCATCGTTGCGGAAGCAGCGATCGCGCAGACCGCGCAGGACATCAACGAAGCCGTCCGGACGCTGCACGATGCGAAAGCGGAAGCAATTGTTCATCTGGGCTTCGGATTTGGGATTGTGTTCATCAACCCGGCATTGCAAGCAGTCGATTGGGACCCGCCACGGTTCACCACGACGGCTTTCCAGAATGCGTGGGTGAATCCGATCATGTGGAACGCGTTCATGGGCTGGACCGGGGTCGACCAGTACGACGAGGAGAATCGGCTCGGTCAGGAGTTCCTGGACCGTTACGCCGAAAAGTACGACGGCAGACGTCCCGAGTATTGCGTGCCGGTGGTCAACCATGATGTCGCAGCCGCCCTTGTGCGTGCGTTTACAGACGCGCACCCGCTCAGCCCGCGTGGTGTCAAAGAGGCGTTGGAGCGGGTGAAGATGATGCCTGCCGCCGCCGGTGCGCCCGGCACCCGAGTGTCGTTCGGCAAATGGACCCGTCGGGCCTGGATGGGTGCCGGCTATCTGGTGGCGCGGACCCTCGATGCCGACGGCATCAACTCGCACTTGGTCGATCGCTTCGGAGAGGAGGGCTGACACGTGACAACGGAACAGTCCACATCGCCTGCCGCGCATGAGAAGCCGGCATCCCCGGAGCGCGCCGAAAAGCGTGGCTGGGGCGGCTGGATCGCCGGTGTCGCACTGGCCGCCTTCACGCTGTTCTTCATCGCGAACTGCCGCGTGGCCCTCGACCCGCGCGTCGCCAACCCGAATGTGCACGGCCGACCGCGCCCGGTGAAATTCACGTTCGGGCTGGACTACATCACATTCCTGGACAGTGCCACCGTGGTGGCACTAATCGTGTTGCTGCTCGTGTTCATCAGGGGGTGGCGGCGCAATCCGGGCAGCCCGGTGATGTTGATGTTCCTATGCACCACGCTGATCGTGTGGCAGGACCCGATCATGAACTGGTCGCCGTTCGCGGTCTACAACCCCGACCTCATTCACTGGCCGGAGTCGTGGCCGCTGGTGTCGCTGTCGCCGACCGTCGAGCCGTTCGTGGTGTTCGGGTACGTGATGTTCTATTTCGGGCCTTACTTCCCGGCGGTCTGGATTCTGCGGAAGCTACAGGCCAAATACGGGCCTACGTCGTTCGTGTCGCGCCACCCGCTGGTCAGCCTGGGCCTTCTCGCCCTGGTGATCGGCTTTATTTTCGATGCGTGCCTGGAGAACATTCTCATCCACTGGGGCATGTACATCTACTCGCAGGTGATTCCGTGGGGCTCGGTGTTCACCGGTACCACATTCCAGTTCCCGCTGATCTGGGAGTCGTTCTCGGTGTGCTTCGTGATGGTGCCGGCAGCAATCCTCTGCTACCGCGACGACACCGGTAAGTCGGTGGCCGAAAAGCTCGCCGCCAAGGCGAAGCTGTTCCCGACGCGACCGGTGCTAGGCACATTCCTGGTGATGTTCGCCATCATCAACGTGTCCTACTTCGCCTACGGCGGATGGTTCTGGATCATCAAAGTCAGCCATGCCGCGACTTCGGTGGCCTGCCCCTGGCCGTATCCGGAAGCCAAAGTGTATGACCCGCAAGGTTATTACGAGAAAGCCGGAGCGCAAGGTCCGTACTCCGTGGGCATCTGGTCAACGTGGGCTAGCGGCGAGCCGAACGGCCGGCCGCACGTCGACCCACCGCCGCCGGGCCAGGGCGCCTGCGCGGTCACGAGCAAGAATGGTTGAGCCGCGCACCGTTGTCATCACCGGTGCGTCGCGCGGACTGGGATTCGCCTCGACCGTGCGCTTGTACCGCGAAGGGTGGCGCGTGGTCGCGGCCATGCGGACACCCGACCGTGGAATTCCATTGCTGCGGCAGGAGACCGGTGCAGACGAAACTGACGACCGGCTGATCGGTGTACAGCTCGACCTGTTGGACCCGGCGTCAATCACTGCGGCGGCCAAGGCAATCGAAGAAGCCGTCGGCGCACCGTTTGCGCTTGTGCACAACGCGGGGATCTCCGCCGCCGGAATGGTGGAGGAAACCGATATGGCGCTGTGGCAGAAGATGTTCGCCACTCACGTCCTGGGCCCCGTCGCGCTCACTCAGGCCCTGCTGCCCCCGATGCGGGCGGCGGGCGAGGGACGCATTGTGCTGATATCCAGCGCGGCCGGGGTGCGCGGTCAGCCGGGCACCGCTCCGTACTCGGCGGCCAAGGGCGCCTTAGAGCGGTGGGGTGAGTCGATGGCGTGCGAGATCGCGCCGTTCGGTCTCGGCGTGACGGTTTTGGTGACCGGCACGTACGACACCGACATCATCACCGACGCGGGCACAATCGACGATCGCAAGTTCGACGGTCCCTATGCCCGACTGCACAACACGATGAACACCCGGGGCAGGTTCGCGGTCAGTTTCGCCAGACCGCCCGAGCGGTTCACCGATGGCCTCATCAAGACGCTGGATGACCGCAGGCCGTTCTGCCGTCGCGGTGTGGGCCCGGATGCCTCTATGTTGCTGGTTGCCAACAGGATTCTGCCGTCTTCCGGCCTGCATCACATGTCCCGGATCGTGCTGGGCATACCGCGGCAGGGCTCGATGCGGGGCGGGGCCTGGCCACTAACTTGGGGGCAGAAGGCGATGGTGTTGGCCGCGCGCGTTATCCCACAGCCACTGTTGCAGCGCTTGGCCAGCCGGGGGAAGAAGCACTAGAGGAGCACCTATGGAACAGTTATTTGACGACCTCGAGGATTTCGGCTCTTTCGACGACGCGATATCCGGTGACGTCCGCGACCCGTACACCGAATTGGCGCGGCTGCGCCGCGAGGAACCGGTGCAGCGACTTGAGACGTCGGGAGCGCTGCCGCACGAGGAATCGCTGCCGATGTTCATCGTGTACCGCCACGAGGATGTCCAGCAGATGCTGCGTGACAACGAGACGTTTTCGTCGGCGGCCGTCATCGCCGCGTTCGGTCCCGTGCTGGGGGAAGGCGTAATGCTCGGCATGGACGAGCCGATCCACGGCCGGCTGCGTTCGCTGGTATCGAAGGCGTTCTCGCAGAAGTCATTGGCGCGCTGGCAAGACGAGTTGGTGGGGCGCGTGGCAAATGGCTTGATCGACAACTTCGCACCCAACGGCAAGGCAGACCTGGTGAAGGAGTTCACCTTCGACTATCCGAGCCAGATCATCGCGGGCCTGTTGGGCTTGCCGGAAAAGGACTACCCACAGTTCCAGCGCTGGTCGATTTCGCTGCTGAGTTGGCTGATGAACCCGGAACGCGGGCTCGCGGCATCGGCCGCCCTGTGCGAATACTTCGCGCCGATCCTCGAAGCCCGCCGCGCCGAGCCGAAGGAGGACCTGATCAGCGCGCTGGGTGCGGCCGAGATCGACGGGGAAAAGCTGGCGGATGAAGAGATCTTCTCGTTCCTTCGCCTGCTGCTGCCGGCCGGTGTGGAGACGACCTACCGGTCGCTGGGCAGCCTGCTCTTGGCACTGTTGTCGGATCCGCCGCAATTGGACGCGATCCGTGCCGACCGGTCGCTACTTCCGCAAGCCATCGAAGAGGGCGTGCGATGGGAACCACCGTTGTTGACCATCACTCGGGTGGCGACTCGCGACACCGAACTCGGCGGCGTGGCCATCCCGGCTGGGGCCACGGTGATGCCGATGCTGGGTTCGGCGAACCGGCAGGAAGATCGCTACCCCGATCCAGACACGTTTGACATCCACCGGCAGGCCCGCGCACACCTGGGCTGGGGCCACGGCGTGCACGTCTGCCTCGGCATGCACCTGGCGCGGCTGGAAATGCGCACCGCCATCAACCTGCTGCTGGACCGGCTGCCGAATCTTCGGCTGGACCCCGACGGGGACGACCCGCACATCCGCGGGCAGGTCTTCCGCTCGCCCACTTCCGTGCCGGTGCTGTTCGATCCCCAGTAGGGGGTCTTTCAACTTGCAGCTTGCCAATCGGCTAGTTTCCAGTAAGGCTCACTATAGGGTGACCCATCTGATGGTGGCATGCGCAGGTATTTTTAGGTCCCGGCGTCTCAACCAGCGCCTTGTCGAAAGAGAGCTGAACAAACATGGCTGACACTGTAAAGGTCCGGTTCGAGCCGAAGATGATGATCGACGGCAAGCTCGTCGACGGTCAGGCCGGCACCTTCACCAACATCAACCCGGCGACGGAGGAAGCGCTGGGCGAGGTCGCCGACGCGTCCAAAGAGGACATGCACCGAGCCATCGACGCCGCCCGGCGCGCCTTCGACGAGTCTGATTGGTCGACGAACCGCGAGTTGCGCAAGCGCTGTCTGTTGCAGCTGCACGACGCGATCGAGGAGGAGAAGGAAGAGCTGCGCGAGGAGCTCATCCTCGAGGTCGGGTCGCCGCGGGCGATCACGTTCGGCCCCCAACTGGATGCGCCGCTGGCCGACGGGTTGAAGTACCCCGCCAGGCTGATCGACGAGTACGCGTGGGAGACCGACCTCGGCGACCGAGTGATCAGCCTCACCGGCGCGAACACCACCATCAAGGTCTGGCGGGAGCCGGTGGGCGTCGTCGGGGCGATCGTGCCCTGGAACTTCCCCTTCGAGGTCACCCTCAACAAGCTCGGCCAGGCGCTGGGCACCGGCAACACCGTCGTGCTCAAGCCGGCGCCCAATACCCCGTTCAACGCGACCCGGTTGGGTCGGCTGATCGCCGAAAAGACCGACATCCCCGCCGGCGTCGTCAACGTCGTCACCGCATCGGATCACTTTGTGGGCGAAGAGCTTACGCTGTCGCCGAAGGTCGACCTGATCTCGTTCACCGGCTCGACGGTGGTCGGCAAACGCATCATGGAAAAAGGCGCGGCGACCATGAAGCGGCTGTTCCTCGAGCTCGGCGGCAAGTCGGCAACGATTGTGTTGGAAGACGCCGATTTCGGCCTGGCCTGCGCGATCGGCATCGCGCCGTGCATGCACGCTGGGCAGGGGTGCGCCAACCCGACCCGGATGCTGCTGCCGCGGTCCCGCTACGACGAGGGGGTGGCGATCCTCAAGAGCATCTACGAGAACGTCACCTGCGGCGACCCGCAAGACGCCGGAACCCTTTGCGGCCCGGTGATTTCGGAGAAACAGCGCGATCGAGTCATGGGCTACATCCGCAAGGGCGTCGAAGAGGGCGCGACGGCGCTGGTCGGCGGACCCGATGCCGAAACCGGGTTCGACAAGGGATTCTTCGTCCGCCCAACACTTTTCACCGACGTCGACAACAAGATGACCATCGCTCAGGAGGAGATCTTCGGCCCGGTGCTGTCGGTCATCCCGTTCGACGACGAGGAGGACGCGATCCGGATCGCCAACGACAGCGTGTACGGCTTGGCCGGCAACGTGATGTCGGGTTCGCTGGAGCGTTCGCTGGCGGTGGCCCGTCGGATCAAGGCCGGCTTCATCGGCGTCAACGGCGGCGCACCATACGGTGCCGACACACCGTTCGGCGGATACAAGGACAGCGGGGTGGGCCGGCAGAACGGTATCGCCGGCTTCGACCAGTACACCGAGATCAAGTCCGTGGGGTACCCCGCCGGGTAAGCGCGCAACGCACGCTAATCCCGCTCAAACCACCCCGGCCACGGCCCGTCCAACGCGTTGGTTGACAATCGAGTGAAGATCACGATTCGCTGAGTCTGCGTCAAAGGAGTCCACTCATGGCTGAAGCCGTCATCGTCGAGGCTGTACGTTCGCCCATCGGCAAGCGCAACGGGGGCCTGTCCGGCGTGCACCCCGCCGACCTATCCGCGCAGGTCCTCAACGGATTGGCCACCAAGGCCGGCATCGACCCCGAGATCGTCGACGACGTCATCTGGGGCTGCGTCATGCAGGCGGGTGAACAGGCTCTCGACATCGGCCGTACCGCCCTGCTGACGGCCGGCTGGCCCGAGACCGTCCCAGGGGTGACCGTCGACCGGCAGTGCGGGTCCAGCCAGCAGTCCGTCCACTTCGCCGCGGCCGGCGTGGTGGCCGGGCACTACGACGTCGTCGTCGCCGGTGGTGTGGAGTCAATGTCGCGGACCCCGATGGGCGCATCGCTGGCCAACGGCGGACGGCCGTACCCGGAGGCGTTCTTGGCCCGCTACGAGGGCAAGATTCCCAACCAGGGGCTGGGCGCGGAGATGATCGCCGAGCAGTGGGGACTGGACCGCGTCGCCCTCGACGAATTCTCTCTGGCTTCACACGAAAAGGCTGCTGCTGCTCAGGATTCCGGTGCTTTTGACGACCAGATCGTTGGCATCAAAGACCAAGATGGCAACGTCGTGCTTAAGGACGAAGGCATTCGACGCGGTACTCCGATGGAGAAGATGGCTTCGCTGAAGCCGGCGTTCAAGGAAGACGGCGTGATCCACGCCGGCAACTCCTCACAGATCTCCGACGGCTCGGCCGCGCTGCTGTTCATGTCCGCCGAAAAGGCCAAGTCGCTGGGAATGAACCCAATTGCCAAGGTGCACACCGCGACACTGGCCGGAGCCGACCCGGTGATCATGCTGACCGCGCCTATCCCGGCGACCCAGAAGGTGCTGAAGCGCTCCGGGCTGAGCATCGACGACATCGGCGCCTACGAGGTCAACGAGGCGTTCGCTCCGGTGCCGCTGGCTTGGCTGCGTGACATCGGGGCCGACGAGAAGAAGCTCAACCCCAACGGCGGCGCGATCGCACTCGGTCACCCGCTCGGCGGTTCAGGCGCGCGCTTGATGACCACCCTGCTGTACCACATGCGGGACAAGGGAATTCGCTACGGTCTGCAGACCATGTGTGAGGGCGGCGGCCAGGCCAACGCGACCATCCTCGAGTTGCTGTGACCGATGGCGAGCAGCCCGGTGCGCTCGTCGAGCACCGGGGCAACGTCATGGTCATCACGATCAACCGGCCCGAAGCCCGCAACGCGGTTAACGCGGCCGTAAGCATCGCCGTCGGGGATGCGCTCGAAGCGGCGCAAAACGATCCCGAGGTGCGGGCCGTGGTGATCACCGGCGCTGGTAACAAATCCTTTTGCGCCGGAGCCGATCTCAAGGCGATCGCACGCCGGGAGAACCTGTACCACCCCGATCATCCCGAATATGGCTTCGCCGGTTACGTGCACCATCTCATCGACAAGCCCACCATCGCGGCGGTCAACGGCACCGCACTGGGTGGGGGCACCGAACTGGCGCTGGCCAGCGACCTGGTGGTGGCCGACGAGCGCGCCCAATTCGGGCTGCCGGAGGTCAAACGGGGTCTGATCGCCGCTGCCGGTGGCGTTTTCCGGATCGTGAAACAGCTCCCGCGCAAAGTGGCGATGGAACTGCTGTTGACCGGTGAGCCGATGACCGCGGCCGACGCCTTGGAATGGGGTTTGATCAACCAGGTGGTCAAGGACTCGGTGCTGGACGCGGCACTCGCGCTGGCCGCGCGGGTGACCGTGAACGCGCCGCTGTCGGTGCAGGCCAGCAAGCGCATCGCCTACGGCGTCGACGACGGCGTCATCGCCGGCGAGGAAGCGGGCTGGGACCGAACCGTGCGCGAGATGCGTTCGCTGATCAGATCAGAGGACGCCCGGGAGGGGCCGCTGGCATTCGCCGAGAAGCGGGAGCCGGTCTGGAAGGCGCGTTAGTGGCGATCGCAAGCGCGGCGCCACCATCCGCTAAGACGCCAGGACGTTCAGTCCGTACTCGAACGTGCCGGGTAGCAGCGCGAAGGCCGGCACGATGCCGCGTCGCGCCGCGCGCGGCGCGCTGGCCAGCACCAGGCCGCGGGTGAGCCACCGGTAGTTGCGCGTAAGCCGTTGCCAGGCAGCCTCGTACGACGCCGGTGCGTCGTTGACGATCGCCGCGACAGCGGCGCCGGCCTGCTTGACGGCAAGGCTGATGCCCTCGCCGGTCAGCGCATCCTCGTATCCGGCCGCGTCGCCGACCAGCAGCACGCGTCCGGCAACCCGCCGCGACACCACCTGCCGCAGCGGGCCGCAGCCACGCGTCGGTCCGCGGCCGGCGCCGCGCAGCTGCTGAGCCAAGCGCGGGAACCACGCCAGGTCGGGTCGTTCGCGAGCCAGAATCGCCACGCCGACCAGGTCCGGTTCCACCGGCGTCACATACGCCTCGCCCCAACGGGACCAATGCACCTCGACGAACTCCGACCATGCCGGCACCCGGTAATGCCAGCGCATGCCATAGCGCCGCGGCGTTCCGGCCGTCACTTTGATACCCACCGCGCGCCGCACCGACGAATGCAGTCCATCGGCTGCCACCAGCCATTTCGCCCGCACACCGGCGGCCGTGACGCCATGCGCGTCCTGCTCGACGCTGGTCACGCGCGTCGGGATCCAGTCCGCGTCTTCCTCTTTGGCCCGCGACGCCAGCGCCGCGTGCAGCGTGGTGCGCCGCACGCCCCGCCCCGGCCCGCTGCGAAATTGCGCCTCGGCCCGACGCTGTTCACTGACATACGCGATCCCGTGAAAGGGCAGACCGGCCGGATCCACGCCGAGCGACGTCAATTCGGCCACGCCGCCGGGCATCAGCCCCTCGCCGCAGGCTTTGTCGATGGGACCGTCCCGCGGCTCGGCCACGATCACCGAAAGCCCTTGTCTACGAGCGTGTAACGCCGTTGCGAGGCCGCCGGGGCCACCGCCGACGATCAGCAGGTCGGTGTCGAAGGTCACGAGTAGCCCAACGCGGAATTCTCGACTCGGATCCGCACGGTCAGCAGGATCGCATTGGCCACCGTGAAGGTGGCCGCCGTCAGCCACGCGGTATGTACCAGCGGCAACGCGAATCCTTCGGCAACCACGGCAACATAGTTGGGGTGATGCAGCCACCTGTAGGGGCCGCGTCGCACCAAAGGCGCTTCCGGTAGGACGATCACCCGGGTATTCCACCGTCGGCCCAGCGACGCGATGCACCACCAGCGCAGTCCCTGGCTGAGCGCCGCCACGGCCAGCATCGGCCAGCCGAGCCACCCGATGAACGGCCGGTGCAAGGCCCATGTTTCGACCACGCAGCCGAGCAGTAGCGCGGCGTGGATGACAACCATCACCGGGTAATGGGCTCGCCCAACTTCTCTGCCGCCCTGGGCAAAAGACCATTGCGCATTGCGCGTGGATAGCACCAGCTCCACAAGTCGTTCGATCACGACCGCCAGGATCAACAGGTAATACACGGATCTATCCCTACCATTCGACTAGACCCGGCATTGCGCCCCATGCAGTGACTCACGTTGCAGCCCCCGCGGTGGTTCAACTTGGCTGTCTGGGGCTCGAGCGTGCGCAAATGTACGCATCTGACGGCGTGTCCTCGTACAAACACGCACGCTCGCGGGAAAACCGCCTGAGCTAGGTTGGAGTCTGTGCGGATTCTCGTCACCGGTGCCACTGGCTACATCGGATCGCGCCTGGTCACTGCCCTGCTCGCGGACGGCCATCAGGTGCTGGCCGCGACCCGCGATCCCGACCGACTCAGCCGTTTGGGTTGGTTTGACGACGTAACACCGGTCGTTTTCGACGCGTCGGATCCTCCGTCGGCGCGGGCCGCCATGCAGGCCGCAGGACCGTTCGACGTGGTGTATTACCTGGTGCACGGCATCGGCCAACCCGACTTCCGGCAAGCCGACCGGGCCGCCGCCACCGCCGTCGCGACGGCGGCCAGAGATGCCGGTGTGCGACGCATCGTCTACCTGGGCGGCTTCGTGCCCGACGACGAAGCGTTGTCCGAGCATTTGTCCAGCAGGGCAGAGGTCGCCGAGGCCCTGACCGTCGAGGACGGTCCGGAACTGGTGTGGTTGGGTGCCGCCCTGATCATCGGCGCCGGGTCGACGTCGTTCGAGATGCTGCGCTACGTCGGCGACCGGTTCCCGCTGATGCCGATACCGGACTGGATGGAGAATTCGATCGACCCGATCTCCATCCGCGACGTGCTGCACTACCTTGTGGCCGCGGCCGACGCCGACCGGGTGCCTGCCGGTGCTTATGACATCTGCGGCCCCGACACCACCTCCTACCGGAATCTGCTCAGGGCGTATTCGCGGATTTCCGGCAGATGGCAAGCGACGCTGCGGGTGCCCAGAGTTCACCCCGCGGTGGCATCGCGGGTCACGGGCCTCGCGCTGCCGGTGCCGCAGGGATTGGCCGGCGATCTGGTCGAATCGCTGGACCACCCGATGCTGGCATCCGATGCCGGCCTGCGCGAGCGGGTGCCCGATCCGCCCGGCGGCCTGCTCGGTGTCGACGACGCCATTGCGCTGGCTTTGGCGGACCGGTCCAAGCGCCCCCGGCCGGTCAACGAGCTGGCTGACCCCCATCACCTCGCCGACAGCGATCCAATCTGGGCCGGCGGTGACGCACTACGCATCCGGCGGCTGGCCCGGGCGGTGACGCCACCCATCGCGCGGCCCACCCTGCGCCTGGTCAACTTGGTTCCGGGTCCGCTCGCCGGAGCGCTTCGGACTGGACTGGACATGCTGCTCACCCTGACCCCGAAGGTACGTCCTGCATGAGCGAGACCAGCACTCCGTACCGGACCAGCGTCGGCGCAGAGTTGCGCCGTGCGATCACCAATGTCGCTGTGCCACACCATGAGTCACCTGGAGTTGTGCGGCGCAGGCGCGTCGTCGTCGCTGTCACGCTGGTGATCGGTGCGGTGCTGCTGGGGTTTTCACTGCGGCGACACCCGGGTGAGACGAGTTTCTACTGGCTCACGCTGGCACTGGCGGCCGTGTGGCTCTCCGGTTCGTTCCTCTCCGGGCCGCTGCATCTCGGCGGTATCTGCTGGCGCGGTCGCAACCAGCGCCCGGTCATCACGGGAACGACCATCGGGCTGTTGCTCGGTGGCGCGTTTGTGGTCGGCGGACTCATCGCCAGAGAGATTGCGCCGGTAGCGCACTTGATCACGCGGGTGTTGCAATACGCCAACCAGGGATCGTTTCTGCTGATCGTGCTGATCACCTTGATCAACGGCATTGCCGAGGAAGTCTTCTTCCGCGGCGCGCTCTACACCGCGTTGGGCCGCCGTTCTCCGGTCCTCATTTCGACCGTGTTGTACGTCATCGCCACACTGGCCAGCGGAAACGTGATGCTGGGCTTTGCCGGGATCATCCTCGGAACCGTGTGCGCGTTCGAACGCCGGGCCAGCGGCGGGGTGCTGGCGCCCATGCTGACCCACTTTGTGTGGGGTCTGATCATGGTGCTCGCGCTGCCGCCGCTGTTCGGCGTCTGACTATCCGGCCGTGACGACATTTCGCGCCAACGCGCGTAACGCCGCAGCGTGCAAGGGACGCAACACAAACCAGTACATGCGGCCCCGAACGCCGCGGGGAAAAAGGATCGCCCGCTGCTGATATCTGCTGCCACCGGTTTGTCGCGGGGTCACCGTGATCTCCAGCCACGCCTCACCCGGTGAGCGCACTTCTGCCCGCAGCCGCAGCCTGTTGCCCGGCCCGCGCTCTGCGACGCGCCATCGCTTGACGGAACGGTGGCGCCGCGGGGCGATGGGAAACCATCGGCTGCCGTTCGCGACTTTCTCGGCCGTTCTCCAGACTTCGTCGGGCTCAACGGCGATCACAGCGGTCCGCACGTCGGTGTAGACGGCATCGCCGGCCCAGCCCGGATCGCTGGGCAGCGGCTCGGCCGGCTCGGCATCCAGCGAGACCCATGTCGCGTCGGCGCGACCGCGCGTCGCCTGGTTGAGTGCCAGCGCGACCGCGCAGCGGTAGCCGGTCAAGCCGTCAGGTGGCGGCTCGATGATCGTGTCGATATCGAAGTCGCGCATCACGGCATCGCATTCCAGTGATTCGATCAGCGGGCGTGCCAGGCCAGGCGGTATCGGAGTCACCGTCCCGACCCACAGGCTGGCGATCGTCGGCGTCAGGAACGGCAGCACGATCAAATAGCGCTTGTGCAGCCCTGCGACCTCGGCGTAGATCCGCATCATGTCGCCGTAAGTCAGCACGTCGGGGCCGCCGATATCCCACGCCCGCGAGGACGGCACCGCCGCGGTTGCCGCTGCGACCAGGTAATGCAACACGTCGCGCACGGCGATCGGCTGAATTCTGTTGTGCACCCACTTGGGCGTGGTCATCACCGGCAACCGGTCGGTGAGATGTCGGATCATTTCGAACGACGCGGATCCCGAACCGATCACAACTCCGGCCTGCAGCACCACGGTCTCGATGCCGGAGTTGATAAGTGCGTCCCCTACGGCTTTGCGCGATTCGAGATGCGGCGAGAGCTTGGTCCGCTCTGGATGCAAACCGCTGAGATACACGATGCGCCGCACTCCACTGCGACGCGCGGCCATCACGACGTGGTGCACGGCGCGGATCTCCTCGGCGGCGAAGTCCTTCGACGTACCCATCGAATGGACCAGGTAGTAGACGACGTCGATCCCGCTGAAGGCCGCGATCAACGAGTCGACGTCACCCAGGTCGCCCTGCACGACTTCGGCCCGCGAGCGCCATGGCACGTCGGCCAACTTCGCCGGTGTGCGGGCCAGCGCGCGAACCCGGTGACCCTCGTCGAGCAGTCGCGACACCAGTCGGGTGCCGATGTACCCGGTGGCGCCGGTGACAAGGCAGGAAATCTCTTCAGCCGACACGGGTCTCCGTTCTGTTCTCGCTTGCCGGTTATTCGGAGCCGACGCGAGGAAGGATTGCCGGTTCGGGGCTTAAAGATCAGGTGTCGGTGAAGTTGGGGTCTCGACGCTCCTGGAACGCCTTGGTGCCCTCTTTGAAGTCAGGCGCCTGCAACAGGCCGGACTGTCCGTCAAATTCACGCTCGAGCGCCGCGTCCAACTCCGTCAGCGTGGCCGCGTTGATCGCGCCCTTGGTCTTTGCGAGCGCCACCGCGGGGCCGGTCACCAACCTGGCGATTACCTTGTCCACTTCGGCGTCGAAGTCGTCGGCCGGATAGACCGCGCTCACCAGTCCCCAGGACAGGGCCTCGGTTGCCGGCAACCGCTCGGGGAGCAAGGCCATCCGCATCGCACGCGTGCGGCCGATCGCGGCGGCGACCAGCGCCGACGCGCCGCCGTCGGGCATCAGTCCGATCTTGGTGAAGGCAAGCATGAAAAATGCTTTGTCTGAAGCCAATACGACATCACAAGCCAGCGCGATGGAAACGCCGACGCCGGCGGCCGGCCCCTGCACGACGGCGACCACCGGGTGCGGCAGCGCGACGATGGCCCGGATCAGCCGATTGATTTCGAGGATGATCTCGTCCGGCGGGACTCCGGCGCCGTCGGACACGTCGTCGGCGCTGATGCCCGCTCCGGAGCTGAAGCCACGGCCGGTTCCGCCCAGGCGCACCACCTTGACTCCCGGATCGGTGGCCGCGCGTTCCATCGCGTCGGCCATTCCGGTGATCACCGGAACGGTCAGCGAGTTGAGGCTGTCAGGTCGGTCGATGGTCACCGACAGAACGCCGTCGGTCAGCCTGACGTCGAGACCTGCGACGGGAGTGAGGGTGGTGATTTCTGAATCCGGCATGGGCCTCACACTAGGTGACCGGGATGCAGGGCCTTCCACGGCGGCTGCGAAGATGCGAACAACCGGTTGTTCGATCGGCAGCCGGGCTTCGCAAACGTCGAAGCTGACGAAAGGTCGGTAAACCATGGCGGGACCTCTGAGCGGGCTGCGTGTTGTCGAACTGGCGGGGATCGGGCCGGGCCCGCACGCCGCAATGATCCTCGGGGACCTCGGCGCCGACGTGGTGCGCGTCGACCGCCCCTCAGCCGGTCCCGGCGGGCCCGCCAAAGACGCGATGTTGCGCAACCGCCGTGTCGTCGCTGCGAACCTCAAGTCGGACGAGGGCCGCGAGTTTGTGCTCAAGCTGGTTGCCAAGGCGGATGTGCTGATCGAAGGTTTCCGTCCAGGCGTCACAGAGCGGCTCGGCCTGGGGCCGGAGGACTGCGCCAAGATCAACGACAGGCTGATCTACGCCCGGATGACCGGCTGGGGCCAGACCGGCCCACGCAGCCAGCAGGCCGGCCACGACATCAACTACATCTCGCTGAACGGCATCCTGCACTCGATCGGCCGGGTCAACGAGCGTCCGGTACCGCCGCTGAACCTGGTCGGCGACTTCGGTGGCGGCTCAATGTTCCTGCTGGTCGGCATTCTTTCCGCGTTGTGGGAGCGGCAAAACTCCGGCAAGGGGCAGGTCATCGACGCGGCCATGATCGACGGCTCCAGCGTCCTGATCCAGATGATGTGGGCCATGCGGGCGACGGGGATGTGGACCGACGTCCGGGGCACCAACATGCTCGACGGCGGTGCGCCCTACTACGACACCTACGAGTGCGCTGACGGCCGCTATGTCGCCGTCGGCGCCATCGAGCCGCAGTTTTACGCGGCCATGATCGCCGGACTTGGGCTGGATGCCGCCAACCTGCCGCCGCAGAACGACGTCACCCGTTGGCCCGAATTGCGCGCGCTGCTGACGGAGGCCTTTGCCAGCCACGACCGCGACCACTGGGCCAAGGTGTTCGCCGATTCGGACGCCTGCGTGACGCCGGTGCTGGCGTTCGGGGAGGCGCACACCGAACCGCACGTCACCGAGCGGAACACTTTTTACGACGCCGACGGCGGTCCGCAGCCGATGCCGGCCCCGCGGTTCTCGCGGACGCCGCCGCAGCAGCCGCGCCCGCCTGCGGCACCGGTGACCGACATCGAAGAGGTCCTCCGCGACTGGGTATAGTCCCAACCAACCAGTAGGTTGATAGGCTCCGGCACGACCCCGCAAGGATTAGGAGAACAGCTCACATGGAAATCAGGGACGCCGTCGCCGTCGTCACTGGAGGTGCATCAGGTCTGGGCCTGGCCACCACCAAGCGGCTATTGGACGCGGGTGCGCAGGTGGTCGTGCTGGACCTCAGGGGCGAAGACGCGGTTGCCGAACTCGGCGATCGTGCGCGTTTCGCGAAGGCCGACGTCACCGACGAGGCCGCCGTGGCCAGCGCACTCGACACAGCCGAGTCGATGGGCACCCTGCGCATCGTGGTCAACTGCGCCGGCACCGGCAACGCCATCCGGGTGCTCAGCAAGGACGGCGTCTTCCCGTTGGATGCGTTTCGCAAGATCGTCGACATCAACCTGGTGGGCACCTTCAACGTGCTGCGGCTGAGCGCGGAGCGGATCGCCAAGACCGAACTCGTCGGTGAAGAACGCGGCGTCATCGTCAACACCGCCTCGGTCGCGGCATTTGACGGTCAGATCGGGCAGGCCGCCTACTCGGCGTCCAAAGGCGGCGTCGTCGGCATGACCCTGCCGATCGCGCGCGACCTCGCCAGCAAGAACATCCGCGTGGTCACGATCGCACCCGGCCTGTTCGACACGCCTCTGCTGGCTGGCCTGCCGGAACCGGCCCGGGAGTCGCTGGGCAAGCAGGTGCCGCACCCGTCGCGGCTGGGCAACCCGGATGAGTACGGAGCCCTCGCCGTTCACATCATCGAAAACCCGATGCTCAACGGCGAAGTCATCCGTTTGGACGGCGCCATCCGGATGGCGCCCCGCTAGCGACGGGAAATGCCGACAGGAAAAGGAAAGCCCCCCGCACCGCGGGGGGCCTCACGCGGCAACCACGGACGAAATTATCGACGGAACCACTGCTGAGCTCGGGGATTGGCTATAAGTAGCCGCGCAAAGATACCCATCGGAGTCCTCAGCTTGCTGTTGGCAGCGGGTGCCAGTCGTCAACCTGCTCCGAGGTCTCGCCTTCCACCAGCATGTCGCCATGGTAGAGAGCTTCGAAGTCAGCCTTGATGACGTCGGCGTTGGTGTCATCGATCCACATGACCATGAGCGTATGAGTCGCTATTAAGGAATCGTTGAGTCACGATTCGGAAAATGGTGGCAATTATTACCGACCGGTAGGGTAATGCCGCCCAAGAGCGTCGACGACCGGCGTTTGGCGATCGCTCTGGCCGATATCTGCGTCGGGTTGAACCTTCCGAGCATCCCCAGTCGTACCTAGTGCAGGTGTTGTTCGACACCTGTCAGTTAGCGCAGAAAACTTCCGGCACCGCAGCGAAGGACGTGAACATGCTGCAGAGGATCGCAAGACTGGCCATCGCGGCCCCACGACGAATCATTGCGATCGCGGTCCTCGTTTTCATCGCCGCCGCGGTGTTCGGCATCCCGGTCGCCAAGAGCCTGTCTCCCGGCGGTTTTCAAGATCCGAACTCCGAGTCCGCGCGTGCCATCCAGCTGTTGAGCGACAAGTTCCGTCAGAGCGGTCAGCAGATGCTGATCTTGGTGACCGCACCCGGGGGTGTAAACACCGACCGGGCCCGCCGGGGGGGCACCGACATCGTCGCGAATCTGAAGCGGTCGCCGCTGGTCTACGACGTGTCTTCGCCGTGGACCATGCCCGCGTCGGCGCCGCCCGAGGCTGCCGCCGATCTGGTGAGCAAGGACGGCAGGTCGGGTCTGATCGTGATCAACATCAAGGGCGGCGAGAACAACGCCCAGGTAAACGCCCAAAAACTGGCCGACCAGTTCGTCCACGACCGAGACGGCGTCACCGTCCTGGCCGGTGGCGCGGCAATGCAGTACGCGCAGATCAACCAGCAGAACCAGGACGACCTACTGGTGATGGAGATGATCGCGCTGCCGATGAGCTTCCTGGTGCTGGTGTGGGTCTTCGGCGGGCTGCTGGCGGCGGCGTTGCCGATGGCTCTGGGCGCACTGGCGGTCGTCGGGTCCATGTCGGTGTTGCGGCTCGTCACCTTCACCACCGAGGTGTCGGTCTTCGCGCTCAACCTGAGCACGGCGCTGGGCCTGGCGCTGGCCATCGACTACACGCTGCTGATCATCAGTCGCTACCGTGACGAGTTGGCCGAGGGCAGTGACCGAGACGAAGCGCTGATCCGGACCATGGCCACTGCGGGTCGCACGGTGTTGTTCTCGGCGACCACCGTGGCGTTGTCGATGTCGGCGACCGCGCTGTTCCCGATGTACTTTCTCAAGTCGTTTGCGTATGCCGGTGTGGCCACGGTGGCCTTCGTTGCGACGGCCGCCATCGTGATCACCCCGGCCGCGATCGTGCTCCTCGGTCCGCGGCTCGACACATTGGACGTGCGCCGGCTGTTGCGGCGAGCGCTGAGCCGTCCCGACCGGCTGCACAAACCGGTCGAGCAGATGTTCTGGTACCGGTCGAGCAAGTTCGTGATGCGCCGCTGGCTGCCGGTCGGTTTTGCCGTCGTTGCGGTGCTGCTGCTGCTCGGACTGCCGTTCTTCTCGGTGAAGTGGGGTTTCCCGGACGACCGGGTGTTGCCGGCTTCCGCGTCGTCGCACCAGGTCGGTGACCAGTTGCGCACCAACTTCGCGCACGATCCCGCGATGACGGTACCCATAGTGGTGCCTGTCGTCCCTGACGCCCGCGACTTGAGCCCGGCGGAGCTGGACCGGTATGCCGCTGATCTGTCACGGGTCCCCGAAGTGGCGTCAGTGACCAGCCCGACTGGAACATTTGTGGCCGGCCAGCGCAGGGGGCCACCGGCCGGGGCCGCCGGGTTGGTCGACGGCAGCGCATTCCTGACCGTCAGCAGCGCGGCCCCTGGGTTTTCGCAAGCCTCGGACAGCCAGCTCAGACGCCTACACGCGGTGCCCGGGCCGGGTGGCCGACACGTCGAGATGGCCGGTGTCGCGCAGGTCAACCGCGACAGCGTCGACGCTGTGACTAATCGACTTCCAGCGGTGTTGGGGCTGATGGCCGCCATCACTTTCGCGCTGCTGTTCCTGCTCACCGGCAGTGTGGTGCTGCCGGCAAAGGCCCTGGTGTGCAACGTGCTGTCGCTGACCGCGGCATTCGGCGCGCTGGTTTGGGTCTTCCAGGACGGTCATCTGGGCGCTTTGGGAACGACGCCGAGCGGGACGCTGGTGGCCAACATGCCGGTCCTGTTGTTCTGTATCGCGTTCGGGTTGTCCATGGACTACGAGGTGTTCCTGGTCTCCAGGATCCGGGAGTACTGGTTGGTTTCCGGAGCCGCGCGACCGGCAAAGCCGAGCCCGGCTGAGGCCTACGTCGCCAACGACGAGAGTGTGGCGCTGGGCGTGGCTCGTACCGGCCGCGTGATTACCGCGGCTGCCTTGGTGATGTCGATGTCGTTCGCGGCCCTGATCGCGGCTCACGTGTCGTTCATGCGGATGTTCGGCCTGGGCCTGACGCTTGCCGTCCTTGCGGATGCCACCCTGATCCGGATGGTGTTGGTCCCGGCGTTCATGCATGCGATGGGCCGGTGGAATTGGTGGGCACCCAAGCCGCTGGTGTGGATACATGAGCGGTTCGGCATCAGCGAGGCGGGCGCCGACTTCGTTGCTGCTCAACAGCGGCAAACCCCGGAGCCGGCGGATGTGGCGACGCGGCACAACGGGCGGCCCGTGCACGCCTCTTTGACCCGTTAGGGTGTCGATGAGCCCACACCATCAAAGGAGCTATCGGTATGACGGCGACTGTGGCCTCGGCGGTCGATAATCGATTCTTCGCCAGGATCTGGCCATTCGTCGCTACGCACGAGGCCGAGCCGGTGCGGGTCCTGCGGCGGGAGAATCTGGCCGGTTTGGCGGGCCGGGTGCTCGAGGTCGGTGCGGGTATCGGAACGAACTTCGCCCTCTATCCGCAGACCGTGGACGAGGTGGTCGCCGTCGAGCCAGAGCGCCGGCTCGTCGGCCAGGCCCGCGCGGCAGCGGCAAGCGCGTCCGTTCCGGTTGTGGTGCTGGGCCAGACGGTGGAGGAGTTCAGCGGCGAGGAGCCGTTCGACGCCGTGGTGTGCTCGCTGGTGCTCTGCTCGGTGGGCGACCCCGACAAGGTGTTGCGGCGTCTGCATTCCTTCCTGCGGCCGGGCGGGGAGCTGCGGTATCTCGAGCACATCGCCAGTGGCGGCGCGCGGGGACGATTGCAGCGGTTTGTCGACGCGACGTTCTGGCCCAAGCTGCTGGGCAATTGCCACACACATCGCGACACCGAGCGATCGATCGTGAACGCCGGCTTCGAGGTGGATAGCTCCAAGCGGGAGTGGACCTTGCCGCCCTGGGCGCCGGCGCCGGTGTCGGAATTGGTCGTGGGTCGGGCCCGGCGGCCCTAGTCGCGCGGGGCACTACCGCAGACTCGACGCACCAAACTACTTAAGCAGTGCGGGCAGCCGTTCTAACAACCCGGGCAACGCCCGACTCGCCGACTCGCGAATGCTGATGGTGGCGTTGCTGGTCAACGGCGTGGGCTCCGGATTGACCTCGATGACGGCCGTGCCGCGGGCCAGCGCCAGCTCCGGTAGTCCGGCCGCCGGATAGACGATCGCTGACGTTCCCACCACCACCATCACGTCGGCGGCCTCGGTCGCATCGACCGCGGCTTGCCACGGCCCTTGGGGTAAGGCCTCACCGAACCACACGATGTCGGGCCGAATCAGGCCGCCGCAGCGGCAGACCGGCGGCTCCACCTCGATGGTCGGCTCGGGCATCTCGGGCAGCGCCTCGGTGTATGCCAAACCGCAACGCTCGCAACGGAATTCGAAAAGACTGCCATGCAGGTGGTGTACCGGCGCGCTGCCCGCGCGTTCGTGCAGATCATCGACATTCTGGGTGATGACGCTTACCTCGGCATGGTCCTGCCAGGCCGCGATGGCGCGGTGCCCGTCGTTCGGTTCGACATTGCCCACCAGGTAGTGGCGCCACAAGTACCACCCCCACACCCGCTCGGGGTTGCTGCGCCACCCTCGGGTACTGGAGAGTTCGTAAGGGTCGAAGCGGGCCCACAATCCGTTCTTGTCGTCGCGGAATGTCGGGACCCCGCTTTCCGCGGAGATCCCCGCGCCGCTGAGCACCGCCACTCGCATCCCACAAAGATAGCCGGGCCTGGTAGATACTGGACATGTGGAACTGCGGGATTTGTTACGGGTGGACGTGAAGGCGGGCAAGCCGCTGTTCGACCAACTCAGAACCCAGGTCATCGACGGAGTCCGGGAGGGCGCGTTGCCGCCCGGCACCCGGCTGCCGACCGTGCGCGACCTGGCCGGACAATTTGGCGTGGCGGCCAATACCGTGGCCCGCGCCTACCGTGAGCTGGAGTCCGCGGCGATCGTCGAAACTCGCGGACGCTTCGGCACTTTCATCTCCCGCTTCGATCCGACCGATGCGGCCATGGCGGCCGCCGCGAAAGAATACGTGGAAGTGGCCAAAGCCCTCGGCCTGACCAAATCCGACGCGATGCGCTACCTGACGAACGTGCCCGACGACTGAAGCCTGCGTCAACCGAACTCCAGCAGGGTCAAGCACGGACGCAACACGCCAAGTACGGGCAAGCGATAAATCGCTGGCAGCGCCGTGCCGAACAACAGGCCGCGGCCCCGGCTCACCCGCAGATCGTGAACCGCGCGCACACCCGGCACCGTATTCGCCAGGTCGGCCGCTTGGGCAACCGACATGTTGAACGGCATCGGCGGAATGCGATAGCGCAGCGAGGTTCGTATCCCCAACCGGCTCCACATGCTCACGAATGGCGGTGGCAGGTCGAAGAGCAGCCGTCCGCCGGGAAACCTCTTGGCGCACTGCCCGATCAGCCCCAGCGCCTGCTCGGGCTGCAGATACATCAGCAATCCCTCAGCGGTGATGAACACGCCGTCAGATGCGTCAACGGAGTCCATCCAGGTGTAGTCGAGCGCGGACTGGGCGGAGACCGCGATCCGCGGCGACGACGGGAGCAACCGCGTCCGGATATCGATGATCGGCGGCAGATCGACTGTCAGCCAACGGAATTCGCCCTCAGGAAGCGCGGCGTCCACGCGCCAGAAGCTGGTCTGCAGGCCCTCGGCCAACGCGACCACCGTGGCCGACGGGTGTTCCCTGAGATAGGCGAGGGCCTGGTTGTCGAAGGCCCGCGCGCGCAATGCGATGTCCTGACGCGTCGGACCGAACTTGGCGAAGTCGAAGTGGATCGAGTCGACTAGGGTTACCGCCATCGGATCGTCGATGATCGGGTTGCGGCGGCGTGCTTCCGCGGCCCGCGCGTTCAGGGTCAACAGCGCGGTCTCGGACACCCCCGTGAGGCTGACCGACTCCTTTGCGGGCTCCGGGGCGCTCATCGCAGGATCTTGGCCAGCGTGCGCAGGTTGCGGGTCGTGGTCGACGACTTGTAGCGCGGCTTGCCCATCGTCTTGCCGATGGCGCTGTCCAGCGTGCTGCCTTTGGGGACCTGCCAGTAGATGACGCCCAGGGGATCGGGGCCGCGGCTGATCTTTTCCTTCCGCCCGGCCGTCAGTTCGGCGAGCTCGTCGAGAACGGCGGCGTCGGTGACGAACGTGACGTAGGACTGATATCCGTCCACCTCGCGCTCGAAGGGATACGCCTCGTCGATGGCGCGCACGGTATCAATGTCATAGGCCAGCACCCAGGCGTCGTAGCCGAACCTCTCACGCAATGCGGCTTCGGCCTGCTTGCGGACCGCCGCAACACCGGCGGACGACTTCAGCAGCACGTTGCCGCTGGCCAGGATGGTGCGCACATCGGAGAATCCGGCGTCGGTCAGGGCGGCTGCCACCTCGGCCATTTTAAGGTTGACGCCGCCGACATTGACGCCCCGCAGGAATGCCGCGTAGGTGGTCATGCTCCGATTCCATCAGGGCCCCCGAGAATCACGCAACGGCACGTAGGCTTTCGGCATGGGACGCCAAGTCTTCGACGACAAGCTGCTGGCCGTGATCAGTGGGAACTCGTTAGGGGTGCTGGCCACCATCAAGCGAGACGGTCGTCCCCAGCTGTCGAACGTGCAGTACCACTTCGATGCGCGCCGGGTGGCGGTGCAAGTGTCGATCACCGAGCCACGCGCCAAGACCCGGAATCTGCGCCGCGACCCGCGCGCCTCGCTCCTGGTCGACGCCGACGACGGATGGTCGTATGCCGTCGCCGAGGGCACGGCAGAACTTACGCCGCCGGCCGCTGCGCCCGAGGATGCCACCGTCGAGGCCCTGATTGCGTTGTATCGCAACATCGCCGGTGAACATCCGGACTGGGACGACTATCGGCAGGCGATGGTCACCGACCGGCGCGTGTTGCTGACACTGCCGATCTCGCATGTATACGGCCTTCCGCCGGGCATGCGGTAGTCGGTGACGATAGGCTGCCGGTATGCCTGAATCGAAGCCGCCGGAGGACGAGACCAAGCGCAAGTTTCGTGAAGCCCTCGACCGCAAGAGGGCGAAGTCCACGGACGGGTCGGATCACAAGGATGGCGGCGGCAAACAGTCGCGGGCGCACGGTCCGCTGGAGAGCCGCCGGGAATTCCGGCGCAAGAGCGGTTAGCCGTCAAAACTATTGCTGCAGTGCAAGATTAGTGCTCCGGCGCTATAGAAACGCTCGATTGCCGTATTTGTCCAGCGAGACGAGCTCACCTACGGGGCTCGTACGAAGAAGTCATGATCGACGGCGATTTTGCTGAACCCAGGACACTGCTGTTTGCTGGCCGTAAATTGGCAAGCATCGGGGAGCGAACGACAATCACAATACGGGGGTGACATCCTTGAACACATTCAAGAAAACCCTGGCGACGCTGGGCATTGCCGGAGTAGCCGCGCTCACTCTGGCCCCGATGGCCTCGGCCCAGACACCGCCCATTCCCGAGGGGGAATACACGCTGACCGTCACTGTCCCCGGCCAGCCACCCAAGTCCATGCCGATGCATGTCTACTACTGCGGTGACAGCTGCTTCTCACTGGGCAGTAAGCAGTATCACTTCGACCCGGCGAGCAACCAGTGGCAGGGTCCGAATGGGTGGACGACCGACGGAGTGACCTTCCAAGGAGCACCCGACGGGTCCACGGCAGTACTTACCCACTGATCCGCCACTAGACCCAGAACTGTCCCGACCAATGAGGAGTTGGGTGTCGCCGCGGTGGCGACTTGGTGGCCGCGTCGGCATCTGCCCCGGAATGGCCATTAGGCGGGCTAGAGCCAAGGCCGAAGACGGAAAGACCCCCTAGGTCACCGGCCCAGGGGTTCTACGTTTCGGCCGTCCGTTGTCATGGCGCATACGGGGAGCCTTGACTGTGGGGGCGAAGCTTGCGGTCTCAAGACTTGTGGGGTCGGTGGTCTTTAATCGCTCGCCATTGCTCGTCGGCGATGCCGACCGAGCGAGCTGCTTCCTGCAAGTCGCTCTGGCATCGTCACCGGCCTACCGCAGCTCTCGCGGCCTGGGCTTGGTGGCCGGTGTGGTCACGGCGGGCTCTCTCCTCATGGTCTGGGGCCCAGAAGAACGTCGCAGCGTCGACAGCCACTCGGCGGGGGATAGATTGTCTTCCATCTGCTACTGCTCCGTTGCGCCTCGAAAGGTTGGACAGCCCCGTGACGAGACTCTGCCTCGCCCAAGAGCGAGAGGCCGACGAACTCCTGTCGGAAAGCCCCTTCGCTCTGCTGGTCGGGATGGTTCTCGACCAACAGATTCCTCTCGAAACCGCTTTCGCGGGACCGAAGAAGATCGCGGACCGGATGGGCGGCTTCGACGCCGCCGAAATCGCCGACTACGACCCGGAGAAGTTTGCCGCGCTGTGCTCGGAAAGACCTGCAATACATCGCTTTCCGGGTTCGATGGCCAAGCGCATCCAGGCCCTCGCGCAGATCATCATGGATCGCTACGACGGCAACGCCGCCTCACTGTGGATGAGCGGTGATCCCGACGGCAACGAGCTGCTGCGCCGGCTCAAGGAGTTACCCGGCTTCGGTGAGCAGAAGGCGCGGATCTTCCTGGCGCTGCTTGGCAAGCAGTACGGCGTGACGCCGAAAGGCTGGCGAACGGCCGCCGGTGAGTTCGGCAAGGCGGGCACCCACCTATCCGTCGCCGATATCGTCGATGCCCAGTCACTGGGCAAGGTGCGGTCATACAAGAAGCAGATGAAGGCGGCGGCGAAGGCGGCTAAACCCAGTACGTAAGCAGTCGGTAGGCACTAGGAAAGCACTAGGAAGTCAAAGAAAGGCGGCAACGTGAAGACACATCTGACGTGTCCGTGCGGAGAAGCGCTGGTCGGCAAGGACGAGGACGACCTGGTGGAAAAGACACAGGCTCACCTTGCTGACGTTCACCCGGGTCTGGATTACGACCGCGACGCAATTCTGTTCATGGCCTACTAATATGCGCCGCGAGCGCCCGGGTTAACGCGGACGCTCGCGGCGGGGGAGGGTCGTTACGGGACTACCGTCGACCCGATGGTGGGCATGAACTGGCACTGCCGTTCCTTGGTGGTGACCTGTCCGAAGATCGTCGACATGATGCTGCCGGAACCGGTATCGGCGATCACTGTCAACGTCGTCGGCCCGTCCGGGTTGATGTCTGAGCGCGGCTTCAGTGTGGCGCTCCCGGACTTGCCGGTGGTCAGGTTTACCCACGTGACGTTCAACGGCAGCTTCTGCACCTCGGCCGGTCCCGGCGTGCCTACAGCGGTGAACACGTAGGCGGTCTGGCCGGGGCCGGGGCCGGGTGTAGGAATCTTGGCCGGACCCGCGACCGACAGCGCGGTCGCGATCGAATTGGTCCCGTCCCCAAGGCAATTGGTGCCGATCGACGGATACATGAAGTCCTGCGTCGGTGGCGCGTCAGGGCCGAAACCCGGGGCCGCTGCGGCGGGGGCCGCTGGTGGCGCGGCGGGAGCAGTCGGTGCTGCGGCGGCCGGTGCAGGCCCTGGCGCCGGCGCCGCAGCCGGTCCCGGCGCGGGTGGCGCTGCGACGGGTGCCGTTGCCGGTGCATGCACCTCGGGCACGGGCGCCCCGGCGGGCACGACGGCTCCCGGAGCTGGTGGGACCGCCCCGGGAGCTGCAGCCTGCCCCGCCGGCGGGACCGGCGCCGGTGCCGCGGCGGGCGCGGGGCCTGCCGCGTGGGTTGGGTCGATACCCGTGGGCAAATGTGCCGGCACGCCGGGCTCGATACCTGCCGGTGGCAGGTGGGGAGCGTCAGGCTGGGCAAGTGCTGCCGGTGCCGCCGGTGCCGGCGGTGCCGCGGGACCGTTCGGCTGTTGCACGAACTGGTTCACCGACGCGGCCACGTTCTTCGACTCGGTGGGCGCGGAAGGGTTGTGGGTGAAAGCCTGTGCGGCCGCCATGAGCAGCTGTGTCGCCTGCCCCGGGTTGCTGGCCGCTTGCTGGATTATCGGACTCAACTCCGATAGGGCCGGCAGGCCCGGTAGCTGTTGGGCGGGGTTCGGCGGCGGCGCCGGGTCGGCCGCCGCGCTCGGGCAGAGCCCGAACGCGGCAGCCGACGCCGTGACGACTACGGCCAAACCTTTGGACAGATTCCAAGTGCGTGACATGGTGTCCTCCGGTCGTCGTTGGTGGGTTAGCCGTCTCACAAACTGCTCAGGGCAGGGCCGAAAGCAGCGATGGAGCCGAGAGCGGCGGAACGACTGCCGCGGGTCCCGGTACCGCGGCGGGCTGCGTACCCGGAACGGCGCCCGTGGTGAGCGCTGGAAGGTCGGCCGGCAGCGAGATCTGCGGCGGCACGCTCACGGGCAGGTACGACGGCAGCGCCGGCATGTCAACCTTCGCCTGTGGCACCCCCGGGGCTGCCGTCGGCACCGCGGCGGATACCGGTTGGACCGGGCTGGTGAGGCCGGGGATGGAGGGCAATCCGGGGATCGACGGCATTGCCGCCGCCGGTGCCGTCGGAGCCGCCGTCGGAGCTGCAGCGGGAGCCGCCGGAGCCGACGGTGCTGCGGGTGCAGCCGGTGACGGCAGCCCAGGGATCGGAGCGTTGACCCCGGGAATGCTCGGGGCCGCGGCGGGCGCGGTGGTCGGTGCGGCGGCTGCCGGTGACGTTATCCCCGGAATCGGGGCGTTCACTCCCGGAAGGGTCGGAGTATTCGCGGGCGCCGTTGCCGCGGCCGGCGGAACCCCCGGAAGTGTGGCGGTGATGCCGGGAGCGGACGGCGGCGCGACCGGTGGGGTGGCGCCGAGCGCCGTCGCGAGGTTCTGCAGGATTTGCGGCGCGTTGGCTGCCGAGCTGATCAGCTGTTGCGGAATGTTCGGAATTGGCGGCGCGGGCGCCGGCGCGGGGTCGGCGTGGGCGATGCCGCCGGTCAGCAGAGCTGCGGACGAACCCACTACGACTGCGGTTGCGCGCACGATGGTCCAGATGGTTGGCATGACTCTCCCTGGTTGTCGATGACTGGTCCCGGCGCCGAAGTTACTTTGATACGGAAGTGACTCAAGTGACACGTGTGGCATTTACTCGATCGTTATCCAGACGTGCGGCGGCAGTGACCAGCCACCCGTGCAGCGGCAAAGCCGGGGACCACTTTCGCGGACCGGTGACGACGGAGAATGCCGCTGCAGCCGGTGCGATCGCTACAGTCGATAGCTGTAGACACCACTTCGGCCGCCCCGGCGGCAACCATCACCCGGCGGCTGGCAACTCGGTTGAGCGTCGCCGCGCCGCTGCTGTTGGTGGTGAGCATCGCGGCGAGGCTGGCCTGGACATACCTGTCGCCCAACGGCGCCAACTTCGTCGACCTGCACGTCTACCTCGGCGGTGCGGCCGCTCTCAACCACCCCGGCACCCTCTACAGCTACGTGTACGCGGATCAGACGCCGGACTTCCCGCTGCCGTTCACCTATCCCGCGTTCGCGGCAATCGTGTTCTATCCGCTGCACCTGTTGCCGTTCGGCCTGGCCGGCTTCCTGTGGCAGATCGCGACGATAGCCGCGCTGTACGGCGCGGTCCGGATCAGTCAGCGGTTGCTGGGCGACGCGGCAGGCCCGAAAGGCACGGGCCACCGCGCCGCGATGCTGTGGACAGCGGTCACCATGTGGATCGAGCCGATGCGCAACACTTTCGACTACGGCCAGGTCAACGTGTTCCTGATGCTGGGCGTGCTGTGGGCCGTCTACACCACGCGATGGTGGCTGTCAGGTCTGCTCGTGGGCGTTGCGGCGGGAATCAAATTGACGCCGGCAATAGCCGACGTCTATTTCGTCGGCGTCCGGCGATGGGGTGCGGCAGCGTTCTCGGTGGTGGTGTTCCTTGCCACCGTCGGCGTGTCGCTGCTTGTCGTCGGCGATCAGGCTCGGTACTACTTCACCCACCTGATGGGCGACGCCCACCGGGTCGGACCCATCGGCACCTCGTTCAATCAATCGTGGCGCGGCGGCATCTCGCGCATCCTTGGGTACGACGCCGGTTTCGGCCCGCTGGTTCTGGCGGCGATCGGCGTCACCGCGGTGCTGGCCATCTTGGCCTGGCGGGCGCTGGACCGGGACGACCGACTCGGCAAGCTGCTGGTGGTCGAGTTGTTCGGGCTGCTGTTGTCGCCGATTTCGTGGAGCCACCACTGGGTGTGGCTGGTGCCGCTGATGATCTGGCTGATTCACGGTCCGCTGCGCGCCCGTCCCGGCGCGCCGATCGTCGGATGGGGCTGGTTGGCGCTTGCCATCATCGGCGTGCCGTGGTTGCTGAGCTTTGCTCAACCGACCATCTGGGTGATCAGCCGGCCCTGGTATCTGGCGTGGGCGGGACTGGTCTACACCGTGGCGGCGCTGGCGACCTTCGGCTGGATCGCGATAGCCGGGCGGAAGGCCGTCACCCCAGATCGTCCAGCTGCGGAACGTCCCGCGGCTCAGGCCGCCGCGGGCTAGTCCCCGACGATCCCGTCGATATCGCGCGCCATGTCCACGTCATTCTTGGTGATGCCGCCCGCGGAATGGGTGACCAGCGCGAAAGTCACCGTCCGCCAACGGATATCGATATCCGGGTGATGATCCTTGCTTTCGGCGTGGTCGGCCACGCGACGGACAGCCTCGATGCCGTCGAGAAACGTCGGAAACTTGATCGACCGGCGCAGGGCGCCGTCGGCATGCTTCCAGCCGTTGAGGCCGGGCAGCGCTGCGTCTACTTCCTCATCCGATAACACAGCCATATTCCGAACATACTCCCTTCTCTGATTAGGGTTTTCGCGCTAGCCGATCTTCCGGATACAGCACGACCTGTGGCCTTGCGCCCTATCCTGGGCTCGTCGGAGCATCCGGGTTCGTATCGGCGGAGGGTCGCATGACAGCACCGCATGGCTGCGAGTCGTGCGGTAGCGAGTTGGTGGCGAACGCGCGATTTTGTCACTCGTGCGGCGCGCCGATCGAGCGAGCCGCCAGACCAGCTGAGTACAAGCAAGTGACGGTGCTGTTCGCCGACGTCGTGCGTTCCATGGAAATCGCGGCCGCCGTCGGTGAGGAGCGGTTGCGCGAAATCATGTCCGAAATGGTCGACCGTGCCGGCGTGGTGGTGCAGCGGTTCGGCGGCACGATCGACAAGTTCACCGGCGACGGACTGATGGCGGTGTTTGGAGCACCACTCGCGCTGGAAGATCATGCTTTTCGCGCTTGCCGGGCTGCTCTGGACATTCAGGAGGAGGTGAAGCGGCTGGCCATTTTGGTTGAGCGCCGCGACGGGGTCGTGCTCCAACTACGAATCGGCCTGAATTCCGGTCGGGTGGTCGCCGGTGACGTCGGCTCACGCGCTTGGGGTTACACCGCGATCGGAGAGCAGGTCGGCATCGCGCAGCGGATGGAGTCGGCGGCGCCGCCCGGTGGAGTGCTGCTCAGCGAATCGACCGCGCGACTGGTTCGCCACGTCACCGTGCTAGGTGAATCGGAGATGGTGACCATCAAAGGCGCCGACCACCCGGTGTCCGCGCGTGGCCTGCTTGCCATCGCGGAGCAGCATCATCGGCTCGGTCGTCCCGACTCGACTTTGGTTGGGCGGCAGCGGGAAATCGACACTGTCGCGGGCGCTTTGCGCCGATCGATCAGTGGACATGGGTGCGTGATCAGCGTGTCGGCGCCAGCGGGAATCGGCAAGACCAGGCTTGTTCGGGAGACCGCAGAGATTGCGCTCCAAAGTAGTGTCGAGGTGTTTTCGACGTTCTGCGAGTCGCACGCGGGTGACATTCCGTTCTACGCGATCGCGCGGCTGCTGCGGGCGGTGGTCGGAGTAGTCGGACTCGACCAGCAGGCCGCGCGGGCTCGGGTGCGGGCGCAGCTGTCAGCCGCAGATCCGCAGGACCTGGTGTTGCTCGATGATTTGCTGGGCATTCGCGATGCCGACGAGCAGCTTCCGAAGATCGATCCGGATGCCCGACGGCGCCGTCTGACAGCTCTGATCGAAACAATGTCGACGGATCGCACCAGGCCGGCCCTCTACATCGCCGAAGATGTGCACTGGATCGACGAGGTGAGCGAATCGATGCTGTCCGACTTCGTCGCCATGGTCCCGCGAAACGCAGCCATGGTGCTGATCACGTCGCGACCGGAGTATCGCGGGGCGCTGCTGCAGTTGCCCGGCATCGAAACCATAACGCTTGCGCCACTGAGTGATTCGGAAACCTCAGCGCTGACGGGCGAGTTGTTGGGCCCTGACCCGTCCGTCCGTGGCGTCGCAGCGCTCGTCGCCGAGAGGGCCGCCGGTAATCCGTTTTTCGCACAGGAGATGGTGCGAGATCTCAGCGAGCGTGGAGTCCTCGACGGCGACCGGGGCGCCTACGTGTGCCGCGTCGACCTCGCCGAGGTCAACGTGCCCGCCACATTGCAGGCTGCCATCTCCGCGCGCATCGACCGACTAGCTCCACTGGCCAAAAAGGCCTTGAGTGCCGCCTCCGTGATCGGATCGCGTTTCAGCAGCGAGCTGCTGAGCAAACTGGGCATCGATCCGGTCTTGAACGACCTCGTGACGGCTGAACTGATCGATGAGGTGAAGTTCGCCCCGCGTGCCGAGTTTGTATTTCGGCATCCGCTGATCCGCACGGTGGCCTACGAGTCACAGCTGAAGTCGGATCGCGCGGCTTTGCATGCACGCCTCGCAGCGTCGATCGAGGCGAATGATCCTGCATCGGCAGACGAGAACGCCGCGATCATTGCCGAGCATCTGGAGGCGGCGGGCGACGTGTGTGCCGCGTACTCGTGGCACATGCGCGCAGGTCCGTGGTCGGCCGCGCGCGATATCGTCGCGGCGCGGGTGCACTGGGAGCGCGCCCGACAAATCGCTGACGCATTGCCCGCTGACGGCACAAACCACACCGAGATGTGCATCGCCCCCCGCACCCTGCTGTGCGGCAACAGCTGGCGGATCCATGCCAATATCTCCCCCGATCGATTCGAGGAACTTCGGCAGCTCTGCGCTCTGGCAGGGGACCAGGCATCGCTGGCCATCGGTATGGCAGGGCTGGTGAACGAGCACATGATGCGTGGCCGGGTGCGGGACGGAGCGCGTCTGGCATCCGAGTGCATGGCACTTATCGAGTCGATCGGCGATCCGGTCTTGATCGTCGGACTGTCCTTTGCCACCACCCTCGCCAAGTGCGAGACCGGCGAGGTGGGCGACGTGCTGCGGTGGTCGCAGCGGGTCGTCGATTTGGCTGACGGCGACCCCACCAGAGGAAACATCATCATTGGTTCACCGTTGGCCGTGGCACTGGCATATCGCGGTCTGGCTCGATGGGCCCAGGGTCGTGATGGGTGGCGCGAGGATTTCAACCGGGCCGTCGACATCGGGCGGAGGTCCGATCCGATGTCACATGCGTTTGCGGTCAACGTGATATACAGTCCGGCCATTACGTGGGGGCTGCTGCTGGCCGACGACACGGCACTACGCGACATCGACGAGGCGCTGCAGATCGCCGAGCGATCGGGTGACGATATGACGGTAGGTACCGCACGAATGGCATTGGGCCTGGCGCTGGTCCACCGAGACTCCCAGACCGACCGCGAACGCGGACTCGAAGTGCTGGCACAGCTTCGTGAGATGTGCTTGGAGAATCGCTTCAATACCAGCCAACGGGCCGTTATCGACGTCTATGTCGCCGCTGACAGCGCCCGGCATGGAGATCGCGATGGTGCCATCGCGCGGATACGCGCCGGTGTGGAAGACCTGTTTCGGGCGGGGCAGTTCGCGTGGTGCGCGCTTGCCACCGGTGTTCTGGTGGAAAACCTGTTGCTGCGCAGCGCCGCTACCGATATTCAGGAAGCCGAGCTCGCGATCGAGAGGATGGCTGCCATCCAGTTCGACAGCGACTACGTGGCTCGCGACATTCTGCTGCTGCGGGCACGGGCATTGCTCGCGCGCGCCATCGGCGACCATGCGAGCTACCGCGATCTCGTTACCCGCTATCGCGACATGGCAGATTCGTTCGGCTTCCAAGCGCACACGGCACTGGCCGCGACGATGTGAGCCACTGCGGGGCGCTCGCGCGCCGGCCGTATACCGTGACAGGCCATGCCGACCCAGATCGTTGTCGCCGGAGCCGTCATTTGCGGGTCGACGGTCCTGGTCGCCCAACGCATGCGGCCGCCGGAGTTGGCGGGCCGCTGGGAACTGCCCGGCGGCAAGGTTGCGCCCGGCGAAGACGAGCGCGACGCGCTGGCCCGCGAGCTATCCGAGGAGTTGGGTGTCGAGGTCGGCGACGTCGCGGTCGGTGACCGCCTCGGCGACGACATTCCGCTCAATGAAACGACGACGCTGCGGGCGTATCGTGTGCGACTGATTCGCGGTGAACCGCATGCGCATGACCACCGGGCGCTGCGCTGGGTGACCGCGGCCGAACTCCACGCTGTCGACTGGGTGCCCGCCGACCGCGGCTGGCTGGGAGACTTGGCCCAAGCGCTCTGAGGAACCTCGAAACAACTCCACAGCTTCTCCGCAGCCTGTCCACAGCGCGGATGCCGGCGGCGAGTGGCAAAATGGAACAGTACGCCATACAAACACTTGACCTGGACTTGGATTGCCGGTAGTGATCCCGATGGCTTTCTCCGGCGGCGTCTGCCACGCCGCGTATTGGCGCGTTTCCACACCGAAGCCCCCGGCTGTGGCCGCCACGCGGGCTATAAGGTCGATGTTTGCCGGATCGTGCACTCGAATCGGGCCACGGGGGGATTCAGTAACAAGTAGGGGGGCTACGCGTTGACCGTCACACCTCACGTTGGCGGAGTGATCGAGGAGCTGCTCGAGCGCAGCGGGCGGTTCTTTACGCCGGGCGAATTCTCATCCGATCTGCGCACCGTCACCCGGCAGGGCGGCCGCGAAGGCGACGTGTTCTACCGCGACCGGTGGAGCCACGACAAGGTGGTCCGTTCCACCCATGGCGTCAACTGCACCGGGTCGTGTTCGTGGAAGATCTACGTCAAGGACGGGATCATCACCTGGGAAACCCAGCAGACCGACTATCCGTCGGTGGGCCCGGACCGGCCGGAGTATGAGCCGCGCGGGTGTCCCCGCGGCGCGTCGTTCTCGTGGTACAGCTATTCGCCCACCCGGGTGCGCTATCCCTATGCCCGCGGAGTGCTGGTCGAGATGTTCCGCGAGGCCAAGGCCCGCCTGGGCGACCCGGTGCTGGCGTGGGCCGATATCCAAGCCGACCCCGAGCGCCGTCGCCGCTACCAGCGGGCGCGCGGCAAGGGCGGCCTGATCCGAGTGACGTGGGCTGAAGCCAGCGAAATGATCGCCGCCGCTCATGTGCACACCATCAAGACATACGGGCCCGATCGGGTCGCCGGCTTTTCGCCGATTCCCGCGATGTCGATGGTCAGCCACGCCACGGGTTCCCGTTTCGTCTCGCTGATCGGCGGCGTGATGACGTCGTTCTACGACTGGTATGCCGACCTGCCGGTGGCCTCGCCACAGGTCTTCGGAGACCAGACCGATGTGCCCGAATCCGGGGACTGGTGGGACGCGTCCTATCTGGTCATGTGGGGTTCCAACGTCCCGATCACCCGCACGCCCGATGCGCACTGGATGGCAGAGGCCCGCTATCGCGGCACCAAAGTCGTTGTGGTCAGCCCCGATTACGCGGACAACACCAAGTTCGCCGACGAGTGGATGCGGTGTGCGGCCGGTACCGACGCCGCGCTGGCCATGTCAATGGGGCACGTGATCCTCTCGGAATGCTATGTGCGCAAGCCGGTCCCATTCTTCGTCGACTACGTCCGCCGCTTCACCGATCTGCCGTTCCTGATCAAGCTGGAACAGCGCGGCGACGCGCTGGTACCCGGAAAGTTCTTGACCGCGGCCGACATTGGCGAGGAAGTCGAGAATGCGGCCTTCAAGCCCGCACTGCTGGACGAGGTCACCGACGAGGTCGTCGTCCCGCACGGCTCCCTCGGATTCCGCTACGGCGATGACGGCGTCGGCAAGTGGAACCTGGACCTGGGCGCAATCGTGCCGGCCCTCAGTGTCCAGGGTGGACAAGGTGGCGACGCGAAACTCGTTGAGCTGCCCAGCTTTGACACCATCGACGGCCACGGCGAATCCGTGACGCGTGGCGTGCCGGTGCGCCGAGTCGGCCAGCATCTGGTCTGTACGGTGTTCGACCTGATGCTGGCGCACTACGCCGTGCCGCGTGAAGGGTTGCCCGGCGAATGGCCGAGCGGTTACGACGACGCCAGCCAGCAGAACACCCCGGCCTGGCAGGAATCGATCACCGGAGTGCCTGCGGCGCAAGCTATCCGCGTCGCCAAGGAATTCGCGCGCAACGCGGAGGAATCCGGCGGGCGGTCCATGGTCATCATGGGCGGCGGCATCTGCCACTGGTTCCACAGCGACGTGATGTACCGCTCGGTGCTGTCGCTGCTGCTGTTGACCGGATCGATGGGACGCAACGGCGGCGGCTGGGCGCACTACGTCGGCCAGGAGAAGGTGCGTCCGCTGACGGGGTGGCAGACGATGTCGAATGCCAACGACTGGTCGCGTCCGCCGCGGCAGGTACCGGGCGCCTCGTACTGGTACGTGCACACCAACCAGTGGCGCTACGACTCCTACGGCGCCGCCAAGCTGACCAGCCCGTTGGGCCGCGGCAGGTTCGACGGTAGGCACACGGTCGACGTGCTGGCCTCGGCGACGGCGATGGGCTGGAGTCCGTTCTATCCGCAGTTCGACCGGTCCAGCCTCGACGTCGCCGACGAAGCGCAGGAGGCCGGCCTTGATGTCGGCGAGTACGTCGCCGAGCAACTCGCTCAGCGCAAGCTCAAGCTCGCGGTCACCGACCCCGACAACCCCGCCAACTGGCCACGGGTGCTCAGTGTTTGGCGGTCCAACCTGATCGGGTCGTCCGGCAAGGGCGGCGAGTTCTTCCTCAAGCATCTGCTCGGCACCGATTCCAATGTCTTGGCCAAACCCCGCGTCACCGGTGTGTTGCCCAGTGACGTGGCCAGAGACGTCGAGATTCCCGAAGGAAAGCTCGACTTGTTGATGTCCATCGACTTCAGGATGACGTCGACGACTCTGGTATCCGACGTGGTGCTGCCCGCGGCTACCTGGTACGAGAAGGAAGACCTCTCCAGCACCGACATGCACCCGTATGTGCACGCGTTCAGCCCGGCGACCGATCCACCGTGGGAAACCCGTACGGACTTCGAGGCATTCGGCACCATCGCCCGCGCCTTCAGCGCAATGGCCAGACGTCATCTCGGTACCCGCAACGACGTCGTCCTGACGGCGCTGCAGCATGACACCGCTGACGCCATGGCCTATCCCGATGGCACCGAACGGGATTGGCTTCACAATGACGAGGTGCCGGTACCTGGCCGCACGATGAGCAAGGTCACCGTGGTGGAGCGCGACTATGCGGCGATCTACGACAAATGGGTGACGCTCGGACCACTCGTCGACCAGTTCGGGATGACCGTCAAGGGTGTCACCGTGCATCCTTTCCGTGAAGTCAGCGAGTTGGCCGCCAAGTTCGGGGTGATGAATTCCGGTCCCGCCGCAGGGCGCCCGGCGATCACCACCGCCGCGCGGATGGCCGACGTGATACTCACCCTGTCCGGAACCTGCAACGGCCGGCTGGCCGTCGAGGGATTCCTCGAGCTGGAGAAGCGCACCGGACAGCGGCTGGCACAGCTGGCCGAGGGCAGTGAGGAAAAACGCATCACCTACGCCGACACCCAGGCGCGCCCGGTCCCGGTGGTCACCAGCCCGGAATGGTCGGGCAGCGAGACCGGTGGGCGTCGCTACGCGCCGTTCACCATCAACATCGAGCACCTCAAGCCGTTCCACACCCTCACCGGACGCATGCACTTCTACCTCGCCCACGACTGGATCGAGGAGCTCGGCGAACAGCTACCCGTATACCGGCCGCCGTTGGACATGGCGCGGCTGTTCAACCAGCCCGAGCTCGGCTCGACCAAGGACGGTGGTGACGGCATCGGGCTCGCCGTGCGGTATCTGACGCCGCACTCGAAGTGGTCGTTCCACTCCACCTACCAGGACAACCTGTACATGTTGTCGTTGTCCCGCGGTGGCCCCACCATGTGGATGAGCCCAGGAGACGCAGCGAAAATCAATGTGCGCGACAACGATTGGATCGAGGCGGTCAACGCCAACGGCATCTACGTGGGCCGGGCCATCATCTCGCACCGCATGCCGGACGGCGTGGTGTTCGTCTACCACGTACAGGAACGCACGGTGGACACGCCCCGTACCCAGACCAACAACAAACGCGGCGGCAACCACAACGCGCTGACCCGAGTGCGAATCAAGCCCAGCCACTTGGCCGGTGGCTACGGGCAGCACTCATTCGGGTTCAACTACCTGGGCCCCACCGGCAACCAGCGCGACGAAGTGACTGTGGTGCGCCGTCGCAACCAGGACGTGAGGTACTGACCAATGAACGGCCCGAGCGACGCTTGCGGAGCAAGACGATGAAAGTAATGGCGCAGATGGCGATGGTGATGAACCTCGACAAATGCATTGGCTGCCACACCTGTTCGGTGACCTGTAAGCAGGCCTGGACCAATCGCTCGGGAACCGAGTACGTGTGGTTCAACAACGTCGAAACCCGCCCGGGCGTCGGCTATCCGAGCACCTACGAGGACCAGGAGCGCTGGCGCGGCGGATGGGTGCGTGACAAGAAAGGCCGGCTTCGGCTACGCGACGGCGGCCGATTCGAAAAGCTGCTGCGGATTTTCGCCAACCCCCGGTTGCCGACCATCAACGACTACTACGAGCCGTGGACCTACGACTACGAAAATCTGACGACGGCACCGGCGGGTGACACCTTTCCCACCGCCGCGCCGCGAAGTCAGATCAGCGGCGAGCCGATGAAGGTGTCGTGGGGGCCCAACTGGGACGACAACCTGGCCGGCTCAACGGAAATCGTGCCCCACGACCCGATCCTGAAGAAGGTCAGCGAGCAGGTGAAGCTGAGGCTCGAAGAGACCTTCATGTTCTACCTGCCGCGGATCTGCGAACACTGCCTGAACCCGTCGTGCGTGGCGTCCTGCCCGTCGGGCGCGATGTACAAGCGCACCGAGGACGGCATCGTGCTCGTCGACCAGGACCGCTGCCGCGGCTGGCGCATGTGTGTGTCCGGATGTCCTTACAAGAAGGTGTATTTCAACCACAAGACCGGCAAGGCCGAAAAGTGCACCCTGTGCTACCCGCGCATCGAGGTCGGTCTGCCCACGGTGTGCTCGGAAACCTGCGTGGGACGGCTGCGTTATTTGGGGCTGGTGCTCTACGACGTCGAGCGGGTGCTCGAGGCGGCGTCGGTGGAAAACGACACCGACCTCTACGAGGCGCAGCGCCAGATCCTGTTGGACCCCAACGATCCCGAGGTGATCGCCGGCGCACGGGCGGAAGGCATTTCCGACGAGTGGATCGAGGCCGCCCAGCGATCACCGGTCTACGCGCTGATCAACACCTATCGGGTTGCGCTGCCACTGCATCCGGAGTATCGGACCATGCCGATGGTCTGGTACATCCCGCCGCTGTCGCCGGTGGTCGACGCGATCAGTCACGACGGGGGCGACGGGGAGGAACTGGGTAATCTGTTCGGCGCCCTTGAGGCGCTGCGTATTCCGATCCAGTACCTGGCCGAGCTGTTCACCGCAGGTGACACCGAGGTGGTCGCAAATGTGCTGCGGCGACTGGCGGCGATGCGGTCCTACATGCGCGATATCAACCTGGGCCGCGAAACCCAACCGCACATCCCGCAGTCCGTCGGCATGACCGAAGAAGAGATCTACAACATGTACCGGCTGCTGGCCGTCGCGAAATACGACGAGCGCTACGTCATTCCGACGGCTTACGTGGCCGATCTGCCTGCAGCGGCCGGCATTTCGGGGCCCGAAGAGCTCGGTTGCTCGTTGTCCTTCGACGGCGGGCCCGGAATGTATGAGTCCGGTCCGTTCGGCGTCGGCAGCGGCGCTCCGGTGCCGGTCGCAGTGGAGACGTTCCACGCCCTGCAGCAGCGACAGGTCGGTGAGGTCGGTGAGCCGGTGGCAACCGGGCGTGGCGGGGGCGGTCGCTCCCGGGTGAACCTGCTCAACTGGGATGGCCATGGCGCGCCCGAAGGAATGTTCCCGGAGTCCAGACGATGAAATTCTTGTCGGCCGTATTGGACCGCTCGGGTACCCGGGCGGTGCACGACCGACTGGTGTGGCAGGCCGCCTCGCTGCTGCTGGCCTACCCGGACGACGATCACGCCGCGCGGCTCGACATCGTCGATGAGCTGTTGGGTCATATCAGCCGGCCCGCGGCGGGGCTGCTCGAACGGACGCTCGCCGAGCTGCGAAGCCGCGATCCGATGGCCGCCGCGGTCGACTATGTCGAGACCTTCGACATGCGCCGGCGCGCCACCATGTATCTGACGTACTGGACCGCGGGAGACACTCGCAACCGGGGCCGGGAAATGCTGGTTTTCGCCTCCACCTACCGGGACGCGGGTGTCGAGCCGCCGCGCACCGAGGCGCCGGATCACTTGCCCGTCGTGCTGGAATTCGCCGCGACCGTCCACCCCGAGGCCGGGCGTCGGCTGCTGATCGAGCACCGGATCCCGATCGACATCTTGCGGCAAGCGCTGGCCGACGCCAAGTCGCCGTACGAGCACACCGTGGCAGCGGTCTGCGCGACGCTGCCCGCCGCGACGGATCAGGACGTGCGCCGCGCGCAGCGCCTCGCTCAGGCCGGCCCGCCCGCGGAAGCCGTTGGGTTGCAACCGTTTACCTTGACAGTCCCGCCCAAGCGCACCGAGGGGGACTGACGTTGGTCCAAACCCATGTCCACATGAAGCTGCTCGAGATCTTCTGGGACGACGTGCCCTACGTCGTGCTGGCGATCGCGGTCGTCGGCACCTGGTGGCGGTACCGCTACGACAAGTTCGGCTGGACCACCCGTTCGTCGCAGATCTACGAGTCACGCTTGTTGTCGATCGCCAACCCGTTGTTTCACTTCGGCAGCGTGGCGGTCATCATGGGCCACATCATGGGGCTGTTCGTTCCCGAATGGTTCACTCGGAAAATCGGTTTGACCGATCACCTGTATCACCTGCAGGCGCTGCTGCTGGGCGTCCCTGCCGGTGTGGCCACCCTGCTTGGTATCGGGTTGCTGATCTATCGGCGGCGCACCAGCGATGCGGTGCGTCTGGCCACCACCCGCAACGACAAGCTGATGTATGTGGTGCTGACGTGCGCGCTGGTGGCGGGCATGTGCTGCACCCTGGCGGGCGCCACCCACTTCGGCGAGCTGCACGACTACCGGCAGAAGGTGTCGATCTGGTTCAGGTCGATCTGGATGCTCGATCCGCGTGGCGATCTGATGGCGCATGCGGCGTTCTACTACCAGATACATGTGGTGATCGCGCTGGCACTGTTCGCCCTGTGGCCGTTCACTCGGCTGGTACACGCGTTCAGCGCGCCGTTCGGCTACCTATTCCGGCCGTACATCGTCTACCGCAGCCGCGATGTGGCGGGGAAGCAATTGGTGGGTTCAGCGCCGCGACGGCGTGGCTGGTAAAGGCGCGGTCTGGGTGACCCTGCGGTCAGGGCATCGATCCTGCGTCCACGGCGCAAAAAAGCGAGTACGGCGCGCTGTCAGCGCAGAATGAAGGCGCGCGAGCTGTCCTGTCAAGTTCGCTATCTGAGGCCCTCGCTGCCACAATCACCGACGTGCCATTCCGCAATGTCGCCATCGTCGCGCACGTCGACCACGGCAAGACCACGCTGGTCGACGCGATGTTGCGGCAGTCCGGCGCCCTGCACGAACGCGGTGAGGTGCAGGAACGCGTGATGGACACCGGCGACCTGGAACGTGAGAAGGGCATCACGATCCTGGCCAAGAACACCGCCGTGCACCGCCACCACCCGGACGGCACGGTGACGGTAATAAATGTCATCGACACCCCTGGCCACGCCGATTTCGGCGGCGAGGTGGAGCGCGGCCTGTCCATGGTGGACGGGGTGTTGTTGCTGGTCGACGCTTCTGAGGGCCCGCTGCCGCAGACGCGCTTCGTGCTGCGCAAGGCCCTGGCCGCGCATCTGCCGGTGATTCTCGTAGTCAACAAGACAGATCGGCCCGACGCGCGGATAGCCGAGGTGGTGGACGCCAGCCACGACCTGCTGCTCGACGTCGCGTCCGACCTCGACGACGAAGCCGCCAAGGCCGCCGAACATGCACTCGGCCTGCCGACGCTGTACGCGTCCGGGCGTGCCGGCGTGGTGAGCACCACCCAACCGGCAGACGGCGATATTCCCGACGGCACCAACCTGGACCCGCTGTTCGAGGTTCTTTTGGAGCACGTACCGCCGCCGAAGGGCGACCCCGGGGCGCCGCTGCAGGCCCTCGTCACCAACCTCGACGCATCTCCGTTCCTCGGCCGGCTTGCCCTGGTCCGCATTTACAACGGCAAACTTCGCAAGGGCCAGCAGGTGGCGTGGATGCGCGAGGTGGACGGAGTGCCGGTGATCACCAGCGCCAAGATCACCGAGTTGCTTGCCACCGAGGGCGTCGAGCGCAGCGCCACCGACGAGGCTGTCGCCGGAGACATTGTGGCGGTGGCGGGGCTGCCCGAGATCATGATCGGCGACACGCTGGCCGACCCCGATCATGCCCATGCTCTGCCGCGCATCACCGTCGACGAGCCGGCCATCTCGGTGACGATCGGCACCAACACCTCGCCGCTGGCGGGCAAGGTTTCGGGGCACAAGCTGACGGCACGCATGGTCCGCAGCCGCCTGGACACTGAGCTGGTCGGCAACGTCTCGATCCGCGTTGTCGACATCGGCCGGCCCGATGCGTGGGAGGTGCAAGGCCGCGGCGAGCTGGCGCTGGCGGTACTGGTCGAGACGATGCGGCGGGAGGGTTTCGAACTCACGGTCGGCAAGCCGCAGGTGGTCACCAAAACGATCGACGGTCAGCTGCACGAGCCGTTCGAGGCGATGACGATCGACTGCCCCGAGGAATTTGTCGGGGTCATCACCCAGTTGATGGCCGGCCGCAAAGGCCGCATGGAAGAGATGAAGAACCACGCCGCCGGTTGGGTCCGGATGGATTTCATCGTGCCCAGCCGCGGCTTGATCGGCTTTCGCACCGATTTCCTCACCCTGACTCGCGGCACCGGCATCGCCAACGCCGTGTTCGACGGCTACCGCCCGTGGGCGGGGGAGATCCGCGCCCGTCACACCGGATCACTGGTATCCGACCGGTCCGGCACCATCACCCCGTTCGCTCTGCTGCAGCTCGCGGATCGGGGCCAATTCTTCGTCGAGCCCGGTCAGGACACCTACGAGGGCATGGTCGTCGGAATCAACCCGCGCCCAGAGGATCTCGACATCAACGTCACTCGCGAGAAGAAGCTCACCAACATGCGGTCGTCGACCGCCGATGTCATCGAGACGCTGGCCAAGCCGCTCGAACTCGACCTGGAGCGGGCCATGGAGTTCTGCTCGCCTGACGAATGCGTCGAGGTGACGCCGCAGGTCGTGCGGGTCCGCAAGGTCGAGTTGGATGCCACCGGCCGGGCCCGCAGCCGGGCACGGGCCAAGGCCCGGGGTTAGCAGTGCGCCGCGCGATTAGCCAGGCTGCTGGGCAGGCGCTCGATACCCTGATGGGCGTGCTGCACCGAGCCCGCCACCTTCTCGTGATGGTCGGCGTGCTGGTCTCGATGGTGGGCCTGGGTCTCGCGGCCTGCACGGTCAACCCGCCGCCGGCCCCACAAAGTACCGATACGCCGCACAACTCGGCGCCGCCGCCGCAGCGCCCGATTCAGATCATCATGGGCATCGACTCGATCGGCGCCGGGTTCAATCCGCATCTGTTGTCGGACCTGTCGGCGGTAAACGCGGCGATCAGCGCGCTGGTGTTGCCGAGCGCGTTTCGGCCGGTGTCCGACCACAGCACGCCGACGGGTTCGCGCTGGGAGATGGACCCGACCCTGCTGGTATCCGCCGACGTGACCAGTCAGAACCCATTCACCGTGACCTACAAGATCCGGCCCGAGGCGCAATGGACGGATAACGCCCCGATCGGTGCCGACGACTTCTGGTACCTGTGGCGGCAGATGGTCAGCCAGCCGGGCGTCGTCGATCCGGCCGGCTATGACCTCATCACGGGCGTGCAGTCGCTCGAGGGCGGCAAGCAGGCCGTGGTCACTTTCGCGCAGCCGTATCCGGCGTGGCGGGAATTGTTCAGCAACATCCTGCCCGCGCATATCGTCAAGGACGTGCCGGGCGGTTTCGCGGCCGGGCTGGCCCGGTCCCTGCCCGTCACAGGCGGGCAGTTCCGCGTGGAGAACATCGACCCGCAGCGCGACGAGATCCTGCTCGCCCGCAACGACCGCTACTGGGGGCCGCCGGCCAAACCCGCGCTGATCTTGTTCCGCCGCGCCGGGGCACCGGCCGCGCTGGCCGATTCGGTGCGCAACGGGGACACCCAAGTGGCCCAAGTGCACGGCGGCTCGGCGGCTTTCGCGCAGCTGTCCGCGATCCCCGATGTCCGCACCGCCCGGATTGTCACGCCGCGGGTCATGCAGCTCACGCTGCGCGCGAACAAGCCCAAGCTGGCCGACAGCCAGGTTCGCAAGGCGATTCTGGGATTGCTCGACGTTGACCTGCTGGCCGCGGTGGGCGCCGGCAGCGACAACACGGTCACCCTGGCCCAAGCCCAGATCCGGTCGCCGAGCGACCCGGGCTACGAGCCGACGGCGCCGCCCGCGCTGTCCAAACAGGCGGCGCTGGATTTGCTGACCGCGGCCGGGTACCAGATCGAGAGCAACACGTCGGCCACGCCCGCTACGCCTTCCGGAACGCCGACAAGCACCGGGCCGACGGAAGTCATCCATGGCCGGATCAGCAAGGACGGTCAACAGTTGTCGCTGGTCATCGGCGTGGCGGCCAACGATCCGACGTCGGTGGCCGTGGCTAACACCGCCGCCGACCAGCTACGCAGCGTCGGTATGGCCGCGACCGTAATGGCGCTGGACCCGGTGACGCTGTACCGCGACGCGCTGAACGACAACCGGGTGGACGCCATAGTCGGTTGGCATCAGGCTGGCGGGAATCTGCCGACGCTGCTGGCCTCGCGCTACGGTTGCCCCGCATTGCAGACGAGCCAGCTACCGGCATCCAATGCGCCGACGACGACTCCGGTGGGTGTGACGCCGTCCGGCGCGCCCGCCACCACTCCCACCCCGGAGCCGACCAGCCGGCCAACCGACCCCGGCGCGCTGGTCCGAGCGCCGTCGAACCTCACCGGCATCTGCGATCGCAGCATCCAGTCGAACATCGATGCCGCTCTGAACGGCACCAAGAACATCAGCGATGTGATCACCGCGGTTGAACCGCGATTGTGGAACATGTCGACCGTGCTGCCGATCTTGCAGGACACCACGATCGTTGCGGCCGGTCCGAGTGTGCAGCACGTCAGCCTGTCTGGCGCGGTACCGGTCGGCATCGTCGGCGATGCCGGTCAATGGATCAAAACCGGACCCTGACCGGGTTCAGTCACCCCGCGCAGCAGACGTTTTCGGCGGAATCACCGTATCGACGATCAGCGACAGCTCCCGTCGGCTCGGCGGCGATCCGGTGAGCAGGAAGTGCTGGTTGATCAAAGCGGGTCCGACCCGCGCGGTCATGGGTGTCAGCGTGGCCGGGTCGATGTCGCCGTCGCGGACTGCGGCTGCCAGGATCGACTCCACAATGATCAGGCGCGGGCCCACCACGGCCTCGGCGAAGATCGCCCGCAACTCGGGTTCGTGAATCAGTTGGCCGATAATGCCCAGGCCGGGAAATGCAGTCTTTCCGGCCAGGACATCGCGGTGGGCAGTGAACACCGCCAGCAGGCTTTCCCTGGGCGATCGGCCGGCGCGCGGCTCGGTCAACGGCGGCAAGGCCTGCAGCAGGGCGGCACGGACCAGATCATGCTTGCTGGTCCAGCGCCGGTACAACGCCGCCTTGCCGGTGTGGGCGCGCGCCGCGATTCCTTCCATCGTCAGCCTGCCGTAACCGACTTCAGCCAGTTCGGCCAAGGTGGCCTGATAGAGCGCACGTTCGAGCACTTCGCCTCGTCGGCGGCTCCGGCCGGCCGTGGGCGTGGTTCGGGTCAGCTGCGCCATTCGACGATAGTAGACGACCACGACTACTCAAGGTGAGTTGCGGCGCGCTGCGGGTAGGGTGCGTCCATGCCAGAGACGCCGCGGCTGTTGTTCGTGCATGCACATCCCGACGACGAAAGCCTCAGCACCGGCGCCACCATCGCGCATTATGCCGCCGGCGGGGCGGACGTCCGCGTCGTCACCTGCACCCTCGGCGAGGAGGGCGAGGTCGTCGTCGACCGCTGGGCGGCCCTAGCCGTCGACCAGGCGGACCAGCTCGGCGGTTACCGAATCAGCGAACTCACCGAGGCCTTGCGCGTGCTGGGCGCCGGCGCACCCAGCTATCTCGGCGGAGCAGGGCGCTGGCGCGACTCGGGAATGCGCGGCACCGCGCCACGGCGCCGGGAGAGGTTCATCGACGCCGACGAACATGAGGTCGTGGGCGCGCTGGTCGCAATCATTCGGGAGCAGCGGCCGCACGTCGTCGTGACCTATGACCCCAACGGTGGCTATGGCCATCCCGACCATGTCCACGCGCACACCGTCACCGCGGCGGCCATCACGGCGGCCGGCAGCACCGCGTGGTATCCGGGAAATCCGTGGACGGTGCCGAAGTTCTACTGGACGGTCCTTGCCGAACGCGCATTCACCGAGGGTTGGCGCGCGCTCGGGCGCGACGATCTGCGGCCCGAGTGGACGATCCCGCCGCCCGAAGAATTCGACTTCGGATATGCAGACGAGGACATCGACGCGGTGGTCGAGGCGGGTGCCGACGCCCGCGGGGCCAAGATCGCTGCGCTAAGCGCGCACGCGACCCAACTCACCGTCGGCCCAACCGGCCGCGCCTGCGCCCTGTCGAACAACATCGCGCTGCCGATCCTCGCGCAGGAGCACTATGTCCTCGCCGCCGGCTCCGCGGGGGACCGCGACCAGCGTGGGTGGGAAACAGATCTGCTCGCGGGACTAGGTCTCAATGATTCTGATAGGCGGTAGGCTGCCAAACAGGCCGTCTTGAATAGGCTCACAAGGACTTGAGAGGGATTTCGTATGGACCCCGACCTGGACCCCAACCTGCAGCACTGGCAGGACAGGCTGGACAGCCTTCAGTGGGTGATCGGTTCGATACTCTCGAATATCGACAGCGTCCCGACCTGACCGATACCAAGCCACTCGCCGCGTCGGTCGAAGACAGCGGCGGGGCGGATTCCGCTAGTCGAGTGGTTGTCCTGGCACTGTTGGCCGTCGACGGCGTCTTGTCCGCACTGGCCGGGGCCCTGCTGCTGCCCTCCTACGTCGGCTCTGTTCCCATTCCTATCAGCGGGCTGATCAGCGGATTGGTCAATGCGGCCCTGGTGTGGGCCGCGGGGCGATGGACCAGCTCGCCCCGGCTGGCCGCCCTGCCGTTGTGGACGTGGTTGTTGACCGTTGCAGCGATGAGCCTGGGCGGTCCCGGCGACGACGTGATCTTGGGCGGCTACGGGTTGATGGCCTACGCGGCTCCGCTGCTGATTCTGTTGGGAGTCACACCCCCGGCGGTTGTGCTCTGGCGGACCAGCCGCCGGCACTGACGGGTGTGGTCGACCGCGGGGCCGCCACGACCTGCCGCTACTGTTGCGGATGAAAATCGATCGTGGGGAAGTTACACCAACGTGCTGCTGACTCCGGGCGACGAGCCCATCGCTCTGCCCAGCCCCGTCGTTCCGGCTGGGGCCTCATCGAAGGTCTCATCGAAAGCCAGTGCTTCGGCGCTGCGGCGGGTATTGCGGCGGGCACGAGACGGTGTGGCGCTGAACATCGATGAGGCATCGGTCGCGATGACCGCGCGCGGCGACGACCTGGCCGACCTGTGCGCGAGCGCGGCGCGCGTGCGCGACGCGGGTCTGGAGTCAGCCGGACGCCGCGGTCCCGAAGGACGATTGCCGATCACCTACTCGCGCAAGGTGTTCATCCCGGTCACCCATCTGTGCCGCGACAACTGCCACTACTGCACCTTCGTCACCGTGCCGGGCAAGCTGCGCGCCCAAGGCGCCGGCATGTATCTGGAGCCCGACGAGATTCTCAACATCGCCCGTCGCGGCGGCGAACTCGGTTGCAAGGAAGCACTATTCACGCTCGGTGACCGGCCCGAGGATCGCTGGCCCGAGGCGCGTGAGTGGCTCGATGAGCGGGGCTACGACTCCACCCTGTCCTATGTGCGGGCGATGGCAATCCGCGTGCTCGAGGAGACCGGGCTGTTGCCTCATTTGAACCCCGGAGTGATGAGCTGGTCGGAGATGGCGCGGCTGAAACCTGTTGCGCCGTCGATGGGCATGATGCTCGAGACGACGTCGCGCCGGCTGTTCGAAACCAAGGGAATGGCGCACTACGGCAGCCCCGACAAAGACCCGGCGGTTCGGTTGCGCGTCCTGACCGATGCGGGCCGGCTGTCCATTCCGTTCACTACCGGCTTGCTGGTCGGCATCGGCGAGACGTTGACCGAGCGTGCCGATACCCTGCACGCGATTCGGAAGTCGCACAAGGAATTCGGGCACATCCAGGAAGTGATCGTGCAGAACTTCCGGGCCAAGGAACACACCGCGATGGCCGCGGTGCCCGACGCCGGGATCGACGACTACCTGGCCACGGTCGCGGTCGCGCGGCTGGTGCTCGGTCCCGCGATGCGCATCCAGGCGCCGCCGAACCTGGTGTCCCGCGACGAGTGCCTGGCCCTCGTCGGTGCGGGTGTCGACGACTGGGGCGGGGTTTCGCCGCTGACACCCGACCACGTCAACCCGGAACGGCCCTGGCCGGCTTTGGACGAACTTGCCGCCGTCACCGCGGAAGCCGGTTACGACCTGATGCAGCGGTTGACCGCCCAGCCCAGGTACGTGCAGGCGGGGGCCGCGTGGATCGACCCGCGGGTGCGCGGCCACGTCGTGGCGCTGGCCGACGCGGCGACTGGCCTGGCTCGCGACGTCAATCCGGTGGGCATGCCCTGGCAGGAACCCGACGACGTGGCATCCTCCGGCCGCATTGACCTGTATGCGGCCATCGACACCGACGGCCGCAACGCCGATGCCCGCTCTGACCTCGACAGCGCCTTCGGCGACTGGGAATCGATCCGGACGCACGTGCACGAGCTCGCGGCCCGTGCCCCTGAACGCGTCAACTCCGACGTGCTCGCGGCGCTGCGGTCGGCGGAACGGGATCCGGCCGGCTGCACCGACGACGAGTACCTGGCGTTGGCCACCGCCGACGGCCCCGCGCTGGAAGCTGTTGCGGCACTGGCTGACTCGTTACGTCGCGACGTCGTCGGCGACTATGTGACCTTCGTGGTCAACCGCAACATCAACTTCACCAACATCTGCTACACGGGCTGCCGGTTCTGCGCATTCGCTCAGCGCAAGGGCGACGCCGACGCCTACTCGCTGTCGACCGACGAGGTCGCCGACCGCGCGTGGGAGGCCCACGTCGCGGGTGCCACCGAGGTATGCATGCAGGGCGGAATCGACCCCGAACTACCCGTGACCGGCTACGCCGATCTTGTTCGGGCGGTCAAGGCCAGGGTCCCGTCGATGCATGTGCACGCGTTCTCCCCGATGGAGATCGCCAACGGAGTTACCAAGAGCGGCACCAGCATTCGCGAGTGGCTGACCAGCCTGCGCGAGGCCGGTCTGGACACCATCCCCGGCACGGCCGCCGAAATTCTGGACGACGAGGTGCGCTGGGTGCTTACCAAGGGCAAGCTGCCGACGTCGCTGTGGATCGAAATCGTCACTGCCGCGCACGAGGTGGGCCTGCGGTCGTCGTCGACGATGATGTACGGACACGTCGACAGTCCACGCCACTGGGTAGCTCACCTGAATGTGCTGCGTGACATCCAGGACCGTACCGGCGGCTTCACCGAATTCGTTCCGCTGCCGTTCGTGCACCAGAGTTCGCCGCTGTATCTGGCCGGCGCCGCCCGCCCCGGGCCCACCCATCGCGACAACCGCGCGGTGCATGCGCTGGCGCGGATCATGTTGCACGGCCGCATCTCTCACATTCAGACCAGTTGGGTGAAGCTCGGCGAGCAGCGGACTCAGATCATGCTCAACGGCGGCGCCAACGACCTGGGCGGCACGCTGATGGAGGAAACCATCTCGCGGATGGCCGGCTCCGAACACGGGTCGGCCAAGACGGTAGCCGAGCTGACCGCGATCGCGGAGGGCATTGGCCGCCCCGCGCGTCAGCGGACCACCACCTACGCGGCTTAGCCCTTTGGCCGCGAGGGTGCGTGTTTGTACAGCGACACGCCGGTAAATGTGGCATTCTGCGCACGCTCGCGACGGGAAGAAACGGGTATACGCACCCCGTGCGGCATCGGATCGACAGCGAGCGCTTTCCCGAATGGCAGCCATTCCTGGACGCAGTGCAACAGCGGCGCCCCGACGCCGGCACCTGGTGTGAGGCTTGGACGGTCCGCGACCTCGTGCTCCACCAGGCGGGAAACGCCGAAGAACTGGCCCGCGTCCTGCGCGCCCACCTGGAAGGCGAACCCGTCGGCACGCGCGGTTTCGAAGAACGCGAGGGTCCGCTGCGCGACATGAATGATGCCGACCTGTGGGAAGCGCTGCACGAGCGGATGGCGACCCTGAACGTCGTCGCCGAGGCGGCGGATGAAGTCCCGGCTGACACCGACGTCGCCTGGACAGGTCGCACCATGAAGGTGCCATGGTTCGCCGAGCACATGCGTGAAGAGCTCGTCTTGCACGGCTGGGATATCACCGGCGACGACCCGGCCGCCCAGGCCCGACTTGCCGAGCCCTGGATGACGACGCACAGCGTGGTCGCGGTGGGACGCCCGCTACTCGCCAAAGGCGCCAAAGGACTGCGCGAAAAAATAGAGGCCCGGCTGCGGGTCCCGGGCACCGACGATGTTTTAGTAAGCGCCGACGCCGATCACACCACCATCGAGCTCACCGAATCCGACGGCGATGCCACTCTGGAAACCGACGCCGCCGCACGAGTCTTGCTGCTGTGGGGACGTCGACCCGGCGACCCGGCGCGGATCTGTAGCCGCGCCGGACCGGAAACCCTGGGCCGAGTGCGCCGCCTGCTCTGCGGCTACTGATTGCTCAGTAGTTGTTACAGACCGCCGCGACCCGCTGGACGGTTCCCTGGTATTTCGGAGGTAGCTGCGCTAACATCTGCTGCCGCTCCGGCGAACCCGGTGGCGCGGCCAGGAAGTTGTTCAAATAGCCCTGCACAGCAGTGCTTCTGTTGAACTGGGCGGCCGTTGCCGGGTCGGTCGCGTTGAGGGCCCTGATCACCTGCCCGTAGTCGCACGTCGTGTTGAGTGCATCCGGATCCGCGGAAGCGACGCCGGTCGCGGCGCTCAACGCGAACGCAAGACCACCGAATCCGGCGGCCAGTTTGGTCAGTGACAACCTCACCATTTGTGGACCTCTCCCATTATTTGTACCGTCGCAAAAGACGGCGATCACAGCTGCCCAGCGGGTTGCCGTCTGTCGTCGAGGCTACCAGCCCTCCTGGGTCTGCTTCCATCGGGAAAGGTATCGCAAAACCCGCTCGGAGTCTTACTTTCCGCAGGTCAGCATTCCCATCTGGGCCTTGCTGTGAAAATGCTAGGTAGACCATTAGAGTTGCGCGGCCAGCTCGGTGCCCTGCTTGATGGCTCGCTTGGCATCCAGCTCCGCGGCGAACGCCGCACCGCCGATGATGTGCGGGTCGATGCCGATGCGCCGCAATTCGGTCTCCAGGTCGCGTACCGGCTCCTGGCCGGCGCAGACCACGATGCTGTCCACCGCGAGCACCTGCGGTCTCCGACGAGCCTTGCCGAAGCTGATGTGCAGGCCGTCGTCGTCGATGCGCTCGTAGTTCACCCCGGAGAGCTGATGGACGCCTTTGGCCTTCAGCGATGCCCGGTGCACCCATCCGCTGGTCTTGCCCAGTCGCTTGCCCTGCGGACCTTCGGTGCGCTGCAACAGGTACACCTCACGGGCGGGCGGTGCCGGAATGGGAGTGGTCAAGGCTCCGCGGGCTTCTTGCGGGTCGACGACACCCCACTCGGCTTTCCAGTCTTTGACGTTCAGGGTCGGGGAATGCTCGGTGACCAGGAGTTCGCTCACGTCGAAGCCGATGCCGCCGGCGCCGATCACGGCCACCGTTTTCCCGACCGGTTTGGCGCCGGTGATCGCCTCGGCATAGGTCAGCACCGTGGGGTGGTCGATGCCGGGGATGGCCGGAATGCGCGGCACCACCCCGGTAGCCAGTACGACGACGTCGTAGTCGGTCAACTCGCCGGCCGAGACGCGGGCACCCAGCCGGACCGAGACGTCGTGCTTGGCTAGCATCGTCGAGAAATACCGGACCGTCTCGTTGAATTCCTCTTTGCCCGGGATGCGGCGGGCCATGTCGAACTGGCCGCCGATGAAGTCGTTGGCTTCGAAGAGGGTCACGCGATGACCCCGCTGGGCGGCGTTGACCGCGGCCGCCAGCCCCGCCGGGCCGGCTCCGACGACGGCAACCGCGCGGGCCCGTCGCGTCGGGGACAAGACCAACTTGGTCTCGTGCCCGGCCCTCGGATTGAGCAGACATGACACCGTCTTCTTGACGAAGGCGTGGTCCAGACAGGCCTGGTTGCATGCGATGCAGGTATTGATCTCGTCGGCCCGATCGGATTGCGCCTTGAGCACCCACTCGGGGTCGCTCAACAGCGGCCGGGCCATCGATATCAATTGCACCTGCGTGTCGGCCAGGATCTGTTCGGCGGCCTGGGGCATGTTGATCCGGTTCGAGGCCACCACGGGGACATCGACGTGTTCGGCGACGGCGTTGCTGATGTCGACGAACGCGGCGTTGGGCACCGAGGTGACGATCGTCGGCACCCGCGCTTCGTGCCAACCGAAGCCGGAGTTGACGATGGTGACGCCCGCGGCCTCCAGTTCGGTTGCCAGCGAGACGATTTCGTCCCAGCTCTGGCCTCCCTCGACGTAGTCGGCCAGCGACATTCGGTAGCAGATGATGAAATCGGGTCCGACGGCCGCACGGATGCGACGCACGATCTCGACCGGGAAGCGGCGGCGATTGGCGGGGGTGCCGCCCCAGGAATCGGTGCGCTTGTTGGTGCGCGGCGCCAGGAATTGATTGAGCAGATATCCTTCGCTGCCCATGATTTCGACCCCGTCGTAGCCGGCGTCGCGGGCCAGCTGCGCGCAGCGGACGAAGTCTGCGATGGTCGCTTCGACACCGCGCGACGTCAGCGATCGCGGCCGAAACGGGTTGATCGGCGCCTTGATCGACGACGCGCTCACCGAAAGCGGGTGGTATGCGTAGCGTCCGGCGTGCAGGATCTGCAGCAGAATCTTGGCGCCCGAGTCATGGACCGCGCTGGTGATGCGCCGATGCCTTCGCGCTTGCGTCGAGGAGACCATTTCCGAGGCGAACGGCAGCAGCCAGCCGGTGCGGTTGGGTGCGTAGCCGCCGGTGATGATCAGTCCGACGCCGCCGCGGGCGCGTTCGGCGAAATACTCGGCCAGTCGATCGATGTGGCCGGCCCGGTCTTCCAGTCCGGTGTGCATGGAACCCATCACCACCCGGTTGCGCAAAGTGGTGAAACCAAGGTCTAACGGAGACAACAGGTTCGGGTAGGGATTCACCGGTGCTCCCGCAGCGCTTGGACCACCTCGTCGAGCCAGTCGATGGCACTTTCTTCGGCCCGCATGCCGCCGCGCAGCACCAGGTATTGGTGCAGCGCGCTGCCGCGCAACACGGACGGATCGGGGAATGCCCGCTTCTCCAGTCCGCGGTAGGTGTTCAGCGAGTCGGCGCGTTCGGCGCTCAGCGCGGCGATCTGAGCGCGAAGTGCGCCGACGTCACCGAAGACGGCGCCGCGCAGCTTGACGGCTATCTCGCGAGTGCTGCTGTCGCTGAGCGCGCTGCCTCGACCGGGCCGGGCCGCGCTCAGTGGCTCGGCGATCCAGCGGGCCAGTTCGGCCCGGCCGCTCTCGGTGACGGTGTACACCTTCTTGTCCGGCCGGCCATGCTGGGCCACGGTCGTCGAGTGCACCCACCCGTCGTCCTCCATCACCCGCAAGGTCCGGTAGATCTGCTGATGGCTTGCGGCCCAGAAGTATCCGATGGACCGGTCGAATCGCCGGGCCAACTCGTACCCCGAGCCGGCCTGTTCGCACAGCGACACCAGGATCGCGTGGGGTAGCGCCACCCGGGCAGCATAAATGCCTCGCCTGCGCCGCTCTGCACCGCTATGCAACTCAGTGCATACGGCTGGACATATTTGCGGGCGTGCCCAGTGGTTGAGGTGTATGTGCAACGTCTAGTATCAGTAACCGAAACGCTCCGCCTACTAGGGCTACGACGGCCCGGGCGTTGCGAATAGCAGCCCACACCGAGCAGTACATAGAGGACACGTTGAGGAGACGTCCGTGACGTACACGATCGCCGAACCCTGCGTCGACATCAAGGACAAGGCATGCATTGAGGAGTGCCCGGTCGACTGCATTTACGAGGGTGCCCGGATGCTCTACATCCATCCCGACGAATGCGTCGACTGCGGGGCCTGTGAACCGGTCTGTCCTGTCGAAGCGATCTACTACGAAGACGATGTGCCGGACCAGTGGAGCCAGTACACGCAGATCAACGCCGATTTCTTCGTCGAGCTGGGATCGCCTGGCGGGGCGGCCAAGGTCGGCATGACCGAGAACGACCCGCAGGTGGTCAAGGACCTGCCGCCGCAGGGCGAAGGCGACTGAGCGAGCCGTTGCGGCGTGAGCCTGTGATGGGCCGGGCTGCCGTGTCGGCGTCCCTGCCGGTGTTCCCCTGGGACACCCTGACCGACGCGAAAGCGCTGGCTGAAGCCCATCCGGACGGCATCGTCGACCTGTCCGTCGGAACGCCCGTCGATCCGGTCGCGCCGCTGATCCAGGAAGCGCTGGCGGCGGCCGCTTCGGCACCCGGGTATCCCGCCACCGCGGGCACCGCGCGGCTGCGCGAATCGGCGGTGGTCGCGCTGGCCCGCCGGTTCGGCATCACCGGGCTGGCCGAGTCGGCGGTGCTGCCGGTGATCGGCACCAAGGAGCTCATTGCCTGGTTGCCGACTCTGCTCGGGCTGGGCCCGGCCGACGTGATCGTGGTGCCGGAGCTGGCGTATCCGACCTACGAGGTGGGCGCCCGCCTGGCCAACGCACAGGTGCTGCGTGCGGACTCGCTGACCCAGATTGGCCCGCTGTCGCCCGCACTCATCTACATCAACTCGCCGAGCAACCCGACCGGGCGGGTACTGGGTGCCGACCACCTGCGAAAGGTCGTGGGGTGGGCGCGTGACAGAGGTACCGTCGTGGCGTCGGACGAGTGCTACCTGGGCTTGGGCTGGGACGCCGAGGCGCCAGGACTGCTGTCGGTGCTGCATCCCTCCGTCTGCGACGGTGACCACACCGGCCTGCTGGCCGTGCACTCGTTGTCGAAGAGTTCGTCGCTGGCCGGGTACCGCGCCGGTTTCGTGGCCGGAGATCCCGGCCTGGTCGCGGAACTGCTGGCGGTGCGCAAGCACGCCGGGATGATGGTCCCGACGCCGGTGCAGGCCGCCATGGTGGCGGCCCTGGACGACGACGACCACGAGACGCTGCAGCAGGAGCGCTACTCGCGGCGACGGGCCGCCCTGGCACCGGCGCTCTGCGCGGCGGGTTTTGCCATCGATCATTCGGAGGCCGGGCTGTATCTGTGGGCTACTCGTGGTGAGTCATGTCAGGACACCGTCAGGTGGCTGGCCGCGCGCGGCATCCTGGTGGCGCCCGGCGATTTCTACGGCCCCGGCGGCGCGCAGCATGTGCGAGTCGCACTGACCGCCACCGACGAACGAATCGCCGCAGCGGTCAGCCGGCTCGGCTAACCACCCGCGAGGAGACGCAAAATCGCAAAAATTCCGGCGAGTCGGTGCGATTTTGCGTCTGCTCGCGGTGGAATTGGGCGTGGCATCTAACACAGGTTCGGCTGCCAAGCCGCGTATCCCGGTGTCGATCGGGGATATCGCCAGACGCGTCTTTCTGGGCAAGCCGCTGATCACCGAAGATCTCAACGCCGAGAAGCTACCCAATGGGGTTGCGCTCGGCGCACTTTCGCCGGACGCGATCTCGTCGACCGCCTATGGCCCCGAACAGATCCTGATCGAACTGCTGCCGCACGCTGGGCTGGCGGCGTTCGCGTTGCTGCTTCCCGTCACCGGCGTCATCTTGCTGATTCTGGTGCTGGTCACCGCGTCCTACCGGCAGGTCGTCATGGCCTATACCCGAGCGGGTGGGTCCTACATCGTCGCGCGGGAGAATTTCGGACCCCGGGTGGCCCAGGTCGCCGCCGCGGCACTGCTGATCGACTACGTGGTCACGGTGGCCGTGCAGTCGGCGGCTGGGACGGTCGCGGTGGTGTCGGCGATTCCGGTGTTGGGTCCCTACAGCCTGGAAATCACCGTCGGCGTGGTGATCGCCATCTGCTACGCGAACCTACGCGGCCTGAAGGAAGCGGGAATGCCGTTCGCCGTGGCGACGTACTCCTTCATCGTCATGATCGGCTTGACGATCGTCGTCGGTGTGATCCGCGAAATATTCTGGGGCTTACCGAAATACGAGCCCCAGCATATCGCCGGAACTGTTCCGGTGCATCAGGGCAGCGGATTGGTCATGGGCGCAACGATTCTGGTGCTGCTGCGCGCGTTCGCCAATGGCGGTTCGTCGCTGACGGGTGTCGAGGCGATCTCCAATACCGTCGACGTGTTCCGAAAGCCTGAGGGCCGCAATGCACGTCGGGTGCTCACGGCCATGGCCTGTGTTCTCGGATTCCTGCTGGCAGGCGTGGCCTATCTCGCATACGCCACCCACGCCACGCCGTACAAAAGTGAATACCCTTCGGTTCTTTCGCAAATCGGCCAAGCCGTCTTCGGCAAGGGAGTGATCGGCGATATCTTCTTCTTCCTCGTCCAAGCCGCAACGGCCGCCATCCTGTTCACCGGTGCCAATACCAGCTTCAACGGGTTCCCGGCACTGGCCAGCTTCGTCGCCGAAGACCGCTTCCTGCCGCGGCAACTGACCAAACGCGGTCACCGCCTGGTGTTTTCGAACGGCATCATCATGCTCACCGCGCTGTCGGTGGCGCTGCTGGTGATCACCGGCGGCTCAGTCAACGCGCTGGTCCCGTTCTACGCGATCGGCGTGTTCACCGGATTCTCGATGGCCGGCTACGGGATGACCAAACACCATCTGACTCGTCGGGAACGCGGGTGGCGACGCCGGCTGGCGATCAACCTTTCCGCGGCGATCCTGTCGACGGTGGTGGTCGGCATCTTCGCGGTGGCGAAGTTCACCGAGGGCGCCTGGCTGGTGGTGGTCGTCTTCCCCGTGCTGGTGTTCGTGTTGATACGACTCAATAAGGAATATCGGGCCGAGGCCGCCATTCTCGAGATGTTCCGCACCGACCGCCCCGAGTTGGTGAAGTACGCCAGGCACCGGGTGTTCATTTTCGTGAACTCGCTCGACCTCGCGGTGATCGAAGCGCTGCGGTACGGCAAGGGATTACGGGCCGACGAGCTGATCGCGGTGCACTTCATGGTCGACGCGACTCATGCCGCGCAATTGCGAAAGCGTTGGGAGCAGTTCGACCTCGATACCCGGCTGCGTGTCGTCGACTGTCCGGACCGGCGGGTCACCCGCGCCGCGCAGCTGCTGGTTGCCAAGGCGGGCAAGGAACATCCAGACACCAACGTGACGGTGTTGCTGCCACGTCGTACCTATGCGCCGCTGCTGGGCCGGCTGCTGCATGACCGCACCGCCGACAAGATCGCCCGCGCCGTCAGCCTCCTGCCGAATGCGGCCGCGACGATCGTGCCCTACGACGTGCAATCGCGGGTCCAGGAGGCATATCCCGAACGCTTCGAGCAACGGGTGGCCCGCGAGCTCGACAAGCTGGAAGCCTGGGTTTCGCAGGGCGAAAGCCAGGACGTCGAAGCGTATGAGCATCCCGAACATTCCGAACGGCCGTCGTCGGTGATCACCGTGGCCGGTCTGATTCCCGGACAGCGCGCCACCTTCGAAGGCCGGGTCAGTCAAGTCGAGGACATCGCCAAGGGAAGGCGCACGTTTCGCTGGATAGTGGTCGGCGACGACACGGGCGAGATCAGCATCTCTTTCCGCCCCGGCAATGGGGGCGCCGACATCCAGCCCGGCCAGCTGCTGCGGATCATCGGCAAGCCCCGCCAGAGCGGTAATCGGCCGATCACGATGGTCGATCCGGCATATCACGTCATCGAGGATCCGGGGAACACCGAAGACACCGGACAACGTGCGGATTCCGAAGGCAGTTAGATTCGGTTACCAGTGGGAACCCGTGGTAACCGAGGGGAACACTGTGCAAGGAATCCGAGGGGAGAGATCAGCGGTGAAGCGAGTGTTGGCGGTGTTGGTGTCCGTTCTGAGTTTGGGGTTTACCGCCAACGGCTACCGGCCGCTGACCAAGCGCGGCTACGGGTCGCTGTATGCATTCGGCTACGGCCTGTTCGCGTCGGAGCTTCCGGTGCCGACGCTCGCTGCGCAGCTGACGGCGCTGGCTGCGGTGTCGCGCCGGCTGTCTCCGCGGGTGCGCCTGTTCAGTTGGGCGGTGTCGGCAGTGTCGTGGCTGGGGCTGCTCGGTCTGCAGTACTGCGGGCGCAGGGCCAACGAACCGTTGACCGCTGCGCTCGACCAAGGGCTGGGCCCGAACCGTCGCACCGAGTCGGGCGATTTGTGGCAGCGCCCGGCGCCCGGGGGAGCCACCGCGAAGAAACCCGGCGTCGTGCGCATGATGCGTATCTACCGTGACTATGCGCACGACGGGGACATCAGTTACGGAGAGTTCGGCTCCCGGAATCATCTCGACATCTGGCGCCGGCCCGACCTGGACCGCGGCGGACGTGCTCCGGTGTTGCTGCAGGTTCCCGGCGGCGCCTGGATGGTGGGGAACAAGCGCGGGCAGGCACATCCGTTGATGAGCCACCTGGCCGAGCTGGGCTGGGTGTGCGTGGCCATCAACTACCGGCTCAGCCCGCGCTCCACCTGGCCCGACCACATTGTCGACGTCAAGCGGGCGATCGCTTGGGTCAAGGAGAACATCGCCGAGTACGGCGGCGACCCGGACTGGATCGCGATCACGGGCGGCTCGGCCGGCGGGCATCTGTCGTCGCTGGCTGCCGTCACCCCCAACGATCCCCAGTTCCAGCCGGGGTTCGAAGCTGCCGACACGCGGGTGCAGGCGGCTGTCCCGTTCTACGGTGTCTACGATTTCACCCAATCCGACAACTCGATGCATCCGTTGCTGACGCCGGTGGTGGCGAAGAACGTATTCAAGGTGAGCCGGACCGAGACCGCGGAGCCATTTCGGATTGCCTCGCCGCTCACGCACGTTTCTGCGGACGTACCCCCCTTCTTCGTGCTGCACGGCCGCAACGATTCGCTGATTCCGGTCGAGCAGGCGCGCAGGTTCACGGCGCGGCTGCGTGAGGTCAGCCGAAATCCCGTCGTCTACGCCGAGTTACCTTGCGCGCAGCACGCTTTCGACATCTTCGGGTCGGCCCGTGCGGCGCACGCCGCGGTGGCGGTCGAGCAGTTTCTTGCCGAGGTCTACGTGTCAGATCGGCAAAGCGTCGAGCGGCCCGCGTACGGGTGACTTTGTCACGCCGTTTCTGTAGCTAAGCGGGCGGGCGCGGACTGCGCTGGTCGAGCAGCGCAATGACCTGAGCGGCGAGTTCATCGATGTCGGCATTGGTGGTGTCGAGCGTGAGGTCGGGGTCCTCCGGCGCCTCGTAGGGTGCGTCGACACCGGTCAGGCCGTTGAGTTGGCCGCTGCGCGCACGCGCGTACAGGCCTTTGGGGTCACGCTTCTCGCACTCGGCCAATGACGTGGCGACGTATACCTCTATAAAGGGCAGCTTGGCGGCCGCGTTGAGGTCGCGGGCGATCTCGCGGTCCGACTTCAGCGGCGACACCAGCGAAGCCAGCGCGACCACTCCGGCGTCGGCAAGCAGGCGGGTCAAATGCCCGACCCGCCTGATGTTTTCGGTGCGGTCGCCGGGTGAGAAGCCCAGATCGTCGGACAGGCCGTGGCGCAGGTTGTCGCCGTCGAGCAGGTAGGCCACCCGCCCGGATTCCACGAGCGCGCGCTCCACGGCCACCGCGATCGTCGACTTGCCGGATGCCGGGAGACCGGTGAACCAAATGGTGGCGCCGGTTTGTCCGGTGGCGCCCCAGCGGTAGCCGCGGTCCAGCGACGACGGATGCCAACGGATGTCGGTGCGCGCATGAGTGCCCGGCTTGACCTCCCGGGCTTCGATAATCGTGCCGGCGCCGACGGTGTCGTTGGTGGACTCGTCGATGAGGATGAACGCGCCCATGCCACGGCTGTCGTCGTAGCTGTCGGCGACGACGACGGAACTGGTCCGCAGGGTGACGGTGCCGATGTCGTTGAGCGCCAACTCAACTGGCCCGTCGAGTTCGTCGAGCGTCTCGGGGTCCAGCCGCGAGTGCAGCGCCTGCACGGTGGCCCGCACGGTCTTGGTGGTCTGTTTGAGCGCGAGCCGGTCGCCGGCGCGCAGCGGGGAATCGATGAACCAGCACACCGTTGCGTCGATTTCGCGGGCCAGTACCGGCGCGGTGGCGTCGTCGGCACCGCTGATCAGCACATCGCCGCGGCCCACGTCGATGTCGTCGGCCAGTTCCACCGAAACCGACAGGGGTGTGACGGCCGTGGTGCGGTCGTCGTCGAGAGTGTCCAGCGCGGTCACCGTCGAGCGGGTGCCGGCGGGCAGCGACACCACCGGATCGCCGACGCTGAGGGTGCCGGCCGCGAGGCGCCCGGTGTAGCGGCGGCGCATCTCGGCGGTGGGCCGCGACACCCACTGCACCGGCAGCCGCAGGCGCGACGCCTCGGCCTGCGGCGCGGTCAACTCGATGCCCTCCAGGTACTCCAGCAGCGTGGGGCCGCCGTACCACGGTGTGCGATCGGAGCGGTGCACCACGTTGTCCCCGTGCTTGGCCGCGATCGGGATCACGGTGATGTCCGTGCTGCCCAGCCGTGCCGTCATCTGGCGCAGCTCGGCTTCGACTTCGGCGAACCGGGCCTCGTCGAAATCGACCAGGTCGATCTTGTTCACCGTCGCGACGAAGTGCCTGATGCCCAGCAGGCTCGCGATCCGGGCATGCCGGCGGGTCTGCCGCAGCACCCCGGCTCGTGCGTCGACCAACAGGATCGCCACGTGTGCGTTGGAGGCGCCGGTGAACATGTTGCGGGTGTAGCGCTCATGGCCGGGCGTGTCGGCGAGGATGTAGCTGCGGGTTTCGGTGGAGAAGAACCGGTAGGCGACGTCGATCGTGATGCCCTGCTCGCGTTCGGCGCGCAGGCCATCGGACAGCGCGGCCAGGTCGGCGACACCCTCTGCGTCGGTGACGGCCTCGAGGTGATCCAGCGGCAGGCTGTCGGTGTCGTGCATGAGCCGGCCGATCAGGGTGCTCTTGCCGTCGTCCACCGAACCCGCGGTGGCGATGCGGAGCAGCTGCCGGGTGACGGTGGCAGGCCTGTCGGCAGTCTTGTCGGCAGTCATCTTGGCAGTCATCTTGGCAGTCATCAGAAGTACCCTTCGCGCTTGCGGTCTTCCATCGCGGCGGCCGAGGTGCGGTCGTCGGCGCGGGTCTCGCCGCGCTCAGAGACCGTCGCCGCGGAGATCTCGGCGATGACCCGGACGATGTCGGTGGCGGTGGAGCGTACCGCGCCGGTGATGGTCAGGTCGCCGACGGTGCGGTAGCGCACCCACTCCCGGGCGGAGGCTTCACCGGTCTGCGGGCTGGCGTATTCCGACACCGCCAGCAGGATGCCGTCCCGTTCGAACACCTCACGTTCGTGGGCGAAGTAAATCGGCGGCAGCTCGAGGTCTTCCAGCTGGATGTAGCGCCACACGTCGAGCTCGGTCCAGTTGCTCAGCGGGAACACCCGCACTTGTTCGCCTTTCTTGATCCGGCCGTTGTAGAGCGTCCACGGCTCGGGGCGCTGCGCCCGCGGATCCCATTGGCCGAACTCGTCGCGGAAGCTCAGGATTCGTTCCTTGGCGCGGGCTCGTTCCTCGTCGCGGCGGGCGCCCCCGAACGCCGCATCGAAGCCGCCCGCATCCAGCGCGTCAAGAAGCGTCCGGGTCTGCGCCCGGTTGCGCGAAGCCCCGTGGCCGGGGTCGGCTACGCGTCCGTTGTCGATGGATTCCTGCACCGAGGCGACGATCAGTTTGTGTCCACGGCCGGTGACCCGGCGGTCCCGGAATTCGATGACCTCGGGAAAATTGTGGCCGGTGTCCACGTGCATAACCGGAAACGGCAGCGGTAGCGGACGAAATGCCTTCTCCGCCAGGCGGAGTAGCACAATGGAGTCCTTGCCGGCGGAGAACAGCAGCACCGGCCGCTCGAGTTCGGCCACCACTTCGCGGATGATATGTACCGCCTCGGCTTCCAGCAGCCTGAGCTCGTCGACTCTTCGGGTTTCTGTGGTGATAGTCGCAGTCATGTTGGTAGTCCCTCTCTTTCGGCGTCCGCGCGGTAGCGGTCCACCCACTCGTCGGAACGCTGGTCGGCCTGTCGCTCCAGTACCGGCTCGGGCGCCAGTCGCCGGTCAAGCCCCAACGCCTCGAGGACGTCGCCAACCACCTGAGTCAGATTGCGCCACAACACCGGATAGGCGATCTCCATCGGTTCGACGCCTTCGTCGGCGAACCAGCTTTGCCAGCCTTTCTCCTGGGCGCGCAGCATGGCAACAGTGTGTGCAATCGCTCCGGCGTGATAGGTGGCGCGCGCATCGCGGACCGGATCGGGTCGGCCGCGCCAGACCCGGGTCTGCACCGCCCGCCAGAATGACACCGCCTGCGACACCACGTCGGGCCGGTGGATATGGATCAGCAGTGGCTCCTCGCCGACGACGTCGCGGATCGCGGCCAGCAGGCTGCTGTCGGACGGGCCGGATCGATTGGGCAGTTGGCGCGCGCGGTCCAACAGTAGCGGGGTTTGGTTCCACATCAGCTTGCCGCCCCACACCCCGTTCGGTGTTCTTCCGACCGTGCGGATGTAATCGCGCCAGATCTCGGCCGGTGCCAGGTCGGGCGTCCCAACGTCCAGCGGGTCCAGCAGGCGCAGTACCGACTCGTCCTGGACGCCGGCAAACCACTCCCGCGGCTGGGGGGCCTGGCTGGTCGCGGGTAGATATTGGAAGAACTCCTGGGGTTCGCCGGCCACGCCGGTGGCGCGCAGGGATTCGACCAGCAGCGTGCTGCCACTGCGCTGGGACGCCAGGACCAGGTATGACGACGGGGTGTCTGCCACCCTGGCAGCCTAGCGGCAAGGAAAGTTGGTGCAACACAGGGAATTACCTTCACGCTGAAGATAACCATTGCGCGTGGTGCAGTTGTGCACAAAGTGAAGCACCGGCTGTCAGAGCTGCTCAGCGGATGAGTGCGATCACCGAGACGGTGTTGTCGTGGTTGGTGGTGTAAATCTGTCGGGTGCTGACGTCGGCGGCTATTCCCCAGGGGTCTTTGCCGAGCCTGATGGTCCCGGTGACCGTGTGTCGGGTGAGGTCGATCAAAGACACGGTGTTGTCGGCTTCGTTGGCGACGTATGCGGTGTGGGTGGTCGGGTCAGCGGTGACACCATACGGGTGTTTGCCGACCGGAACGGTAGCGGCGACAGTGTGGTTGGTCAGGTCGATGACCGACACCGTTCCCTCGGCTTCGTTGGTGGTGAAGGCGGTATGCGTGGCGGGGTCGACCGCCACGCCCCGCGGGTCGTTGCCGACGGTGACGGTCGCGGTGACAGTCCGGTTAGCGGTGTCGATCACCGCTACGGTGTTGTCGCCATTGGCGGTAAAGGCGGTGTGGCTATCGGGGTCGACGGCTACCCCGAACGGATTTTTGCCGACGGTGATGGTGGTGGTGACGCTGCGCCTGACGAGGTCGATCACCGACACGTTGCCGTCCCACATGTTGGTGGAATAGGCGGTGTGGCTGACGGGATCGATTGCCACACCCCATGGTTGGCTGCCCACGGCAATGGTGGCCACGAGTCGCCGGTTAGCGAGGTCGATTACCGAAACGGTGTCGTCGCGGTTGTCGGCCGTGCAGGCGATGCCGGCGGCGGGGTCGACGGCTATTCCCTCCGGGCCTTTGCCGACGGGGATGGTAGCGGTGACGGTCCGGGTGGCGGTGTCGATGACCGAGACGGTGCTGTCGCTGAAGTTCGCGGTGTAGGCGAAGTGGGTGGTCGGGTCGACCGCGATTCCTTCCGGGTGTCTGCCGACGGGGATGGCGTCGATCACGGTGCCGGGCACCAGGGACGCCGTCGCCCTGGCGCCGGGGCTGTGGGCGCCGGAAGCCGTGTCGCGTCGGTGGCTGGCCCCGAGGCTGATGGTTGCCGCAGTGGCCAGGAGGACTGCGGCGGTCGCTGCGACCAGGGCGATCTTGCGGCGGCGTTTGGTGCGCGGTCGGCCGGCAGGTGTGTCGTAGCGTGCCTGGGGCGCGCGGGCCAGCGCCTGTCTTGCCTCGGCGGCCAGCTCCCCGGCACTCGAGTACCGCTTGTCCCGAGTCTTGGCCATGCCATTGGCGATGACCTTGTCCAAGGTGGACGGGATATCGGGGCGTTGGCGGCTTGGACGGGGGATGGGCGCGGTGAGATGTGCGGCGATCAGCGCGGCCAGGTCGCCGGTCGGATAGGGCGCGGTACCCGTCAAGCACTCGTAGAGCACGCAGGCCAGGGCGTAGATGTCGGTGCGGTGGTCGATCTCCTCGTTGGCGAGCCGTTCGGGAGCCATATAGGCGAATGTTCCGACCGTGTTGCCGTCGGTGGTGAGTTTGGCGTCGGTGGCAGCATTGGCCAGCCCGAAGTCGACCAGGCAGGCGAAATCCTCGGGCGTGAGCAGGATATTGGCAGGTTTGACGTCGCGGTGGACGATCTGTTCGGCGTGCGCCGCGTCCAGCGCCGCGGCGATCTGGCCGACGATCCCCACCGCCCGCGCCGGGTCCAGCGGTCCGCTGTCGTCCAGCACCACCCGCAGGTCGGAGCCGCGAATCAACCGCATGTCGATATACAGCTGCCCGTCGATTTCGCCGTAGTCGTGGATTGGAACCACATGGGGCTCGTTGAGCCGGCCCGCGGTGGAGGCCTCCCGAAAGAGCCGTCGGCGGAACACCGGGTTACCCGAGTACGACGTCGGGAGCAGCTTGAGGGCGACGGTCCGGTTCTTCCTCGTGTCGTATGCCTCGTACACCTCGCCGAATCCGCCGCGACCCAGCACCTTATTCAGCAGATAGTGGCCGAACCGCGACGCGTCACCCCACTCCGCGGTGGTATCCCCGTTCGGCGGCTCATGCACCACCAGCACCTCCCGGTTCTCAGCTTATGGTCGACCAGCCAGATGGTCGATCCGTCGACCCTGTCGCCGGTCAGGCGGGCTTGCGGGCGTCGATCAGCACTCGCGAGGTGGAGGTGACGAATGGCCCGTCTGCCTCGATCTGCTGATGCAGCCGCAGCAGCGTGTCGCGATGCGCGTCGACGGTGAAGCCGGGAATCGCCCACACCACTTTGCGCAGAAAGTAGATCACCGCCCCCACGTCGAAGAACTCCACCCGCAGCCGTTCCAGCCGCAGATCGACCACCTCGAGTCCGGCCGCGGCGGCGTCGTCTCTGACCGCCTCGGGGCTCAACTGTCCGTGGCCCAGGACCTCCGGCTGCGGACCCACGAAATAGTCGATCAATTCCCGCATAGACGCCGGGCCGACGTGTTGGGCGAAATAGCTGGCGCCGGGTTTGAGGAGGCGGGCGATTTCATCCCACCACAGGTCGACCGGGTGCCGACTGGTCACCAGGTCGAATGCGGCGTCGGCGAACGGCATCGGACGTTCGTCACATGCGACGACGACCACGCCCAGGGGATGCAGCAATCGGGTGGCCAGGGTCAGATTCGGCGGCCACGACTCGGTGGCGACGATCGTCGGCGGAAATGGACCGGCCCCCGCCAGAACCTCGCCTCCGCCGGTTTGGATGTCCAGAGCGGACGTTACGGTCGCGAGGCGATCGCGCAGCAGCCGCTGGTATCCCCAGGTCGGGCGTTCTTCGGTGGCTCGGTCGTCCAGCCAGGAGAAGTCCCAGCCCTCCACTGCGACCGAGTCCGCCTCGGCGACTAGTTCGTCAAACGTCGCTGTCATCCCCCCATCATCGCCACCCCGCCGTCAGGCGTGCACCGAGACCTGAAACCGCGTCGCGGCTCTGGTCATTTGCGGCCGGTGGCCGGCGCGATGCGGGCCATCCCGCGCAGGATCCACGGTGCCCGCTTCGCCATCACGGCCACAGCGCGGTCCGAGCGGCGCATTGCGGTCCGAGCGCCGGGGGTGGGCAGTGAAACCAGTTGCGCCTCAGGTGATCCCGCCCGGGGCCCGCGACGATCGACCGCCAGCAGTTGCCAGCTGCCGGGCACACCACGCAGCTCGACGCTGCCGCGGTCCTCAAAGCCCGTGCCCGAGCCGACGACCAAATCGCGCACGGTGCTCGAGACCAGGATTTCCCCGGCACCGGCGTGGCCGAGGATGCGCGCCGCGATGTGAACCGCGATCCCCCCGATGTCGGCATCCAGCAGTTCGCACTCGCCGGTGTGAATGGCGGCGCGGACCTGGATGCCCAGCATCTCCGCCTCAGTGCGTAAGGCCTCGGCGCAGCGGATCGCCTGGGTCGGCCCGTCGAACGTGGCCAAGTGACCGTCGCCGGTGCTCTTGACCACGGTGCCGCCGTAACGCTCCGCGAGGTCGGCGGTGATCTCACCAAAGCGCTGCAGCACCGCGCGCCACCGCTCGTCACCCGCCGCCGCGGCGTGTTGCGTCGAGGCGACGATGTCGGTGAACAACACGGTGCGCAGCGCCCGATGCGCCTGTGACGGGGCCGCATGGGTGCCGGTGAGGAACTCCTCGATCCCGACTAGGACCTTGTCGGGCTCCGTGAACCAGGGCAAGTGGTCCGTACCGTCGACCTCGAGGTACTCCGCGCCCGGGAGGTGGTCGGCGAGGTAGCGGCCGCACTGCACCGGAACGACGTGGTCCTCGCGGGCATGGATGACCAGTATGGGCGCGGTGATCGTCGGAAGAATCGGTCGTACGTCGAGCTGAAATGACGCTTCGAGCGACGCGCGCGCCATCCCCGGGCTGGCACACATGCGCTCCGACATTGCGAGCTGGCGCAATCGACCGGACGCCGACGGAAAGCTGATGCTGAACGCCGCTCCGGTACCCCACCCGGAGCGGACCGCGCGGCCGATTGCCTGAATACGGGCGATCTGCTCCAGCGACGGCATATAGTCCGCACCCAGCTCGGGAAGGTGGCGCTCCCACACTTCGGCCGGGTCGCGGTCCAATGCGTCCCACCCGCCTGCTTGAAACGAGTATGTGCAACAAAGGATCAACGCCCGCGTTCGCTCCGGCCGTGTTGCCGCGAACAGCATGGCGGCCGGGCCGCCGTCGCTCCCACCGAATATGGCGGCACTTGTGAAGCCGGCGGCGTCCATGACGGCCTCGATCTCAGTCGCCCGATCCTCCAGCGTGCGAACGCGCGGGACCGGATCTGACAGCCCGACCCCGGCCTTGTCGAACACGACGATGCGACAGAAGGTGGCCAGCTGGTCGAAGAAGGACTTGAACTCGGGCACCGTCCAAAACAGGTCGAGATGGCTGACGAAGGGCCCCGTGAAGACCAGCTCGACCGACCCGTCGCCGAACACCTGATATGCAAGGCTGAGCTCGCCGCACGAAGCGTACGACGTTTCCGCCACGGCATTGAGCATAGCGACGGCGGACGCTAGCCGTACGGTATCCGCGCTGGTTGGTTACGCGGTCACCAAACCATTCAGTCGCTCGTTCGTTCGTATTTCACGTCTTCGTCCCACGAGCCGGCGCAACCAGTGTCGATGACGTCCCGGTGTCCATGGCCGGTTAACAACGTGATGGGGTTTTCCGGCGGTTGTGGAAGCGGAAGGTCCCAATTGATTTTCGTTTGCGGGGACCCGTAACCGGGGCATGTCTTCTTGCCGTCGAAGTTGTAAGTCCACTTTCCGTCCGCGAACACCAAGAAGTCGTAGGCCTTATACGCATAACTGATGCAGCGTTCGCCGGTTCGAAGACATTCGGTCTGCAAATTGGCATCCCATTCGACCGGCTTGCGGTTCGTTTTCGGCGTCATTGTCGCGTGGTAGTGGCCGTGCAACCCTGCGGCCGGGGAGGGAACCCGCGCCGCCTGACCGTCTGGGTCCGGGAGGCTGCTCGCGTCGACGTCTCCGACCCGAGTGAAGGTGACGGTTCGCTCGGTGACGCAGTTTCCGTCTGTGCTGATTGCGAAGTATTTGCCGACCAGTGTTCCGGCCGGTCGTGGTTCCAGCGTGATAACGGTCCAGAAATCGGCGGGGAATGTGCAGCCGCTGAAGCCCGAGACGCCCGGCGGCGCGGAACTCACTGAGGTCACGGCGACCGCATGCCACTGGCCGCCGAAGTCGTCGAACACGAATGCCGGCTGCAGGGTAGGAGCGTCCGTAGCGCGCGCTGTTGCCACACAGCCGGTGGACCGGCATGACGAACGGACGGACCACTGCCCGGATGACGGCGTCCCGTCTTTATCCGTCGCCCCATGGGTGCTCGACGCGCTGAAGTTGGCGCGGTAGACGCCGGTGAAGGGTCCGCTGCTCGGCGTGTTCGCCGGTCCAGCCTGGTGTTTGCTGCTACTGCCGCCTTTGGTGAACACCACAACCAGGACGACTGCGACGATCAGGGCCACCACCGCGGCGCCACCCGCCAGCACGATCCGGTTTCGTCGTCGTGAGGTTCGTTGGTTGCCGTGCGGCGGACCGAGATTCGGTGGCGGAAAGCTGGGACCGAATCGGGGCGGGCCGGGCGTCGGGCCGAACTGGGTGGGGCCGAACTGAGTGGCGTTCGCGGCTGGGCCGAATTGGGTGGGAGCCGCCGGCCAGGCGCCGTCCTGGCGGTGTTGGGTGTGCGGTGTCGGCCACACCGGTTGGGGGCCGCTGACCGGTGCATTCACCGCGGCGCGTGCCGCGCTGGCGAGCTCCTTGGTGTTCGCGTAGCGCTCGTCGGGATTCTTGGCCAGCCCCTTGGCGATGACCCCGTCCAGCCCTGGGGGGAGGTCGTGGCGGAGGCTCGACGGGCGTGGTGGAGGTTGCGTCAAGTGGCCGCCGAGCTGTTGTTCCAGGCTGTCGCCGGGAAATGGTTGACTGCCGGTAAGGCACTCGTGCAGAACGCAGGCAAGGGCATAGACGTCCACACGATGGTCGGTGTGTTCGCTGGTTATTCGCTCGGGGGCAAGATAGGCAAAGGTGCCCAAGACGTTTCCGGTGTGGGTCAGCGAAGTTTCGCCGGTGGCGCGCGCGATGCCGAAATCGATCAGGTAGGCGAAATCCTCGTCGGCGACCAAGATATTGGACGGTTTGACGTCGCGATGGACCAAGTTGATGCGGTGTGCGGCGTTAAGTGCCGAGGCCACCTGGTCGACGATGTACACAGCGCGGGCTGGTTCGAGCGGCCCGTCGGCCAGGATGGATTGCAGGTCGCGGCCCTCGATGAGCCGCATCGTGACGTACAGCCGGCCGTCGATTTCGCCGAAGTCGTGGATCGGCACCACGTGGGGCTCGTTGAGCCCGGCGGCTGAACGGGCTTCGCGCCGGAATCGCGTCTGGAAGACCAAATCGTCGGCGGAGCGTTCGGGCAGGACTTTGAGGGCGACGACCCGCTCGGTCATGGTGTCGAAAGCACGCCACACCTCGCCCATGCCGCCGCGACCCAGCAACTCGATCAATCGATAGCGTCCGAACGGCGTCCCGTCCACGTCAGCCTCCCTCGCAACGTTCGGTACAGCGACACCATAAGTCCCCGAAACGGTATCGCGCAGCCACTACGAGTTTGCACACACGGGGAGTTAGGGCCGCTCCAAGGCCCGCAGCCCTAGCGAAAACAGTAGCCGCACATCGGGATCGGCCAATGAGGTCGACAGCAGCTTCTCGACCCGCCGCACCCGGTAGCGAACGGTGTTGGGATGCACCTGCAGTAATTGCGCCGCGGCAGCGATGTCGCCGAAGCTGTCCAGGTAAGCGCGCAGCGTCTCGGCCAACACCGGATCCTGCGCGCACAGGTCGCGTACCCGGGGGTCGACGAGCCGCGGCTCGCTGCCGACGAATGTGACGATCTCGTCGAGCAGCACCGTGGTGCGTGCTTCGGTCAGTGAAATCACGGGTCCCAAAACCGGATGCCGCGCAGCGCTTTCCAGTACCCGATCCACCTCGCCGCGCGCGGAGACGACCGCGGCCAAGCCAGGTAGCGGTGCGGCAATGGCGGCCCGCAGCTGTAGCCCAAGCTCGGTGCGCAGGGCGCCGATCGTGCCGCGGACCCACGAGGTGACCGACCTGGCCGTCGCGATCGCAGGCAGCAGCACATACATCCGCGACCCGTATGACGCGACCTGGGCGTCGTGCCGAAAGGCGCTGGCGCTCAACGCCAAAACGTCGGCCAACCGCGGATTCTGGGGCCCGGTCTCAACGATGTCGAAGCCGATCAGCGAGGCGTTTCCGTCGGCGGCCAGGCCGAGCTCGCGCGCGATATCGGCCACCTCGACGGGCTCCCCGTCGTTCAGGCCGAGCAGTTGCTGCACCCGTCGCGCGTGAGTGGATGGCCGGGCGGCCAGCCGCGAAATGATCCGGGCGGCAAGCACTGATGCGCCACGCAGCATCTCCTCGGCGTCGTCGGCCAATGGTTGCGACCCTTGCTGCACCCAGATGGCGCCGGCGAATACCGGCGGTCGCGGTCCCCCGGCCGATGGGTGGTGGATCCCGATCGCCAGCCGCGGACGCAGGCCAAGTTCCGGCCTCTCGGCAACCCGCACCACGTCGCTGCCGGCGCGCAGCGCGTCGAAAATGCCCCACTGGCCGATCCATTCGAGATGCTCAGGAGGGCCGGCCCGGCCCAGGATGGACAGCCGCCGCAGCTCGTCGGCTTCGTCGTTGGAGGCGGAATAGGCCAGTACATGCGATTGGACGTCTTCGATGCTGACCATGCCGTGGATCCGGTCGGCCAGCGACTGCGCCAGACCGAACAGGTCGGTGCCAGAGTCGTCCGTCGGGTCCGCGCGGTCCCCGTGATGCTGTAAGACGTGATCGACCAGCCGGTACAACCGCTCCCAGCGGGCCTGCGGCTCGACGGCGACGACCGCTGAGCCGGCTGCGACGGCCTTGGTCACCAAGGCGTCCGACGGCTCCTTGACCAGGATCGCCACCGGCGCGTGCCGTACCTGACGGTCGAGCCAGCGCAACGCCTCGGCTTGGTTCTCCACGGTGACGCCCAGCAGGAAGAAAAGGTCGGCAGACCCTGCGCCCGCGGCCATACCGAGCCGGACATCATCGGAATCGATCAGCGCTGCCGTCGCCACTGGAAGGTCCAGGCCCCGCGGCGCCTCGACCAGGCTGACCAGGGTCGCGTCCAGCGCCAGCAGCAATTGGCCCAAGCCGACACCCGCCGCTCCCATGTTGTCCGATCGTACTAGCTCATGGGCGAATCGTTGTCTGATCAGCCAACCAGTTGAGCCGTTTCGGCGGGGATCCTGGCAAGCATGGACGCGATCACTGGGATTTCGCACGTGCCCCCACCGGCCAACGAGCCGGTCCACGACTACGCCCCGCATTCCCCGGAACGCACTCGACTCCAAGCGGAGCTGGCCGCATTGGCTGACCAACCGATCGACCTCCCGCATGTCATCGGCGGCAGACACCGGATGGGCGACGGTGAACGGATCGGCGTCGTCCAGCCGCACCGCCACGCCGCGAAGCTGGGTACCTTGACCAATGCCGTGCACGCCGATGCAGCTGCGGCCATCGATGCGGCCACGACTGCCAGAGAGGCCTGGGCAGCGTTGCCGTTCGACGAACGCGCTGCGGTGTTCCTGCGCGCTGCCGATCTGCTGGCCGGGCCGTGGCGGGAAAAGATCGCCGCCGCAACGATGCTCGGCCAATCGAAGTCGGTGTACCAGGCCGAGATCGACGCACCCTGCGAGCTGATCGACTTCTGGCGCTTCAATGTCGCATTCGCGCAGGAGATTTTGACGCAGCAACCGATCAGCGGGCCAGGGGAGTGGAACCGCAGCGACTACCGCCCGCTGGACGGCTTCGTCTATGCGATCACACCATTCAACTTCACCTCGATCGCCGGTAATTTGCCGACCGCACCGGCGCTGATGGGCAACACCGTGGTGTGGAAGCCGTCGATCACCCAGACCCTGTCCGCGTACCTGCTGATGAAACTGCTCGAGGTCGCCGGACTGCCGCCGGGGGTGATCAACATGGTCACCGGCGACGGCTTCGCGGTTTCTGATGTGGCGCTGGCTGATCGGCGGCTGGCCGGCATCCACTTCACCGGATCGACGGCAACGTTCCAGCGGCTGTGGTACCACGTGGGCACCAATATCAGTCGCTACCACAGCTATCCGCGGTTGATCGGCGAGACCGGCGGCAAGGACTTCATCCTCGCCCATGCGTCGGCGCACCCGGATGTGCTGCGCACCGCGCTGATTCGCGGCGCCTTCGACTACCAGGGCCAGAAGTGCTCGGCGGCGTCGCGAGCGTTCATCGCGCATTCGGTATGGCAGCGGATGGGAGACAGTTTTCTGAGCGCGACCGAGGATCTGCGCTTTGGAGACATCACCGACATGACCAACTACGGTGGCGCGCTGATCGACCGACGCGCCTTTATCAAGAATGTCGACGCTATCGAGCGGGCGAAAGGCGCACCTGGGGTCACCATCGCCGTCGGTGGCGAATACGACGACAGCGAAGGCTATTTCGTGCGTCCGACCGTGTTGCTGTCCGACGACCCTACTGATGAGTCTTTCTCGACCGAGTACTTCGGTCCGCTGCTGTCGGTCCACGTCTACCCCGACGATCAGTACGAGCGAATCCTCGACGTCATCGACACGGGATCCCGTTACGCGCTGACCGGCGCGGTCATCGCCGAAGACCGGCAGGCCGTGCTGGCCGCACAGAACCGGTTGCGGTTCGCGGCCGGCAACTTCTATGTCAACGACAAGCCAACCGGAGCCGTGGTCGGACGGCAGCCGTTCGGCGGTTCACGCGGCTCGGGAACCAACGACAAGGCGGGCTCCCCGCTGAATCTGTTGCGCTGGACCTCGGCACGCACCATCAAGGAGACGTTCGTACCCGCCACCGATCACCTCTACCCGCACATGGGATCGGACTAGTGTCCGGACTGTTCGCCAACACACTTCGTCCGGCGATACTGGCCGCGAGCCACAGGAAAGGCCTGCGGCGTGCCGCCGAACGTCTGCCCGTCACCCGCAGTGTGGTGCACCGGTTCGTGCCGGGGGAGACCCTCCACTCTGTGGTGAATAGTGTTGCCGTACTGCGGGAGTCGGGTCGCTTCGTCAGCATCGACTATCTGGGCGAGGACGTGCGCGACGTCGACGATGCGAAGGCCACCGTGCAGGCGTACCTGCGTCTGCTCGATGTGCTGCGCAGCGACAGTGCCGATCGCGTGCGGCCGCTGGAGGTGTCGGTCAAGCTTTCGGCACTGGGGCAGGCGCTCGAGCACGACGGCCAGAAGATCGCCTTGGACAACGCCCGCATTATCTGCGCGCGGGCCCAGCAGGTGGGTGTCTGGGTCACGGTCGACGCCGAAGATCACCGCACCACGGATTCGACGTTGTCGATCTCCGGTGACCTGCGCGTCGACTTTCCCTGGCTGGGAACGGTTTTGCAGGCCTATCTGCACCGCACGTTGGACGATTGCCGGGAGCTGGCTACCGTCGGGGCGCGGGTGCGGTTGTGCAAGGGCGCGTACGACGAGCCCGTATCGGTGGCTTACCGGGACCGCGACGACGTCACCGACTCGTATCTGCGGTGTCTGCAGGTGCTGATGGCCGGCACCGGTTATCCGATGGTGGCGTCCCACGACCCGCAGATCATCACCGCGGTCCCCGCGTTGGCTCGCGAATCAGGGCGTGACGTTAGCGATTTCGAATACCAGATGCTGTTCGGCATCCGCGACGACGAGCAGCGGAGGCTGGTCGATGCTGGTAATCAGGTACGGGTGTACGTGCCGTACGGCACTCAGTGGTACGGCTATTTCATGCGCCGATTGGCCGAACGTCCGGCGAATCTGACGTTCTTCGTGCGGGCACTGGCCGAACGTTCGGGCCACTGAGGGTATGTCTCGGCGTCAAGCGGGTTCGTCGTCGTCGTCGCGGAGGAATCGTTCGGGGTGGTGGAACGCGTTCGTTCTTGGTTGTCCATGGTCGAGGTGTGGCGGTGGTATCCATTCGGTGTCGCCGCGGGCGTTAATGCGTGTGGTCCAGCCTGTTTCGACGAGCCGGTTATCCGGGCCGCAGGCCAGGGTGAGGTCGTCGATGTCGGTGCGGCGGGTGGTGGTCCAGCCTTGCATGTGGTGGGCCTCACTGTGGTAGGCCGGCGCAGGACAGCCGGGCTTTGTACACCCACGATCCCTGGCGTACAACATGATTCGCTGCGCTGGCGAGGCGAAGCGCTTGGTGTGAACAAAGCCAAAGGTTTGCCGTTGTCGAATAGCGCCAGGTAGTGATGGGCGTGGCTGGCCATTCGGATCACATCCGACATCGGTAGCTGCGAGCCGCCGCCGGTGAGGGCTTTGCCGATGGCGGCTTCGAGTTCTTGGAGTGTGGCGATGATGACGATCGACACCGGCAGGCCGTTGTGCTGACCCAAATCCCCTGAGGCCAGCAGCGCCCGCAGTCCGGCCAGCAAGCCGTCATGATTGCGTTGGGCTTGAGATCGGGTGTCGCGGCGGACCGCGTCCTCATCGGGTACATCGTCGATGACCGGTGTTTGGTCCTCGGGGTTGCAGGCGCCGGGGGCGGCCAGTTTGGCCAACACCGGTTCGAACGTGGCCCTGGCCTCGGGGGTCAGGTAGCCGCTGATGCGCGACATGCCGTCGTATTCCTGCTTACCGAGCGTGATGCCGCGCTTGCGGGCGCGCTCCTGATCGTTTAGTTCGCCATCGGGGTTAAGCCAGTCCATCACCCGCTGGGCGTATTTGGCCAACTCGTCCGGGCGGTAGTGGCTGGCCTTGGCGGCCAGGTCGGCGTCGGCGGCTTCACGGGTAGGCAGGTCCACCTCGGCAGGCAGGTGGGCAAAGAAGCTGCGGACCACCTTCACATGCGCGTCACCGATCAGTCCCTGGCGCTGGGCGGCTGCGGTTGCGCTCAGCTGTGGCGGCAGCGCCTCGCCGGTCAGCGCGCGACGCTGACCCAGATCTTCGGCTTCGGCGATGCGTCGGCTGGCCTCGGCTTTGGTGATGCGTAGCCGGTTGGCCAGCGCCGTGGGCAATGTGCCGCCCAGTTCTTGGTCGCCGGCCTGCTCGCCGACCTGATTGATCAACGTATGCTGGGGTGCCCGAAGCTGGTGGGTCACCCGCTCCAGGCGCTCTAATGCCCGCAATCGCTCTGGAGTGGTCAACACGTCAAAGGACAACTCGCACAATCGTTCAGCGTCGGCATCGAGCGCGTCGAAGACCTCGACGATCTCTTCACGACTGCTCGCACCCATGCCCCAAAGTTTACGAACGACCACCGACAAGAATCGCCGCGTTGGGACTACTGAAACCACAGTGACACAAGGGATTTGCACGCTTTCGCGTGCAGACGCAAAAGCACTTGAATCCGGCCAAGTTTGAATGATTTTGCGTCTACTCACCATGAGCGCCGCGCCTGCTCGCGGACACAAGAAATCAGTCGAGTGTACGTCGGTACCGCACTTCGTCCATTTCCGCACCCGCAATGGTCTTCGTCTGCCGCGCACCGTCCAGCGTCCAGCCGTCGCATTCATAGAACCGCCGCGCGCGCAGATTCCCGTCCAGCACCCACAGCGCGGCGTCGGTGTAACCAGCAAGCCGCATCTGCTCTCGGGCGGCGCCGATCAGCAGTCGACCCGTGCCACTATCCCAACAGCCAGGTTCGACGTAGATCGCCAGCAGCTCAACGAAATTCGGAGGCATGTCTTCACCTCGATAGGGACCGAACATCACCAGGCCGCAGATAGTTTCGTCGTCGACCGCGACCAACGTCGTCGGCAGGTCAGGGCCGGTTCGCTGAAAAGCGTACTTAGTGGCCCAGACTTCAGGCTTGAGACTGTCCAGGTAGGCCTGGGCGATCAGTCCTCGGTAAGCCACCTGCCAGGCGCGGATGTGCACGCGGGCTACAGCCAACGCATCGTCTGGCAGCGCCTGCCGAATCTTCGTCACCCTTGACGCCTGGGCCGCGGGCGATCGCTGGCGAACCCGCGTACCACATGTGCGCTGACGAACTCGGCAACTACTTCGGGATTGTCCATATCGCGGATCGGTGATGCCGTGCTGAACAGCGAAAACAGTATGCGCGCGAACCATTCACCGGCGGACTCGATGTCGAGGTCTTTACGGACCTCGCCGGTGAGCTTGGCGGCCGAAAGATAGGGCGCAAAAAAGTCGACACATTCGCGCAACAGCACCGCGGCGTCTTTGGTCAGCAGCAGGCTGATCGCATCTTCGTCAAAGTACTCCTCGGAGGCGATCGCCCGCCGCGCCTGAGTCACGAATACGGCTGCGCAGGAGAGCTTTTCCTCCAGCGAGGTGCCGCGGCCCATCGCCCTGGACATCTCGCGGTAGAACTGCTCGGAGGCGTGCTCGGCGCAGGCTTCCAGGATGGCGCCCTTGTCGCGGAAGTACTCGTAGATCGTGCTGCGGGAGACGTTCGCCTCCTTGGCGATATCGACGATCGTCGTCTTCAGCAGGCCGTGCTTGCGGAAACAGGCGTACGCGGACTCGATGATGAGGTCGCGGGTATCCGTCTCGGTCGTATGAGTCATCAGGGCACCAGAGCTCCTCGGGGCACCAAACCGGCATCGGCTGAGGCGAAAGCGTCGTTTACGTCGGCGAGGTGGAACGGCTCGGGCATCAGCCGGCCGAACGGAAAGCTGGTGTGCTGAAGGAAGGACAGGCCGATCGCGAGCGTGACCGGATCGTAGAGCATCACGCCGCGCACCGACTTGTTGCCGTAGACCAGCGCGCTGGGATCGAGCTCGAAAGTACGGCCCATCCCGATGTTGCCGACCTCGAGCAGCGTGCCGCCGTTGTGGAGGAATCCGACGCCGTCGGGGATGACACCCGGGACGCCGACCACCTCGAGCACCCAGTCGGCGCCGATGCCGTCGGTATGTCGCTGCACCTGTTCAGTGACCTCAGCCGTGGACATTCCGCTGGCGTCGATGCAGTGGGTGGCGCCGAAATCCGCTGCGACATCCAGGCGCCCGGCGATCTTGTCGATGACAATCACCGACGCGGCACCGGCGGTGCGGGCCACGGCGGCGGCGTTGATGCCCAGGCCGCCGGCGCCCTGGATGACGACGGTGTCGCCCAGCCGGACGTCGCGTAGCGCGAACAACACCTGGGCCAGCGCGCAATTCAGTGGCGCGACGGCTTCATCGGGTAGATCCTCGGGTACTTTGTACAGCGGCTGGCGCCGGGTGGTGTAGTAGTACTCGCCATATGCGGCGACGAAATGCGGCTCCTGGACGTGGGTGCGGTATTCGCCGGCCATAAGGTTTTGGCACGCATACGACCTGCCGCGCGCACACGCATGACATTGCCCACAGGTCCAAAAGTATGGTGTAACAACACGATCGCCTACGCCTAATGGTTTGCCGGCGGCATCGTGGGTCAGCCCTTCGCCCAGTTCGGCTATTTCGCACACCATTTCGTGCCCCATGGCAAACGGACATGGCAGCGGCAGCTCGCCGCGGAAGATGTGTAAGTCGGATCCGCAGATGCCGGCCATTCGCAGTTTGAGCGCCGCGGTTCCGGGAGCCGGTGTGGTGAGCGGGAAGTCGGCCAGCTCGATCGGCCCGCCATGTGCGGTCAGCACCGCGAGTTTAGGCATATGGCTCCCCCTAGTTAGCCCGCGCGAGGATCAGCCCGCTGGTCGGCACACCTGTGCCCGAGGTGACCAGCACGTGTTCGACGTTGTCGACCTGGTTGTACGACGTGCCGCGCACCTGACGCACGCCTTCGGTGATGCCGTTCATGCCATGGATGTACGCTTCGCCGAGCAGCCCACCGTTGGTATTGATCGGCAGCGCGCCGCCCAGCGACAGGTTCTCGACGGTTGCGAAATCCTTCGCCTCGCCGCGCCCGCAGAAACCGAGCTCCTCGAGCTGGGTGAACACGAACGGCGTGAAATGGTCGTAGATAAACGCGGTTTGAATGTCCTGAGGCTTCAGGCCCGAATCGCGCCACAGTTGCTGGGCCACCACCCCCATCTCGGGAAGGCCGGTGATGTCCTCACGGTAATAGCTGGTCATCATCTCGCCGTCGGAGGCCGCGCCCTGTGCTGCCGCGGTGATGATTGCCGGCGGCTGGCGCAGGTCGCGTGCGCGCTCCGCACTGGTAACGACGAGCGCGACACCGCCGTCGCTCTCCTGGCAGCAATCCAGCAGCCGCAGCACGGGTTCGACGATCCAGCGCGAATTCTGGTGGTCTTCCAGAGTTATCGGACGCTGGTAGAACCACGCATCGGGGTTCTTCGCCGCGTGCGCTCGGTCGACGACGGCGACCCTGCCGAAGTCCTCGTTGGTGACCCCGTACGTCGACATGTAGCGCTGGGCGTGCAGCGCGACCCAGGCCGCGGGAGTGAGCAATCCGAACGGCGCGTAGTGCGCCATGAACAGCGGGGTCTCCGCGCTGGTACGGCCGCTGCCGCCGAATCGGAAGCCGGAACGTTCGTTGAACGCGCGCCAGCACACCACCACGTCGGCGACACCTGTGGCGACCGCCATTGCCGCGTGCACGACAGTGCCGGCCGCGGCGCCCCCGCCATGGTGGACGCGGCTGAAGAAGCTCAGGTCTCCGATTCCCACGTTGCGGGCGATGTCGATCTCGTCGCTGGCGTCCATGGTGAACGTCACCATGCCGTCGACGTCGGCGGGCTCCAGACCGGCATCATCCAAAGCGGCGCTGACCGCCTCGCAAGCCAATTGCAGCTCGCTACGGCCGGATTCCTTGGAGAACTCGGTTTGGCCGATCCCCACGATCGCCGCGGCGCCGGGCAGCGTGTTAGTCATGCGCCAGCTCCGCCTTGATGGTGGCGACGCCGGGCCGCCACGTCGAGCAGGCTGAGCACCGCGGTGCCGGAGACGTGATTGCCCAGACTGTTGGCGCCCTGGAACGTTACCTCGACGAAGTTCTCTCCGGCAGCGCCTTCGGTCTTACCGGTCACGCTGCCGGTGAATCGCAGCGGGTCGTCCGGAAAGCACGGCACGCCAAGGCGAATCGACAGGTTCTTGACCATCGCCTCGGGTCCGGCCCAGTCGGTGAGGAAACGCACGCAGTACCCGTTGGTGGTCAGGATGTTCATGAACAGGTTGGGCGAGCCCTGCTTGTTGGCGTAGTCACGGTCGTGGTGCACCGGCATGAAGTCGCGGGAGGCGATCGCGCCAGCAACGATCATCGTTGTGGTGATCGGGATTTCGAGTGGATTCACTTCGTCGCCGACCGAGATGTCGGCCCATTTCACAGTGTGGGTCTGCACAGTCGTCATGCGTGTCCTTCCGAATATGTTGCGCCAAGGCCGGCCAACTGGACAACAGCCGGGCCGAGGGCGAGTTCGTTGTGTTTGGCCCACAGGAAGTAGCGGTGTAGGGGATAGCTGGTGTCAATTCCGATGCCGCCGTGTACCTGTTGGGTGGTGGCGGCGACACGGGCGCCCGCCTCGGCGGCCCAGAATTTCGCGATGCGAGCTGCCCGGTCCGCCGGCCGCCCGTGCGCGATCAGCCATGCCGCATGCCAGGTGGTCCACCGGATCGCCTCGACGTCGATGAAGGCGTCGGCCATCCGCTGCTGCACCGCCTGGAAACTGCCGATCGGGCGGCCGAATTGCTCGCGTTGCGTGGTGTATGCAGCAGCCATCCGCAAGGCCCGCTCCGCCACGCCCAGCTGGATCGCGCAAAGCCCGACCAGGGCGCGGGTGTGCAGCGAATCGATCAGCCGCTCGCCGTGGGTGCCGAGCCAGTCTTCGCTGGAAACGGTTGCGCCGTCCAGGAATACGTCGGCGTGCGGCTCGCCACTGGTGGTTCTCACCGGTCGAACCTCGACTCCGCTCGCCTCGGTGGCAACCAGAAACAAGCCCCCGCCGCCGTCGCGTATCGAGGCCGGAATCAGCACAGTGTCAGCAAGTTGGGCGGCGGGCACCAGTTCTTTGGCGCCGTCGAGCCGCCAGCGCGATCCGTCGCGCCGAGCTGTTGTTGAAGGCGCGCAAGGATCTGAGCGCCCCGGCTCGGCCAGTCCAGCAGTCAGTATGCGGGTTCCCGCGACGACACCGGGCAGGAACCGTTGCTGTTGCTCGGCATTGCCGTACTGGGCGATCGGGTCGGCGCCCAGCAACAGCGTCGGGTAGACAGGTACCGGGGCCACGCTCCACCCGACCTCGGCCAACAGCACCCCGAGTTCCACAAAGCCAAAGCCGTTGCCGCCCACCGACTGGGGCAAGGCGGTGCCCAGTAGGTCGAGTGCTGCGAGTTCCTTCCACAGCGCCTCGTCGTAGCGGATGTCGCCGGCTTCGACTTCGGTCAAGTGATCCGGTGTGGCCCGGCGCTCGAACAGCTCGCGGGCGAGTTTCGCGATGGTCTCCTGCTCTTCGGTGAAGGTAAAATCCATGCGCAGTTACCCACCCGCCGGCCGGAACTGGTGCAGCACAAGGTCGCCGTCGGCCCCGTCGAAGGTTTGGTAGTAGACCTCCACGGGCATTCCGACCGTCACATCGGCCGGGTCGATGTCGGTCAGGTTGGACACCAGCCGCACGCCTTCCTCGAGTTCCACCAGCACCACGACGTAGGGATAGTCGAAAAACGGGAACCGCGGCTGGTGCGGCATCACGAAGCTGTAGACGGTGCCCCGGCCCGACGACTCGACCGCTTTCCAGTCCAGGGAGCGGCAGTTGGGGCACATCGGGCGGGACGGATGGCGCAGCTGCCCGCATCCGCCACAGCGCTGGATCAGGAGCTTGTTCTCCCGCAACCCATTCCAGAAGAATTCGGTATCCGGGCTGATCGTCGGCGCCAGTCGGGTCGCCATCAGCGTTCCGGCCTGAATCGCAACACCCGGAATCGCTGCCGACCCAGCACCTCGCCGTTCTGGTCGGTGTAGGTGGTCAGCCAGGTCAGGAAGAAGCCGGTGCCCAGCGCCGTTTTCTTCTCGTCGGAGACCGACTCGTAGACCGTCGTTGCGCTGATGACGTCGCCGAGCCGCGGGTAGCGTTCAATCTCGAACTCCGAGTTGGTCGCCACGGTGCTGGTGTATCCGGCTTCGTCGAGGAATGCCGTTGGGTTGGACTTGATTTCGACGGGCGCGCCGCCGCGGTCGCCGATCCCTTCGAGTAGCGGCGACGGCATCGTCCAGGTTTGCAGCATGACCGGCGGCGACACGATGCCGCCGAACCGCGACGCGGCCGCGAAATCGGGGTCGAGGTAGACGGGGTTCATGTCGGCCAGCGCGTAGGCCCAGTGCCGGATCATCGGCTGATTGACCGGATCCGGTGCCACCGACGGCTTTCCGGTGCCGCCGGTGGGCTGGCCGACGAGTGCCCGCACCTTGGCGGTGACGGTTTCGGTATCGGTCACGTGGTACTGCCTCCTGACTAACGTGCTGATCATGTTTTAGCGGCCCGAAGGTCGCGAGGTGCCCGCGGCATAGATAATCCTGCCATCGCAATGATGTCTCGCTGGAGTTCGTTGGCGCCGCCGCCGAACGTATTGATGACCGCCATCCGGTACGCGGACTCCAGTGCCCCGCGCAGGGGAGCGTCGCTGCCGCGGCGTATCCCGTTGCAGTCCAGCACTTCCAGCAGCTCGCGCGCCACCTGCTGGGTCAGCTCGGTGCCGAACACCTTGGCGGCCGACGCCTCACCCATGCCGAGCACGCCCCCTGAGTCCTTCGTCATCGCCGCGTTCACTCGCAGATTGACGAGCTTGTAGGCGGCCACCTGAGCCTCGACACGGGCCAGGGCCAGGTGCACCCAGGGCTGGTCGATGACGCGTCCCCCGTCGAGCTCAGTGGCGATAGCCCATTCCAGCGTCTTCTCGAAGAGTGGTTCGAGTGCGCCGAGATTGCCCAGGGCAGCGCGTTCGAAGTTCAGTTGTGTGGTGATCAGCTGCCAGCCGAGGTTCTCTCCGGCCACGATCGCACTCGCGGGCACACGCACGTCGTCGTAGAACGTATAGAACGTGGATATGCCCGGCATGGTGTGCAGCGGCTGCCAGGAGAAGCCGGGCGAAGATGTGGGCACGATGAAGATCGAGATCCCTTTGTGCTTCTTGACGTTCGGATCGGTGCGTGCCGCCAGCCAGATGTAGTCTGCGTACGCGGCTCCGCTGGTGAACATCTTCTGGCCGTTGATCAGGTAGTCGTCACCATCGCGCACCGCGGTGGTACGCAGCGACGCCAAGTCGCTTCCCGCCTCCGGCTCGGAGTAACCGATCGAGAACTCCACGCTGCCGTCCAGGATCGCCGGCAGAAACTTCTGCTTCTGCTCTTCGGAGCCGTACTGCATGAGGGTCGGCCCCACCGTGTTGAGCGTCACCAGTGGGATCGGTGCATTGACCCGTCGCGCCTCCTCGGCGAAGATGAACTGCTCGATCGCCGAGAACCCGCGTCCCCCATATTCTTTCGGCCATCCGACGCCGAGCAGGTTGGCCGCCGCCAGAGCGCGTACACACTCACGCACCTCGGGACCACCCTCGATGCGATCGCCGATCGCGGCGATTCGTTCCGGCGTCATCACCTGGTCGAGCGTGGCCCGGATCTCGGCGCGCAACTGCTCCTGTTCGGGTGAGTATTCGAGATGCACCCGTCAGCCTCCCAGCCGTACCGGCATGCGCTTCACGCCGGGCACCATGGTGGCCCTCATCCGGTCCACCGCGCCAACCAGCTCAAGCCTGGGAAAGCGGCGCAGCAGTTCGTCGAAAAACACGGTCGCCTCCAGACGGGCCAATTGCGCTCCCACGCAGGAATGCTCGCCGCACCCGAACGCGATGTGCGGGTTGGGATGGCGGGTCACCTTGAATTCTTCGGCGTCGGGGCCGAATATCTCCTCATCACGGTTGGCTGACCCGTAGAGCATCACCACCACATCGTCTTTGCGGATCGACCGACCGCGAATCTCGACGTCGGCCGTCGCCGTGCGGGCCATGTGGACCACCGGGCTGTTCCATCGCAGCATTTCCTCGACCGCGCCCGGGACCAGGGCGGGATCGTCGACCAGCAGGCGGCACTGGTCGGGGTGTTTTATCAGCGCCAGCGTGCCCAACGCGATGAGATTTCGGGTGGTCTCGTTGCCGGCAACCAGCAACAGAAACGCGAAGTTGAGCAGGTCTTCGTCGGTGAGCCGGTGCTCGTCGATCTCCGCCTCGGCCAAGACCGACAACAGGTCGTCGCGCGGTTCCGCCCGCCGGGCGGCGATCAGTTTCTGGAAGTACGCGAAGAGCTGGCCCGCCGCCACGAAAGGATCGAGCTCGATCTCGGGGTCGGCGGTGCCGGTGGCCGCATCCGACCAGGCCCGGAATTGCTCCCAGTCGTCGGGTGGCGCGCCGATCAGCTCGGCGATCATGCGGGTCGGCAGCGGAGCCGCGATTTCCTCGGCGAATTCATGCACTGAATCGGGTTCGACGCGGTCCAGGATGCCCCGCACGATCTCACGGATTTTGGGTTCCAGCACGGCAACGCGGCGGCGGGTGAAGCCCGAGTTGATCAGCTTGCGCATCTGCCGGTGCCGCGGCGGGTCGGTGAAGATCAGGCCGCCCTCCTGCACTGGGTTGGGCATCGCCGGGTCTGGGATGGTGATGCCCTTCGTCGAGGAGAACAGGGCCGGATTGCTCGACACGAAGCGGACGTCTTCGTATTTCAGCAGCGCCCAGAAGTTGGTGACGTCGTTCCAGGACACCGGCTCCGTTTCGCGCAGCTCGCGGTAGGCGGGGTATGGGTCGCCTGCGTAGAAATCGGGGGAGTGCAGCGGAATTTGCGTGCGCACGGGCGGCCTCTCGCCAGGACATGGATCCGACAGATTGGTGCAATCTGTCCTGCGAAATGTGTCTACTCTGCACCGGCCTCAGCTGTCAATACAGACACAACATCTTGATATGGCCGGGAATTCAGGTCACCGATGATTGACGTCGTAGCCCAGCGGGTGTACACCAGGTGATTAGATGACCGACGCTTTTGTGAGGAACCAGATGACCGAGCAAGCGACTGAGTTTTGTCCAAAGGCACTGCCGAAACTGGTCGACAGCTACCAGCTCTACATCGACGGTCGCTGGGTCGAGCCGGAAGACGGTCGCTACGACGACGTCTCGCCGGCCACTGAGCAGACCATCGCCACCGCGCCCGACGCGAGCATCGCCCAGGCCGGTGAGGCGATCGGCGCCGCGCGGCGGGCTTTCGACAGCGGGCCGTGGGGCACCATGAGCCATCAGGAGCGTGCCGGCTGTCTCAATCAGCTCGGGGACGCGCTGATGAAGAACGCCGACGAGTTCTTCGCGCTGTCCCAGGTGGAGTGGGGATGCCTCGCGAACGAGCGGATGATGCAGGTTGATGGCGCCGCGTTCATGTCCATGCACGCGGCCCAGCTCGCCACTCAGCTGGCTGACCAGGAGGTCACCGGTATCGGCGCGGGCACCACGTTGCTGCGGCACGAGCCGCTCGGCGTCGTTGCGATCCTGACGCCGTGGAACTTCCCGCACTGTCTGAACGTCATGAAGCTGAATAATGCTCTGGCAGCGGGCAATACCGTGGTGTTGAAGCCCTCGCCGCTGACACCGCTGGCCGGGCTCGCACTTGCCCGGATCATCGACGAGCACACCGATATCCCGCCGGGCGTGGTCAACGTGGTCACCCCGTCGGGCATCGAGGCCGCCAAGCTGCTCACCACCGATCCGCGCATCGACATGATCAGCTTCACCGGAAGCTCGGCGGTCGGCTGCCAAGTCATGTCCGCCGCAGGCGCCACCATGAAGCGGATCTTGCTGGAGTTGGGTGGCAAGTCGGCGAGCATCATCCTCGACGACATGGTGGTCACCGACGAAATGCTGCAGCAGATGCTGTTCGACTGCTGCTCGATGCACGCCGGGCAGGCCTGCATCCTGCACAGCCGGCTGCTGCTGCCCGATTCGCTGCACGACGACGTCGTCGACCGGCTTGTTGCGCTGGCCCGCCAAGTGAAGGTCGGCGACCCCACTGATCCCGATGTGCAGATGGGACCGGTGATCAGTGCGGCGCAACGGGATCGGGTCCAGGCGCACGTCGACCGCGCGGTCAGCGACGGAGCGAAGCTGGTGACCGGCGGTGGGCGGCCGGCCGGCCTGGACGTCGGATTCTACTTCGAGCCAACGATTCTCACCGACGTCGGCCCGGATTCGACGATCGCCCAGGAGGAAGTCTTCGGGCCCGTGTTGACGGTGCTGCGCTACCGAGACGACGACGACGCGGTTGCGATCGCGAACAACTCGCGGTACGGGCTGTCCGGTGCGGTGTGGGGCACCGACACCGACCGCGCCGTAGGCGTGGCGCGACGCGTCCGCACCGGCCAGATCGCGGTCAACGGCGTCAGCCCCGGTGACGCGCCGTTCGGCGGATTCAAGCTGAGCGGGCTAGGTCGCGAGGGTGGCGGCATCGGCGGACTGCACCAGTACATGGAGAAGAAGGCCATCGGGGTCCCCGCGTGAGGGGACCCCTCACCAGGCTCCGTGTCGTCGAAATCGCCGAAGAGATCTCAGGTCCCTACGCCGCAAAGCTTTTCGTCGACCTCGGCGCCGAGGTCACCAAGATCGAGGCGCCCGCCGGAGACCCGTTGCGCCAGTGGGGCCCGTTTCCTAATGGCGTCGAGGATTCGAAACGCGGTGGCCTTTTCGAATACCTCAACGCCGGCAAGCACAGCGCAACACTCGATCTCGAACAACCTCACGCCCTGTCGGCCGCGTGTGAACTCATCGCCGGAGCGCACGTGCTGGTCGAGAATCACCCGCCCGGAATGCTGGAATGCTGGGGGCTGGACCTCGACACACTGCAACGCGTGAACCCAAACCTGGTGCTGCTGAGCATCTCTGCGTTCGGGCAGTGTGGACCCTGGCGTGACCGACCGGTCACGCCGCTGACCGTGCAGGCGGCGTCGGGCTGGATCAGTGTCCGGGACCCCGAGCGTCCGCCGGTACAGGCCGGCGCCCGGATCGCCGAGTACGTCGCGGGCGCCTACGGCGCGCTGGGTGCGCTGACCGCGCTGCGGTTGCAGCCGGCGGGACAGGTGCGGGTAGTAGACGTGTCCGAATTGGAGTCGCTGCTGTCGACGCTGCCGTATCCGATGCTGATGGCACAGCGGATGCGAAGCCTCGGCCTGCCGCCCAACCGTCGTTCGGCACCCATGCTCGGCGTGGTCCGGGCCGCCGACGGCTGGGTGGGGATCAACTGCCTGACCGGACAGCACTGGCTCGACGTGTGCGCGATGCTTGGACTGCCCGAGTACGCTGAGCACCAGATCGCGATCATGCTGGGCGGCCCGGAGCGTGCCGAGTTTTTCGCCACAGCCGAACCGCTGCTGGCCGAACGGACCGTCGCAGAAATTGTCGAACTCAGCCAGGCGATGCGCATTCCGGCCGCCCCGGTCAACGACGGCGCTACTGTGCTGGATTGTCCGCAGTACGCCCAGCGCGGGTTCTTCGTGGAGCAGGCGGGCTTTCGGCGCCCCGGAGCGCCGTTCCGATTCTCCAAAACACCAGTCGCACAGCCCCGCCCGGCACCGCGGCTGGGAAAGCCGTCGGAACCGTGGACCACCCGGGCCGAATCACCCTGCACCGCAGCGGGTTCTGTGCCTTTCGACGGACTGCGGGTGCTGGACCTGTCTACCTTTTGGGCCGGCGCGTATCTGACCTGCTACCTCGGCGCGTTCGGCGCCGATATCGTCAAAGTCGAGTCCATCCAACGGCCCGACGGGCACCGCTACTCGGGGGCATTTCCCTTCGAGGGTGACGACTGGTACGAGCGCAGCGCCCTCTGGCAGGCCACCAACCTCAACAAGCGGGATCTCACGCTCGACCTGACGTCGCAACGCGGCCGCGAGATCGTCCGCGAGTTGGCCACGCAGGCCGACGTTGTGGTGGAGAACTTTTCGCCGCGGGTAGTGGAGCAGTTCGGCCTGGACTACGACTCGCTGGTAGCGCTTAAGCCGGACGTGATCATGGTGCGAATGCCGGGGTTCGGTCTGCAGGGCCCGTGGCGCGACTACGTCGGCTGGGCGCTGAACATCGAGCAGACCTCCGGCATGTCGGCCGCAACCGGTTACCCCGACGGGCCGCCGTGCAACCTGCAAGGGCCGGCGGATCCCGTCGTCGGCGTGCACGCGGCCGTCGCATTGCTGGCGGCACTGGAGCACCGCAAGCGCACCGGCGAAGGGCAATTGATCGAGATCGCGCAGATCGAGGTCGCCGCCTGCCTGGCTGCCGAACCGGTGATCGAGTACTCGATGACCGGTGTCGTCCGGCCCCGGGAGGGGAACCGTCGGCGCGGCTATCTGCAGGGCGTCTATCCCACCAGCGTCGAGGATTGCTGGGTGGCGCTGTCGCTGCCCGACGATCAGCTGGTGGAACACGACGTGTTCGACGAGCTGGTCACCGCCTGGACCCGAACGCAGTCTCCGGCTGTGATCATAAAAACCCTTCGGGCACAAGGAATCCCGGTCGAGCAGCTGGTCACGTCCGATCAGATGTATGAGATCGAGCAACTCGACGCCCGCGGGTTTTACGAGGAGTTCGAGCACCCGGTCACCGGAGTGCGCCGCTATCCGGGCTGGCCATTTCGCATCGCCGCCGGGCCGGCGCGACACCACCGCACGGCCCCGCCCACCCTCGGCCAGCACAACGACGAGATTTTGCGCGCTCTGGGACATTCCGAGCAGGAGATTGCCGCCCTGCGTGAGCAACGCGTCATCGGCGAGCGGCTGCTGAACGGCTAGTGGTGATCGCCAGCGCGGCGGTCACGCCGGGCGAAGCGGGTCACCACCATCGAGCGAGCAGCTTTACCGCCACCGAGGCTGCATGCGAAGCTGCTCGGCATGACCGTCGCGATAGCCCGCCCGAAGCTCGAAGGAAACATCGCCGTCGGCGAAGACCGGCAGATCGGCTTCGCCGAGTTCGGTGCCCCGCAGGGGCGTCCCGTCTTCTGGCTGCACGGCACGCCGGGCGCGCGCCGGCAGATCCCGACCGAGGCCCGGGTTTACGCCGAACGCAATAACATCCGCCTCATCGGACTTGATCGGCCCGGCATCGGCGCGTCAACACCACATCGGTACGAGACCATCTCCGCGTTCGCCGACGACCTGCGATCCATCGCCGACACACTCGGAATCGACAAAATGGCCGTCATCGGCCTGTCCGGCGGCGGGCCCTACGCGCTGGCGTGCGCCGCGGGGCTGTCCGACCGGGTGGTGGTGGCCGGAGTGCTCGGTGGCGTAGCGCCGACGCGCGGTCCCGACGCGATCAGTGGTGGTGCGATGACCCTTGGGCTGCGGGTCGCGCCGCTGCTGAGATTCGGCGGCAACCCGTTGCGGATCGGCGCGAGCTTGCTGGTCCAGTCGATCCGGCCGGTAGCGTCCCCCGCGCTCATCGTGTATGCCCTGCTTTCGCCGGAGGCCGACCGGCACCTGCTGACCCGTCCGGAGTTCAAAGCGATGTTCCTCGACGACCTGCTCAACGGCAGCCGGAAGCAACTGGCTGCGCCGTTCAACGACGTCATGCTGTTCGCGCGGGACTGGGGATTCCGGCTCGACGAGGTGAAGGTGCCGGTCCGGTGGTGGCACGGCGACCACGACCACATCATCCCGTTCTCCCACGGTGAGCACGTGGTTGCCCGGCTGCCGGACGCCGAGCTCTTCCACTTGCCGGAGGAAAGTCATCTGGCCGGGCTGGGCCGCGGCGAAGAAATCCTGTCCACCCTGATGAAGATCTGGGACGAGCGAGTTTGAACTGCTGCTGAAGGCTGTGTGTTGTGTCACTCTCGTAGCTATGGCAGTGCCCTTTTCCAAGTCTGCTACCCGCTTCGTCGAGGTGCCCTCACTGGGCCTCTACCTCAGCGATGTACCCCGTGCGATGGCCGAGTACGGGGCGCTGGTGACGGCGTTGCCGCTGCATCGGGCACTGCCCACCGGCGACGGTCATCCGGTGTTGGTGCTGCCCGGTTTTCTGGCCGCGGACGGCTCCACCTGGACGCTGCGCCGCATCCTGCGCCGCCTCGGATACCGGGTGCACGGTTGGGGGCTGGGGCGCAACTTCGGCCCGACGGCCAAAACGGTGGCCGGAATGGCCGATCGGTTCCACGAGCTGCATACCCGATACGACGCTCCGATCAGCCTGATCGGGTGGAGCCTGGGCGGTATCTTCGCTCGTGCCCTGGCCCGCCGTGAGCCGTCGTCAGTGCGTCAGGTGATCACGCTCGGCAGCCCGTTCCGGATGGAAGACGAAAGCCAGTCGCGCGCCACGCGAAGCTTCAATCGCTATGCACACCTGCACGTCGAGCGTCCCGCCTTGCCGCTGGAGTCCGAAGCCGAGCCGTTGCCGGTGCCGGCGACCTCGATCTATTCGCGCTACGACGGCATGGTCGCCTGGCAGACGTGTCTCGAGACGCCGTCGGCGCGCGCGGAGAACATCGCGGTGCTGGCCAGCCACATCGGCTACGGCCACAATGCGGCCGTGGTCTGGGCCATCGCGGACCGGCTCGCACAGCCGCGCGGCCAATGGGCGCCGTTCCGGCCGCCGACGGTGCTGCGGCCGCTGTTTCCCCGCCCGGACGCGCCACCCGAACGCCGGGCCGGCGGCTCGCGGCTGCGCCTGGCGAAATAGGGGCTGTTTGCGGCTGGCTTGTCGGGCGTTCCCCATGAGTCACACGCGTCACGGCGAGTTGAGCTGTGTCTTGTTGTCCGGCTACGGGTGGACAAAAGGCCGCGCCATTTCGCTGTCTCGGGCGTTCCGCGTGAATCCTCGGCTTTGGGTGTGAATCGTGGATTCCGGTGTGCACCCTGGGCGAAACGCCGCGCCGATTTTCACCCTCCACTCACACCGAACGCCACCAGTGCACATTCAAAGCCCTCAGTACACAACGAAAAGTCCGTGGGGGCGGGCGGTGCGCCACGGGTAGCCTCGCTGACGTGCTGTTAGCCTCGCTGGATCCCGCGGCCGTCGCCGCCACCGACATCGGTGATGCGGTCAGCATCGACGGCGTCGCATTGAGCCGCAGCGACTTGGTCGGCGCCGCGACTTCGGTGGCCGAGCGGGTCGCTGGGGCGCATCGGGTCGCGGTGCTGGCCACGCCGACCGCGTCGACGGTGCTCGCGATCATCGGCTGCCTGATCGCCGGCGTACCCGTCGTCCCGGTGCCCGCCGACGTCGGCGTTGCCGAACGCCGGCACATGCTCACCGACTCCGGTGCGCAAGCCTGGCTCGGCCCGGTACCCGAGCAGCCGGAGGGCCTGCCGCACGTCCCGGTGCGGTTGCACGCCCGCTCCTGGCATCGCTATCCCGAGCCGCCGCCGGATGCCAGCGCCATGGTCATCTACACCTCGGGCACCACTGGGCTGCCCAAAGGCGTGCAACTGAGCAGGCGGGCGATCGCCGCCGACCTGGACGCGCTGGCCGCCGCCTGGCAGTGGACGGCCGACGACGTGCTGGTGCACGGGTTGCCGCTTTTTCACGTGCACGGGCTGGTGCTGGGCCTGCTCGGGTCGCTGCGGGTGGGAAATCGCTTCGTGCACACCGGTAAGCCAACACCGGCCGGGTATGCGAGTGCCGGCGGCACACTCTATTTCGGAGTCCCCACGGTGTGGTCGCGGGTGGTGGCCGACCGGGCCGCGGCCGAGGCGCTGCGGCCGGCGCGCCTGCTGGTGTCCGGAAGTGCACCGCTGCCGGTGCCGGTGTTCGACCAGTTGGCCGAGCTCACCGGCCACCAGCCGGTTGAACGCTACGGCTGCACCGAGTCGCTGATCACGCTGTCCACCCGGGCCGACGGTGAACGGCGCGCCGGTTGGGTGGGGCTGCCGTTGGCTGGGGTGCAGACCAGGTTGGTCGACGACGACGGCGGCCAGTCGCCGCACGACGGCGAAACCGTAGGCAAGCTTCAGGTTCGCGGCCCGACGATGTTCAACGGCTACCTGAATCGTCCGGAGGCCACCGCCGAGGCGTTCGACGTCGACGGCTGGTATCGGACCGGGGACGTCGCGGTCGTCGACGACAGCGGCATGCACCGCATCGTCGGGCGTGAGTCGGTGGACTTGATCAAGTCGGGCGGATATCGCATCGGCGCAGGCGAAATAGAGACGGCGCTGCTGGGACATCCCGAGGTCGAGGAAGTGGCCGTCGTCGGTCTGCCCGACGAGGACCTGGGTCAGCGGATCGTCGCCTTCGTGGTCGGCTCGGCCGAGCCAGAACGGCTCATCGACTTCGTCGCACACCAACTCTCGGCGCACAAGCGGCCGCGCGAGGTGCGGATGGTGGACGCGTTGCCGCGCAACGCGATGGGCAAGGTCCTCAAGAAGCAGCTGCTGTCCGACGGCTGAGTTTGGTCATGGGCGCGCCGGCACGCTCGCGACCAGCGGGTTATGGAACCACACCAGCCCGTCGCATACCGTCGTGGTGTGCAAGACCCAGCCGGCCAACGAATAGATGACTCCGCTGTGACGGTCTCCGCCAGTCCCAAGGTCACCCCGATGCGACGGGTGGCGGCTGCCTGCCTGGTCGGCTCGGCGATCGAGTTCTACGACTTCCTCATCTACGGAACCGCGGCGGCGCTGGTGTTTCCCGCGGTGTTCTTCCCGCACCTACGGCCTGGGCTCGCCACCATCGCCTCGATGGGCACGTTCGCGACGGCCTTCCTGTCCCGTCCGCTCGGCGCGGCCGTCTTCGGGTACTTCGGGGACCGGCTGGGGCGCAAGAAGACGCTGATCGCCACCCTGCTGATCATGGCCGTGTCGACCGTGGGCGTCGGCTTGGTTCCCAGCGGCGGGACCATTGGTGCCGCGGCGCCGCTGATCCTGGTCGCGCTGCGGCTGCTGCAGGGCTTCGCCGTCGGCGGCGAGTGGGCCGGGTCGGCGTTGCTGAGCGCCGAGTACGCGCCGCCCGACAAGCGCGGGCTATACGGCATGTTCACCTTGATCGGCGGCGGTACCGCGGCGGTGCTGAGCAGCGCGACCTTTCTGGGGGTGAACCTCACCATCGGCGAATACAGCTCCGCCTTCCTGCAATGGGGATGGCGGGTGCCGTTCCTGATCAGCGGGGTGCTGATCGTGCTCGCGCTGTACGTGCGGCTCAACATCAACGAGACGCCGGTGTTCGCCGAGGAGAAAGCCCGCAACCTGATACCCGCTGCACCGATCGCGGAGCTGCTGCGGCTGCAACGTCGGGAGATCGTGCTGGTCGCTGGCAGCATCGTCGGCGCGTTGGGGTTCATCTACATGGCCAACACCTATCTGGCCGTCTACGCCCACTCCCACCTGGGGTATTCGCGCAACTTCATCTGGTCCGTCGGTGCGCTGGGCGGGTTCGCGAGCATGACCTTCATGGCGCTCTCGGCCATTCTGTGCGACCGGGTCGGCCGCCGGCGGATGATGCTGATCGGTTGGGCAGTTTGTCTGCCGTGGTCGTTTGTGGTGATGCCGCTGCTGGACACCGGCAAACCCGTTTGGTACGCGGTGGCGATCGTCGGCATGTGCGCTGCCGCGGCGACCGGCTCCGGACCTACGGCGGCGTTCATCCCGGAGCTGTTCGCCACCCGCTACCGCTACAGCGGCTCGGCGCTGGCGCAGAACCTCGCCGGCATCGTCGGCAGTGCAATGCCGCCGTTGATCGCCGGAACGCTGTTGGCAACCTATGGCAGCTGGGCGATCGGCCTGATGCTGGCCGTGCTGGTGGCGGTCAGCCTGGTGTGTACCTATCTACTCCCGGAAACCAACGGAACCGCGCTCGGTGTCGGCTAGTTGGGGTTTAGTTGGCGTGCAGATCCTCGTTGAGCGCGATGCCCTGCCCGTCGCGAGCCACCACCTCGACCGCCCCGCTCAGTGAATTGCGCCGGAACAGCAAGTTGCTGCCGCCGGAAAGCTCCCGGGCCTTGACCGAATTGCCGTCGGGCATAGCGACTTTCGTGCCCGCGGTGACATACAGCCCGGCCTCCACGACGCAGTCGTCGCCCAGCGAGATACCCAGCCCGGCGTTGGCGCCCAGCAGGCATCGCTTGCCGACAGAAATCACCTCCGTGCCGCCGCCGGACAGCGTCCCCATGATCGACGCACCGCCGCCGATGTCCGAGCCGTCGCCGACGACCACGCCCGCCGAGATGCGGCCCTCGACCATCGACGCACCCAGGGTGCCCGCGTTGTAGTTGACGAAGCCTTCGTGCATCACGGTGGTGCCCGTCGCCAGGTGGGCACCCAGCCGCACCCGGTCGGCGTCGGCGATGCGGACCCCGGTGGGCATGACGTAGTCGACCATCCGGGGAAACTTGTCGACGCCGTATACGGTCACCGGTCCGTTGCGGCGCAGCCGGCCCCGCACCGCCTCGAATCCGTCGACCGCGCAGGGCCCGTGATTAGTCCAGACCACGTTGGTCAATACCCCGAACAAGCCGCCGGCGTTCAGCCCGTGCGGCGCCACCAGCCGGTGAGAGAGTAGATGTAACCGCAGGTAGGCGTCGTACGCGTCGGCGGCGACATCGTCCAGCGCGCCGATGACAGTGCGGACCGCGATGACCTCGACGCCACGGTCGTCGTCGCGGCCGACCAGTGCGGCCAGTTCGGGCGGAACGTCGGAAACCGCCAGCCGCGTGGTGGCTGTGGTTGCCCCAGCGGCGGGCTCGGTGAGTTCCGGTGCGGGAAACCAGGTGTCGAGGATCGATCCGTCGGAGGCGAGCGTCGCCACTCCAATACCTGCCGCGCCTGCAGCTCCAGTCACGGTCGATAAGGGTACTTGGATCGCCGAGCAGACACAGAATCGCGTCCCGGAGCCTCCCGTAGCGCGATTCTGTGTCTGTTCGGCGAAGTAGGGTTGGCGCTGTGCTGGACTTGCGCGGGGATCCGATCGAGCTGACCGCAGCGCTGGTCGACATCCCCAGCGAGTCACGCGACGAAACGCGCATCGCCGACGAAGTGGAGGCCGCGCTGCGCGCCCAGACCTCCGGCTTCGAAGTCATCCGCAACGGCAACGCCGTGCTGGCCCGCACCGCATTGAACCGGCCGACCCGGGTGCTGCTGGCCGGGCACCTGGACACCGTGCCGATTGCGGACAACCTGCCCAGCCGGCTGGCGAACGACGAGCTGCACGGCTGCGGCACCGCGGACATGAAATCCGGTGACGCGGTCTTCCTGCATCTGGCCGCCACCGTGGCCAAACCCGCCCACGACCTGACACTAGTGATGTATGACTGCGAGGAAATCGATTCGGCGGCAAACGGTTTGGGCCGCATCGAGCGTGAGCTGCCGGACTGGTTGACGGCCGACGTGGCCATTTTGGGTGAGCCGACCGCCGGCTACATCGAGGCCGGCTGCCAGGGCACACTGCGGGTCGTGATCAGCGCGACCGGCACCCGCGCGCATTCGGCGCGTTCCTGGTTGGGCGACAACGCAATCCACAAGCTGGGCGCGGTGCTGGACCGGCTGGCCGGCTACCGGGCGCGCAGCGTCGACATCGACGGTTGCATGTACCGCGAGGGCCTGTCGGCTGTGCGCGTCGACGGCGGCGTTGCCGGCAACGTGATTCCCGATGCGGCCTCGGTGACCGTCAATTTCCGCTTTGCCCCCGACCGGTCGGTGGCCGAGGCGCTGCAACACGTGCATGACGTCTTCGACGGGCTTGACCTGCGGATCGAGCAGACCGACGCCGCGGCGGGCGCGCTGCCCGGCCTGTCCGAGCCCGCGGCCAAGGCTTTGGTGGAAGCTGCCGGCGGGCAGGTTCGGGCGAAATACGGCTGGACCGACGTGTCCCGATTCGCCGCGCTGGGCATACCGGCGGTCAATTACGGGCCGGGCGACCCCAATTTGGCGCACCGGCGCGACGAGCGGGTGCCGGTCGCCAAGATCACCGACGCGGTGACAATGCTGCGCGGCTATCTGAGCCGCTGAACGTTTGAATTGGCCCGCCGAGCGGAATCACCCCACCCGCTGGGCCTGCGCGGCGGCATCGGCGGCCGCCGCTTGCATCCCGAGCCCCGCAAGATCGCCCGACACCGCGCGCAGCCCGGCGCCGTCACCGGCGGCCAACGCCCGGGCATGCGCGCACGCGATACGGCCCGCGACACAGTCGATCTCGTCGGACAGCCGGACGAGAGGATCGACGGCGCGGATGTCGCCCAGCCGGACGGCGTCGTGCCAGGCGGATAACGCCACCGCCGACTGCCCGGCCCGCTCCGCCGTCCGGGCCGCTTCGCGCGCCGCGGTGATCGCACCCGTGGCGTCGCGGGCCGTCGCACGGGTCCACGCCCGCGCCAGTCCGAGCTCGGGCGCGAACAACGCCGACTTGGTTCCGTGCCGAGTCTCGGCGCGCCGCAACGCCTTTGCCGACGCGGGTATGTCGCCCTGCTGCGCCAGCGCGGTCGCCAACAGCATCAGTGACAGCGGACCCCAGGAGTACCCGGTGCGCTCCAGCGTGGCCGCAGCGGGCTCCAAAAGAGATGCCGCCGAGCCGAATTCGCCGCTGACAATCAACACGTGCGCCAGTAGCACTTCGCCGATGGCCCGGCCGGGCTGCTGCAGCTCGGCGAAGTCGGTGAACCGCTGTGCCAGTGTCCGCGCCTGGGAGGTCTCACCGGCCATCAGCAAGGCCGTGATCTGACCCAGCCCGACGGTGAACCGCAGCAGTCCGGGATGTTCGGCCGTCGACGCCTGCTCGGCAAGCCGGTTGACATCGTCGAGCCGGCCCATCCGCGCGGAGCACAACGCGCCTGCGCTGGCCGCCCAGGCGACAGCCATATCGCCGGCGGGCGGTCCGGACAACACCTCGGTGGTTAATGTGATGGCGCGCTTGAGGTTTCCGGAGTTCATCGCAAAGGTGGCGGTCAGCGCGTCCAGGCTGCTGCGTGCCGCCGGCTCGGTGACTCGGTTGCGGGTGGTCTGCAGGAAGGCCGTGGCCCGCTCGGGCTCGCTGAGCATCCAGAACTGGTTCGCCGCTCGCGGCACCGCCCAGGCCATCAGCTCCGTCTCCGACAATTCGGCGGGATCGACCGCCGCGAGCACCGCGCCGGCCTCGCGACCGCGGCCCTGCCAGCTCAACGCGTAGGCCAGCGGCAGCCGCGCCGCCAGTCCGCCCGACCGATCCAATGCCGCCCGCCCGAACCGCTCGGCGAGCACCATGTCGCCCAACCGCAGCGCCTGCTGAGCTGCCTCGATAACCTCGGCCACCGGTTGCGGGGCATCGCTGTCGACGGCCAGTGACGCCAGTCGCAGCCGGTCGCTGAGGTGGTCCGGCGGGTGCTGCGACAGCAGCGTGACCAAGGCGGTGCGTCGTCGGCGCGCGCCGTCCTTGCCGAGCGCGGCAAGCGCTCGCTCGGCGAAGAGCGGGTGCGCCGTGTACACCATCGGGTCGACGGAGCGTCCGCCCGGAACGCGAGTTTCCGCCGCGCCCAAGTCTTCGGCCTGGGCCACCGCGCCGTCGCCCGCCAGGGCAGTCAGATCGGCGAGCGACAGCGGCTCCGCGACGGCCAAGTAGTCCAGCACCGACCGTGCCGCCGCCGGTAGCTCGGCGAGGAACTCGTCGACCTGGTTCCGCTCGGCGGGCCCGGACCACCTCGATGACACCAATGCCTTGGTGGCCCCGCTTGGCTCGATGTCGATCCGACTCAGCAGGCTGTCCGTCCACAGTGCCTCGATGGCATCGGGAGCGGCGTCAGCGCGGGCCGTGACGATCATGCGGGCCACGCCGGCCAGCGCCAACTGATACACCAGGGTGGCCGATAGGACGTCGAGATGGTGTGCGTCGTCGACGACGAGCAGCAGGTCACGTTCGCGACCGTCACGCACCAGCGAAGCCCGGGCCGCCCGCAGCAGCGCGGCCGGCTTACCGATGTCGGCGATCTCGACCAGGTGGCTGAAGGCGCCGAACGGGACCACGCGTTCGGTCGGAGTGCCGGTGACCCAGCGGGGGACTGTGGCCGGGTGGTCGCGGGTGAAATGTTCGGCGGCCAGTCGGGCCAACGTGGATTTGCCGATGCCGTCGGGTCCGAGTACGACCGCGCCGGGCAATTCAGCGCCGCCTGCAGCCTGCGCCGTGCCTTCCAGGCTGCCCTTCAGCCGCTCCAAGGCGGCTTCGTGTTCCGGGACGTTCCACCGAATCGGCACCTGCCGAATCTTATGGCGTGTGGCGAACCGATGGCATGGGTGCACGGCCCTGGCTCCGATGGTGACGACCCGCTGCGCCCGGCTACGCCGCGCTTGCGATCGTCACTGGCCCCGACGGTGGGTGCTTCGGATCTTGGTTTACCTTTGGCGGATATGCGCCCGAAACGCGATTCCTCCAGCGAGTGGGCGGTTTGTGTGTTCTGTGCGGCCACGCCCACGCACCCCGAATTGCTCGAGCTCGCCGCCGACTTGGGCGAGGCGATCGCAGAGCGGGGCTGGACGCTGGTGTGGGGCGGCGGGCGCGTGTCGGCGATGGGTGCGCTGGCCAGCGCGGCCCGGGCACGCGGTGGCCGGACCGTCGGCGTCATCCCGCAAACCTTGATGCGCCGCGAGGTCGCCGACACCAACGCCGACGAGCTGATCGTCACCGACACCATGAGTGAGCGGAAGCAGATCATGGAAGACCGTGCCGATGCGTTCATCACGCTGCCGGGCGGGATCGGGACCGTCGACGAATTGTTCGACGCGTGGACTTCGGGCGTTCTCGGTCTGCACGACAAGCCGATAGTGATGTTGGATCCCTGGGGGCACTATGAAGACTTGTGGATGTGGCTGAACGGACTGCTCGACAACGGATACATCTCGCAGCTAGCGATGGATCGGCTGGTGCTGGTCGATAAGGTGGGTGCCGCAATCGAGGAGTGCCGGCCCGACGGATCCGCCTGAGGTCGATCGGCCACTGCCTTAAGGGAGGGATCACCGTGTCCGATCACAATCAGGGAGCGCGCACGCGGGACCGCCGGGTCAAATTGACCGACATCGCGGCCCGGGTACCCGGGGTGCTGGCCGACCTGCCGGTGATCCTGCGCGGTGCGGTGACCGGGCTGTCGGCCCAGCCGAACTCCAAGAAGTCGATTGGCACGGTGTTCCAGGACCGGGCAGCGCGATACGCCGACCGAGTCTTTTTGAAGTTCGGCGGCCAGCAGCTGACCTACGGCGAAGCCAACGCGACTGCCAACCGGTACGCCGCGGTCCTGGCCGCGCGCGGTGTGGGTCACGGTGACGTGGTGGCCATCATGCTGCGCAACTCGCCCAACGCGGTGCTGACGATGCTGGCCGCCGTCAAGTGCGGCGCGGTCGCGGGCATGCTCAACTACCACCAGCGTGGCGAGGTGCTGGCGCACAGCCTGGGCCTGCTGGACGCCAAGGTGCTGGTCGCGGAGACCGACCTGGTCAGCGCCGTCACCGAGGCCGGTGGCGCGGGCGGCACTGAGACGCTGACCGTCGAGGACTTGGAGCGATTCGCGGTGAGCGCTCCCGCCACCAACCCGGCGTCGGCGTCGGCGGTGCTGGCAAAGGACACCGCGTTCTACATCTTCACCTCGGGCACCACGGGCTTCCCCAAGGCCAGTGTGATGACGCATCGACGGTGGCTGGCCGCATTGGCCGGCTTCGGCGGTCTCGGGCTGCGGCTCAAGGGTTCCGACACGTTGTACAGCTGCCTGCCGCTGTACCACAACAACGCGCTGACGGTCGCGGTGTCGTCCGTCATCAACTCGGGTTCGACGCTGGCGCTGGGCAAGTCGTTTTCGGCGTCGCGATTCTGGGACGAGGTGATCGCCAGCCAGGCCACGGCGTTCATCTACATCGGCGAGCTCTGCCGATATCTGCTCAACCAGCCGCCGAAGCCGACCGACCGCGGGCACAAAGTGCGCGTGATCGGCGGCAACGGGCTGCGGCCAGAGATCTGGGAAGAGTTCACCGAACGGTTCGGCATCGCGCGGGTGTGCGAGTTCTACGCGGCCAGCGAGGGCAACATGGCCTTCATCAACATCTTCAACGTGCCCAAGACCACGGGGATCTGCCCGACGCCGTTGGCCTACGTGGAGTACGACCCCGACACCGGCGCGCCGCTGCGTGACGACAGCGGCCGGGTGCGCCGGGTGCCTTCCGGTCAACCGGGCCTGGCGCTCAGCCCGGTCAACAGGCTGGCGCCGTTCGACGGATACACCGACAAGGAGTCCAGCGAAAAGAAGCTGGTGCGCAACGCTTTCAAGGAGGGCGACTGCTGGTTCAACACCGGTGACGTGCTGAGCCCGCAGGGAATGGCTCATGCCGCCTTCGTCGACCGGCTCGGCGACACCTTCCGCTGGAAGGGCGAGAACGTGGCCACCACGCAGGTCGAGGCGGCCGTGGGGTCCGACGCCGCCGTCGAGGAGTGCACGGTCTACGGCGTCGAGATTCCGCGCACCGGTGGCCGTGCCGGCATGGCGGCGGTCCAGCTGCGCGACGGCGCCGAGCTCGACGGCAAGTCCCTGGCCCGGGTGGTCTATGACCAGTTGCCGGCCTACGCGCTGCCGTTGTTCGTGCGGGTGGTGGAGACGATGGAGCACACGTCGACATTCAAGAGCCGCAAAGTGGAGCTGCGCGATCAGGCATACGGCGCCGACGTCAAAGACCCCCTTTACGTGCTGGCCGGCCGCGACGAGGGCTACGTGCCGTTCTACGCCGAGTACCCCGACGAGGTTTCGGCCGGTAAGCGACCGCAGGGCTAGCACCGCAGGTCGCCTGTCGGCGAGTCTGCGTCGGTGGCGCCGAAACTGCGCTCAGGGCCCGCAACGGGCCCGGTCGCCAGCCCTGGATGCAGGCTCGATCCATCCCCGGACCGGGCTCTTCCCGGTGACCAGGCACTATGGACGGGTGCGTGCAACTGAGCCGGTTGGCTGTTCGACACCGCCGGCGCCCGCCGGCCTATCGACGCTGTGCGGCCGTCCGGTCGCAGGGGATCGGGCGCTGATCATGGCGATCGTCAACCGCACCCCGGATTCCTTCTACGACCGGGGCTCGAATTTCACCGACGAGGCTGCCAGGGCCGCCGCACACCAGGCCGTCGCCGACGGCGCCGATGTCATCGACGTCGGCGGTGTCAAAGCGGGCCCCGGCCAGGACGTCGATACGGACACGGAGATCGCCCGGCTGGTGCCCTACATCGAGTGGATCCGTGACACCTACCCGGACCAGCTGATCAGCGTCGACACCTGGCGCTCAGAAGTGGCCAGGGTGGCCTGCGCGGCGGGCGCGGACATCATCAACGACACCTGGGGCGGCATCGACCCGGCCCTGCCCGAGGTGGCCGCCGAGTTCGGCGCCGGCCTGGTGTGTTCGCACACCGGCGGCGCACAGCCACGCACACGGCCCTTCCGGGTGAGCTACGGTACGACTACCCGCGGTGTGGTGGACGACGTGATCCGGCAGGTCACCGCCGCCGCCGAGCGGGCGGTCGCGGCCGGTGTAGCCCGTGACAGGGTGCTGATCGACCCGACGCACGATTTCGGCAAGAACACCTTCCACAGCTTGCTCCTGTTGCGCCACGTGGCCGATCTTGTTATGACCGGATGGCCCGTGCTCATGGCTTTGAGCAATAAGGACTTCGTCGGGGAGACTCTGGGCGTGGAATTGACCGAACGGCTCGAGGGAACATTGGCAGCCACCGCACTGGCGGCGGCCGCTGGAGCGCGGATGTTCCGGGTGCATCAGGTCGCCGCTACCCGGCGGGTGCTGGAGATGGTGGCGTCGATCCAGGGGACGCGCGCGCCGGCGCGCACCGTGAGGGGACTCGCATGACTGCATCGGAGCTGATCGGCGACCTCACCAGCGATGGCGCGGGGCCGAAAGACACTTGGCTGGCTGAGCGAAGCTGGAACCGTCCCCGCTGGACGGTCGGCGAATTGGAAGCCGCGAAGGCCGGGCGGACGATCTCGGTGGTGCTGCCCGCGCTCAACGAGGAACAAACCGTCGAATCGGTGATCGACAGCATCTCGCCGCTGGTCAGGGGCCTCCAAGGCCGTTGCGGCCTGGTCGACGAGCTGATTGTGCTGGACTCCGGCTCAACAGACGACACCGAGATCCGCGCGATCGCGGCCGGCGCCCGCGTCGTCAGCCGTGAACAAGCTCTACCCGAGGTTCCGACGCGGCCCGGTAAGGGTGAGGCGCTGTGGCGCTCACTCGCGGCTACCAGCGGCGACATCGTGGTTTTCGTCGATTCCGACCTGATCAACCCGCACCCGATGTTCGTGCCCTGGCTGGTCGGCCCGCTGCTCACCGGCGACGGCATTCACTTGGTCAAGGGCTTCTACCGGCGGCCGTTAAAGATCGGCGGGGCACGCGACGGTGACGCGACTGAGTCGGCTGAAGCGTCGACGGGGGGCGGGCGGGTCACCGAGCTGGTGGCCCGGCCGCTGTTGGCCGCGCTGCGGCCGGAGCTGGGCTGCGTGCTGCAGCCGCTGGGAGGCGAGTACGCGGCCAGCCGGGAACTGTTGACGTCGCTGCCGTTCGCGCCGGGCTACGGCGTGGAGATCGGCCTGCTGGTGGACACCTTCGACCGGTTGGGTCTGGATGCGATCGCGCAAGTCAACCTGGGTGTTCGGGCGCACCGCAACCGGCCGCTGACCGAACTGGGCGCAATGAGCCGTCAGGTCATAGCGACCCTCTTCTCGCGCTGCGGGATCCCTGACTCGGGGGCAGGGTTGACCCAGTTCTTCGCCGACGGCCCCGACGGTTTTGGCTATTCCCTTGCCACCCAGCACACCACCGCGGTGTCGCTGCTGGACCGACCGCCGATGAATGTGTTGCGGCCACGCTGATCGACGGCTCGGCCGAAAAACGGCTCGGCTGAAAAACAGGTTGTCGGAACCGTAGGGCAAGATCGACGACGTGGCGTTGGTATTGCTGTATCTGGTGGTGCTGGTCCTGGTGGCGGTGGTTTTATTCGGCGCTGCCAGTCTGCTGTTCGGCCGGGGCGAGCAGCTGCCGCCCCTGCCGCGAGGGACGACGGTGACTGTGTTGCCCGCATTCGGGGTCACCGGCGCCGATGTCGACGCCGTCAAGTTCACCCAGGTGCTGCGGGGATACAAGACCAGCGAGGTCGACTGGGTACTGGACCGGCTGGGTCGTGAGCTGGAGGCGCTGCGCGGCCAGTTGGCCGCGGTCCACGCCGCCGCCGACGCCAAGCCGCCGCCGCACGATGCTGAGACGGATGAGTCGGACGTCGCGGACGGCGAGGCCGTCGTTCCAGACCGTCCGGACCCGCCGTGAGCGACTTGAGCGAAGACGGGCTGGTTCGCTGCGGCTGGGCGATCGCGCGGCCCGGGCCTGACTTCGATTTGTACCGGAAATATCACGACCAGGAATGGGGCCGTCCGCTGCGCGGTGGCGTGGCTTTGTTCGAGCGGATGAGCCTGGAGGCCTTTCAGAGTGGGCTGTCGTGGCTGATCATCCTGCGCAAGCGGGAGAACTTCCGGCGCGCGTTCTCCGGGTTCGACATCGAGAAGGTCGCGCGCTACACCGATGCCGATGTGCAGCGGTTGCTGGCCGATGTCGGAATCGTGCGCAACCGGGCAAAGATCGAGGCGACCATCGCCAACGCGCGCGCGGCCGCTGAACTGGGATCTCCCGAAGAGCTGTCCGAGTTGCTGTGGTCGTTCGCGCCGCCGCCCCGCCCGCGGCCCGTCGATCTCGCCGAAATTCCCTCGGCCAGTGCGGAATCGAAGGCCATGGCGCGCGAGCTGAAACGGCGCGGGTTCCGGTTCGTCGGGCCCACCACCGCCTATGCGCTGATGCAGGCAACCGGCATGGTCGACGACCATATCCGCAGTTGCTGGGTGGCCCCGCTGCGCCCGTGAGGGCCTGAGAGCCGGGTCTTGTGCACTTGGTCACCCGCATAGGGAACAATGGAGGGGTGATTTGGCAGTTCAATGTCGGGTATGACTGGAAATCCACTGGCGGGGCATGCTCGGCGCCGGCCAGGTTCGCGACCGCGGACCAGCTCGGATCTGGAGGGAGCACTCGATGGCGGCGATGAAGCCCCGGACCGGAGACGGTCCCCTGGAAGCAACCAAAGAGGGGCGCGGCATCGTTATGCGGGTACCACTCGAGGGCGGTGGCCGACTCGTCGTCGAGCTGACGCCCGACGAAGCCGCCGCGCTGGGTGACGAACTCAAGGGCGTTACCAGCTAGCCTGCCCGCCCGGCTAACTCCTCGGCGTTACTCGCACACCTTCCGGTAGATGTCCAGTGTCTGCTCGGCGACGCGGGTCCAGGAGAATTCCTCGATGCAGCGCTGACGTCCTGCATTTCCGTAGCTTTCGGCTCGTTCGGGGTCGGCGACGAGCTCGTTGACCGCTTCGGCCAATTTGGTCTCGTAACCCGATATGTCGTGGGCGTCGTAGGGCACCAGCGACCCGGTGATTCCGTCGGCCACCACTTCCGGTATCCCGCCGACGTCGGAGGCCACCACCGGCGTGCCGCAGGCCATCGCCTCCAGGTTCACGATGCCCAATGGCTCGTAAACCGAAGGGCATACGAAAACAGTTGCCGCCGAGAGTATTTCGCGAAGCTTTCGGATTGGAAGGATTTCGCGGATCCAGAACACGCCGGTGCGGTTGTGGGCCAGTTTGGCCACCGCGGACCGTACCTCGTTGGCTATCTCCGGGGTGTCGGGAGCGCCGGCGCACAGCACCAGCTGCACGTCGGCGCTGAATCGGTGCGCGGCGGCCACCAGGTGGGCAACCCCCTTCTGCCGGGTGATGCGCCCGACGAACGCCACGATGGGGCGGCTGGTGTCGACGCCGAGTTCGGCCAGCAACGAGCCGTCGCGCGTCGGCTCGGCGGGGTACCACATTCCGGTATCGATGCCATTGCGGATGACGTGCACCAGGCTCGGGTCCAGGGTGGGGTAGACGCGCAGCATGTCCTCGCGCATGCCCGAGCTGACCGCGATGACGGCGTCGGCGGCCAGCACGGCGGTGTGCTCCACCCATGACGACACCCGGTAACCGCCGCCGAGTTGCTCGGCTTTCCATGGCCGCATCGGCTCGAGCGAATGCGCGGTCATCACATGCGGGATGTCGTTCAGCAACCCGGCCAGATGCCCGGCCAGGTTCGCATACCAGGTGTGTGAATGCACGACGGTGGCCGCCGATGCGGCGTTGGCCATCACCAGGTCGGAGGACAGGGTGGACAGTGCCGCGTTGGCGCCCCGCAGCCGCGGATCCGGCTGATGGGCGAACGCGGCCGGGCGCGATGCGCCCATGCAGTGCACGTCGACAGCGCAAAGACGGCGCAGATGGGCGACCAGTTCGGTGACATGCACCCCGGCTCCGCCGTAGACCTCGGGAGGGTACTCCCGGGTCATCATCGCCACGCGCATACCCGCACCGTAGTTCGGAGACGATGCAGCCCGCTATGCGGGCTGAGGAGGAGCCGGACAATTGGGTCGGGTGGAGACGATGCAGCCCGCTATGCGGGCTGAGGAGGAGCCGGACAATTGGGTCGGGTGGAGACGATGCAGCCCGCTATGCGGGCTGAGGAGGAGCCGGACAATTGGGTCGGGTGGTCTGGAATGCAGCTCGTCGAGATGGGCTAAACACCTTGCTTCAGAGCCGGTCAGAACAGGCAAAACCGACAGTTCCCACTGGCAGGGGTTAGCAGCTGCCGATAGGTTTGAGGCCATGAGGGAAGCACCACACGTGCTGGGGATTGTCCTGGCCGGCGGTGAGGGCAAGCGGCTGTATCCGCTGACCGCGGATCGCGCGAAACCCGCGGTTCCCTTCGGCGGCGCCTACCGGCTGATCGATTTCGTGCTTTCGAATCTCGTCAACGCCCGTTACCTGAGGATCTGCGTTCTCACCCAATACAAGTCGCATTCGCTGGACCGCCACATTTCGCAGAATTGGCGATTGTCCGGCTTGGCCGGGGAGTACATCACCCCGGTGCCGGCCCAGCAGCGCCTGGGCCCACGCTGGTACACCGGCTCGGCCGACGCGATCTATCAATCGCTCAATCTGATCTACGACGAAGACCCCGACTACATCGTGGTTTTCGGCGCCGATCACGTGTACCGGATGGATCCCGAGCAGATGGTCCGGTTCCACATCGACAGCGGGGCCGGTGCGACGGTAGCCGGCATCCGGGTCGCGCGTGCCGAAGCCAGCGCGTTCGGTTGTATCGACGCCGACGAGTCCGGGCGTATCCGGGGCTTCCTGGAGAAGCCGCTGGAACCGCCCGGGACGCCCGACGACCCCGACACCACGTTCGTCTCGATGGGCAACTACATCTTCACCACCAAGGTGCTCATAGACGCGATTCGCGCCGACGCCGACGACGATCACTCCGATCACGACATGGGTGGCGACATCATCCCGCGTCTGGTAGCCGACGGAATGGCCGCGGTGTACGACTTCGACCACAACGACGTGCCCGGCGCCACCGACCGCGACCGCGGCTACTGGCGTGACGTGGGGACGCTGGATGCGTTCTACGACGCGCATATGGACCTGGTGTCTGTGCATCCCGTCTTCAACCTGTACAACAAGCGCTGGCCGATTCGCGGCGAGTCGGAGAACCTGGCGCCGGCGAAGTTCGTCAATGGCGGCTCTGCTCAGGAGTCGGTGGTGGGTGCGGGCAGCATCATCTCGGCGGCGTCGGTGCGCAATTCCGTCCTGTCGTCCAACGTCGTGGTCGACGACGGTGCGATCGTCGAGGGAAGTGTCATCATGCCCGGCGCCCGCGTCGGCCGCGGCGCGGTGGTACGCCACGCGATTCTGGACAAGAACGTCGTCGTGGGACCCGGCGAGATGGTCGGAGTGGATCTGGAGAAGGACCGCGAACGCTTTGCGATCAGCGCGGGTGGCGTGGTCGCCGTGGGCAAGGGCACCTGGCTTTAACGCGAGGTGCGGGCTTTCGCGTCTGCGCGCCCGATCACCAGACGAATGGCACCACCCGCGAATGCACTTTCTGCTTGTACTCCGCGTACCCCGCCAACTCGCGCTCGAGCATGTTCTCCTCGTCGTCAATGCGAAGCTTGAGCATGAGCCCACCGAAAACCGTGCCCGCCAGCCCCCAGTAGGAACCGAGCGCCAACGGAATGCCGGTCATCATGATCACGGCGGAGAAGTACATCGGATGGCGGACCAACCCGTACAGGCCGGTGGAAATCACCCGCTGCTCCGCCTCGACAGTGATGTTGGCGGCGGCGTAACTGTTCTGGACGACGGTCATGATGCCCAGACCCAACCCAACGGCGACCAAAACTTCGCCGATCAGGCACACGGCCACTGGCACTGACGACCACCCGAACCGATGATCCAGCGCACTGACCACCATCAGAGCGGCAAACGCCACGAATATGCCTGTGCTGGCGAGCTTTTGCGCGGTACGAGTTTCAGCCACCGGGCCGCCGCGCATCCGCCGCTGCAGGACGGCGGGGTTCGTGACGCCCCAGTAGATGCTGGCGGCGACCGCCGCGACGACATAGATCCCCAGGAACGCCCATGCCTGCCAGTAGTCGAAAGTGCCTGCCGGCCAGAACAACAGCAGGCCGAATACGACCACGACGACAAATCCGTAACTCAGGGCTTGCAGGGTGGTCTTCATGATCGACTTCTTTCCGGTTACCAGACGTAGGGGACGAGCCGGTAGTGAACCCGTTGGGTGTACTCGTTGTATCCGTCCAGTTCCTGCCCGAGCAGTGTTTCTTCATCGCGGATACGAGCGGCGAGCACGAACAGCCCGGGGACGACGAAGATCAGCCCCCAATACGAGCCGAGTGCGAGCGGGATGCCGACCATCATGATGACGTTTCCCGTGTACATCGGGTGCCGCACAAGCCCATACAGTCCGGTGGCGATGACCTTCTGCCCCGTTTCGACGGTGACGTTGGCCGCCGCGTAGCTGTTCTGGACTACCACCATCATTGCGAGTCCGAGTCCGATCGCCACCAGGACGTCGCCGACCAAGCACACCGTCGTCGGCACCGACGACCAGCCGAAGCGATGGTCAAAGGCGCTGACCACGATCATGGCCACCAGGGATAGCAATGCGATCGAGATGACGATCCGCTGTACTGTTCTGGCTTCCGCGAGGGGACCGGCTCGCATGCGCCGATCCAGGGCGGCAGGGTTCGTGCGCATCAAGTAGATGCTGGGAATCCAAGTGGTCAAGGTGAATACGACGAGGAACAGCCACGCCTGCCAGTAGTGCAATGTGCCGGCCGGCAAGAACAACATCAAGCCGAATGTGGCGAACCCCAGAGCAGCTGAAACGGCCATCCGTGCAAGGGTTTTCATGTCTGCCTCCTCACTTTTCTACCGCGAGCAGACGCAAAATCCCCCATTTCGGCCCCGAAACAGGGGCTTTTGCATCTGCTCGCCCAACTACCTCACATCTCGCCTGCGAAACGCCATGGCCCCCAACGCAATCAGCACGGCATCGATGGCGAGCAACCACAGCAGCGGCACTACGGTGAAATCGCCTCCGCCCACTCGCGGGCTGTGAGCGAAGGGTTCGAGGTCGAGCAGCCACTGCGGGAAGCCAGCCAACGAACCAATCAGATACAAAGCGATGAATGCGATCAGCACGCCCCATACGACAGGGGTGAACCTCGGCGCCAGACCGAACAACGCAACCGTCACGGCGGACAGCAGCCACACGGCGGGCAGCTGCGCGAGCGCGGTGCCCACCACGATGCCCAGCTTGCCGCCGACGTCGTCGGCCGCAATGCCGTAGATGAGCCCCGCTGCGACCGCCGCGACCAGCATCGCCAGCGCCGACCCGATCAGTGCCGCCCCTAAATGCGTTGCCAGCCAGCGGGTCCGGGAGACGGCTCCGGCCAGCATCGGCTCGGCTCGTTGGCCGGACTCTTCCTGGTGCAGTCGCAAGGTCAGCGAGACGGCGAATGCGGCGGCCACCATGGCCAGCATCGTGAACGCCACCGCGATGAAAGCTCGCTCCAGCGCGCTGGTGCCGCCCATCCGCGCGACGATGTCGCGGATCGCGGCGCTGTCACCCAGCTCGTCGCCGATGCCGTGCACCACGCTGCCCATCACCACGCCGTACAGGCACAGGCCGACGGTCCACAGCAGCAGCGCGCCGCGGTCCAGCCGCCAGGTGAGCCCGGTGGCATTCCGCAGCCCCGCCGCGGCGGTGCCCGGACCGGCGCGCTCAGCGATCAGTCCAGCGCCGACATCGCGGCCGGCGAGCAGCCGGTAGGCCACCACGGTCAGCGCGACCGTCGTTGCCAAGTGCAGCAACATAATCCACCAGCGATCGCCCGCATACGGCCTGACCTGTAGTGACCACCCCAGTGGCGAGAGCCAGGACAGCGTGCCCGAACCCGCATCTCCGATAGCTCGCAACGTGAAGGCGGCCCCCAATACCGCGAACGCCGTACCGCGAGCGAACCGCGCGCTCGGCGACAGCTGCGCGGTCACCGCTGCCACCGCGGTGAACACCAATCCCGAGCAGGCCAGCGCCGCACCGAAAGCCAGCGACCCAGCGGCTGGGACATCGGCCTTGAGTAGTCCGACGGCCCCGATCAGACCCGTGGTGATCGACGCACCGAACGACAGCAGCAGCGCCGCGGTGAGGCTGGCGTAGCGCCCGACCGCGGTCGAGTCCAGTAGTTCGGTGCGGCCGGACTCCTCGTCGGCGCGGGTGTGACGGATGACCGTGAGGATGACCGCTACCGCGATCAGGGTGTGGAACATCCCGGCTTTCCAGATCCCGACGGCCCCTAGGCTGTTGTTGTAGATCTGGCCGTAGAGCGCGCGCTGCGCCGGGCTGGCCATGATGGTGGCCGCGAACCCGGCGCGGCCGGCCTCGGTGGGGTAGATCTTCTCGATGCTGCCGATGTAGACAGTCGCCAGCGGCACCGACAGCAGCAATACCCACAGCGGCAACGAGATTCGGTCACGCCGCAGATAGAGCCGCAACATCGCGAGTGTTCCAGCGAAGTTCGAGCCGGTTGGGCGCGCCGGGTGTGCCGGACGATGTGGTCGATCCAAGACGGCGGTGCTCATAGCGTTGCCACCTTCTTTTCGTGTTGACCATTGGCGGTGTCGTAATGGCGCAGGAACAGCTCCTCGAGTGTCGGGGGCTGGCTGACCAGGCTGCGCACCCCGGCGTCGCCGAGTACCCGGATGAGTTCGCCGAGGCTTTCACTGTCGACTTGGGCGCGTAGCGTGTTGCCGTCGATGCTGACGTCCTCGACGCCGCCGATCCGCCTGATATCGCCCGGGTCGCCGATCATTTCGGCCTTGATCGAGGTGCGGCTGAGATGACGCATCGAGTCCAGCGTGCCGCTTTCGACGGTCTTGCCGGCCCGGATGATGGTCACCCGTTCGCACAGCGCCTCGGTCTCGGCCAGGATGTGGCTGGACAGCAGCACCGTCACGCCGCGGTCGCGGGCTTCGCCGACGCACTGCTGAAATATGTTCTCCATCAACGGGTCCAATCCGCTGCTCGGCTCGTCGAGCAGCAGCAGGCCGGCGTGTGACGAGAAGGCTGAGATCAGGGAGACCTTCTGGCGGTTGCCCTTCGAATAGGTGCGCGCCTTCTTGTGCGGGTCCAGGTCGAAACGCTCGATCAGTTCGGTGCGGCGCTTTTCGTCGATGCCGCCGCGCATGCGGGCCAGCAGGTCGATGGTTTCACCGCCGGTCAGCGACGGCCACAGCGTGACATCGCCTGGCACGTAGGCGATGTCGCGGTGCAGCTCGACCGCGTCGGTCCACGGATCACCGCCCAGCAACCGGACGCTGCCGCCGTCGGCTCGCACCAGACCCAGCAGTATGCGGATGGTGGTGGATTTGCCGGCGCCGTTGGGTCCGAGAAAGCCGTGAACTTCGCCTTGGCGCACCGTTAGGTCGAGTCCGTCGAGCGCCCGAACCGCACCGAAGTTCTTTGTCAGACCCCGGATTTCGATAGGCGGGCAATTGTCAACTGACATGCGATTCTCCTTCATCCTCTGCGGCAAGGAACGCGTCGTACATGGTGCGGTCGGTCATCAAGCCGTCGGTGTAGAGCTCCAGTGCGGGCAGTACCATGTCGCGGGCGTAGTCGCGCAGGACCGCCCGCAGATCCGTTGGGGTTTCATGCATCTGCAGGTACAGCAGGAAGCCGCCGCCACCGGTTATCGACAGATACCTGGCTCTGGCGCGCGGGTTGCGGCTGGGCCTGAGCAGTCCCGTCCGCACCCCCTCATCCAGGTACGCCTCGGCATCGTCGATCATCTTCTGCCACAGCGTCGTTGCCAACTCGCCGCCGGTTTGCATACTGCGTACCAGGTAGGCCATCAGCGGCGCGTAGTCCTCGATCTCGGCCATTGCGGCAAACCAGGTGGCAGGGTCCGTGGACTGCATCGCTTCCGACTTCCCGGTGCGGATCTCTTCGGCGATGAAGTCGTCACAAGCTTTCCGCAGCCCCTCCTTGGAGCCGAAGTGGTGGATCACCAGCGCGGCGCTCACTCCCGCGGCTTCGGCGATGGTGCGTAGCCCCACGCTGAAGCCGTACTGCCCCCACTGCTCGATGGCCGCGTCGCGGATTCGAGCGGTAGCGGTCAGGTCGGTTGAACGCATGTTCAGCACGCTAAACGTGCGTTCAGCCGAGTGTCAAGGCGACGCGCGTCAAGATTCCGTAAAGGTTTCGGCGCCGCGTGGTCACTGGCTGCGAGTTGTCTGTTGCGTGTCGAGAGTGATCCAGCTTCCCCAACGATGACGCGGCGGCGAAGGCCGCGAGCGAGATGCAGGGCCGTAGGCGTGCCGATCGACTCGCTTGCTGGGCAAGAGCTAGACGCGAACGATGGTCAATCCGGCGACGCCGTCGAGCGGATCAAAGCCACCGTCTTGCGTCACAACGGGCAGCCCTCGCGAAGCGGCAATGGCCGCGATCCAAAGATCGTTGATGCGGACCCGACGACGGTTCTCTGCCAAGTGGATTCGAAGTCGCGCCCACATGCGCGCTGCGTCATCGTCGACTGGTAAGGCGACCATGTCAGAGATCGCATCAAGCGTTGCCAATCGTTGCGCCCGAATATCCGTCGAGACTGCCGCGAGTACGCCGAGATTGAGCTCTGCCACCGTGACTACGGTGGTCGCCACTTCGTCTGGAACCAGCGACATATTCAGTCTGCGGCCATTCTCCGCTGCGATGAACATCGACGTATCGAGCACGCCGGCGGAAGTCACAGCAGTGGACCGAGGTCGTCGGTGGTGTCCCCGGCCAGCTCGGCGAGCTGCTGACGCAAGCCCGGATCGGCTTGGGCGCGGTCAAGCCTGCGCAGTAGTTCGTCTCGGCTCAGCCATCTGTTCCGGGTGGGCCGCAAGGCGGTGAGAAGTGCCACCGCCTTGCCTTTGACGGTGACGGTGATATCTTCACCCGCCTGCACGCGCCGTAGCAGCCCTGCAGTGTCATTACGTAGTTCCCGGGAGGCAACTTCGGACATGCTACGAACGTAGCACAGCTGTAGCCGTCGACCTCGTCGCTCTCAGGCCTCGCCGAGCGCGTCCCGAACGCGTCCCCGCGCCCGCTCGAGCCGGCTGGCGGCCTCGGCCACGTCGACCCCCGCGAGCAGCGCGACGATCGCGGTCTTGGCGTGACCATCGGCGGCGGCGAGCGCGGCGGTCGCGGCCTCCTCGTCGACGCCGGCCGCCTCGCAGACAATCCGCACCACGCGGCGGCGCACCTTCGAGTTGGTCAGCCGCACGTCGACCATCCGCGGGCCGTAGGCCTTGCCGAGCGCGATCATCACGCTCGTCGACAGCGCATTCAACACGATCTTCTGGGCGGTTCCCGCGGTCAGCCGGGTGGAACCGGCCAGCACCTCGGGTCCGGTCAGCAGTTCGATCACCACGTCGGCGGTCGCCTCGCTGCCCGGATTGTTGACGATCGCGACGGTCAGCGCACCGACCGCACGCGCGTGCGCGAGCGCGCCCAGCACGTAGGGCGTGCGGCCCGAGGCCGTGATCCCGACGAGCGCATCCGCGGCGGTCAGATCGGTGAGATCGGCGGGATCAAACGTGTCTTCCGCGCCCTCGATGGCCTCGGTCAATGCCGCAGGCCCGCCGGCGATCACGGCGCGCACCAAATCGGTGCCGAACGTCGGCCCGCACTCGGCCGCGTCGAGCACGCCGAGCCGCCCGGGCGTCCCGGCGCCGGCGTAGATCAGGCGGCCGCCGCCCTCCAGCCGTGCGGCGATCGCCTCGGCCGCCGCGGTGATCTGGCGGACCGCCGCCACGACCGCACCATGCGCCTCACCCTCGGCGGCGACAAGCAGCGCGACGACCTCGCCGATCGGCCGGATGTCGAGGTCGTCCAAGGCTGGCCGCACGGCCTCGGTAGCGAGCGCGTCGAGCCCGTGCACGGTCGCAGTCGATTGCAGACGGATGACGTGCGGCTCGTGGATCGCCGTGAGCCGCAGCGCGCCGTCGAGAGCATCGCCGGCAGCCGGAACCAGATCGAGCTGCCTGCGCAGCGCCTCGACGCCCGCCAGTCCGCCGACCATCGCCACCGGGCCATGCCCGGCCGCGCGGGCAGTCGCGGCGAGCGCCTCGGCGGCGGCACTGACGATCGATACCGCCGCGGCGTCATCCTGCGCCGCGAAGACGTCGGGCGCGAACGACGCGACAGCGGCGGCGCTGGTGAACTGCACGGGCCAGCTCTCCGGCGCGCCGAAACGGGCGCGGGCGGCCTCCAACAGGGTGGTCGACGGGCCGCGACCGTCGTAGGCGCGCAATGCCGCGCGCAACCCGGCCGCGCCGATCCACGCGCCACCGCCCTCGTCACCCAGCCATGGCCCCCAGCCATCGGCGGTCCGCAGTGTGCCATCCGCGTCGAGCGCGATCGCGGCGACGCCGGTGCCCGCGATCAGTACGACACCCGGCTTCCCGTTCAGCGCGCCCGCGTGCGCGAGTACGGCGTCGCTCGTCACCGCGACACGCTGAGCCCGCAGCGAGACCAGGAGCGCATTGCCCAGCGCACCCGCAGCGTCTGGGGCTGCCAGTGCGCCGGCGGCGCCTACGATCACCTCGTCGACCGGGCCGAGCTCGCGCGCGAGAGTCAAGATCGCCGTCTCCGCAGCGCGTACGCCGCCCGGCTCCGCGAGCCCAGGTGCGCCCGCTCCCTCTACCCTGCGGCCGGGCACCGCGGCCCGGCAGGACGTCTTGCCCAGATCGATTGCGAGGATCACCGCGCCCATCGTTTCACGGCAGCCCTACCCGCGAGCAGACGCAAAATCGCCTCAAAACGACGAGTTTTGGGCGATTTTGCGTCTGCTCGGCGGAACTAGTCGCGGACCGCGGCCAGCAAGCCGTCGCCGAGCGGTATCAGAGCGGGCGTCAGCCGCTCGTCCTCGGCGATGAGCCGGGCCGCCTCACGCACCGCAACCACTTCGTCGTCGCGTGCCGCGGGATCGCCGGCCCGCCCGCCCAGGGCCGCCCGGTGCACGACGATGACTCCGCCGGACCGCAACAGCCGCACGCCCTCGACGACGTATTCTGGCTGGTCGATCGGGTCGGCGTCGATGAACACCAGGTCATAGGAGTCGTCGGCGAGCCGGGTCAGCACCTCTTGCGCGCGACCGCTGATCAGCCTGGTCCGCGACGGCCCGATGCCCGCCTCGGAGAAGGCTTGTTTGGCCAGCCGCAGGTATTCGGGCTCGATGTCGATCGTGGTCAAGACACCGTCGTCGCTCATGCCCGACAACAGCCAGAGGCCGCTGACGCCCGCACCGGTGCCCACCTCGGCGACGGCCTTGCCGCCGCTGAGCTTGGTCAGCAGGCTCAGCAGCGCTCCAACCGCCGGCGTCACCGCCCCGGCGCCGATGTCCACCGCACGCTCGCGGGCAGCCGCCAGGATCTGGTCTTCCGATATCGACCCCTCGGCGTGCGCGGAGAGTGCTTCGGCTCGGCTGGGGGCCGCCTGGCCGGGGGTGACCGAGCTGCTATCGGTACCGTCCATGCTCCGCAGCGTATGTCATGTCTATCCGGGGTCGGGTGCAGGCGCGCCTGAGCCGGGCTGCGCGACACGCCGAAACACCTGAAAGGCGACGTACGTCACTTTCACTGAATATGCGCTGCGTAACGCGGGTAACGATATGGTTTCTCAGCCAACCCTCAGATTGCTTTTATATGGTCCACACCCCGGTACGCGACGGTATCCGTATGGAACGCGGAGGTCGCTGGGCGGGGAATACACCCGGGAATACCGGGAATACCCAGTCGCAGCATCGCGTTGCCGGTGTCGAACTGCCCAACCCCGACGGCAAGGCAAACTCGGAGGATTTGATTATCACCATCTTGAACCCGACCACGATGTCTCACCCGCAGGTGATCCGTGACGACGAGTGGGCGGAACCACTTGACCAGCCACACGGCACCGCGGTTTTCGACGCGACCGGGGACAAGGCGACCATGCCGTCATGGGACGAGCTGGTGCGCCAGCATGCCGACCGGGTGTACCGCCTGGCCTACCGGCTGTCCGGCAACCAGCAGGACGCCGAGGACTTGACCCAGGAGACCTTCATCAGGGTTTTCCGGTCGGTCCAGAACTACCAGCCCGGAACGTTCGAAGGCTGGCTGCACCGCATCACCACGAACCTGTTCCTGGACATGGTCCGCCGCCGCGCGCGCATCCGGATGGAAGCACTGCCCGAGGACTACGACCGGGTCCCCGCCGACGAGCCCAACCCCGAGCAGATCTACCACGATTCGCGGCTGGGTCCTGACCTGCAGGCCGCCCTGGATTCGCTGCCGCCGGAGTTTCGCGCCGCGGTGGTGCTCTGTGACATCGAAGGTCTTTCCTACGAGGAGATCGGTGCGACCCTCGGGGTGAAGCTGGGCACCGTGCGCAGCCGTATACACCGAGGCCGTCAGGCCTTGCGCGACTACCTGGCCGCACATCCTGAACATGACATGCGCGTCGACGCACCGCACGCCAAGTCCGCCTAACTCGCACGCCGGCTAACCACGCGAACACCCGCGTCAGCGCCCATCTGGTCCGGTGATCCTGGGGTTTTACCGGATCGTGCTGGGGATACGCGGTCCGCCGCGCTACATTCGACATAAGCGTGGCAGCGAAAGGAGCCAGCAATGGCCTACCCCGGAAACGTGGGACATGTGTTCCGCCGGGCGTTCTCCTGGCTGCCGGCGCAGTTCGCCTCGCAGAGTGAAGCGCCCGTCGGCGCGCCGCGGCAATTCGGCTCGACCGAGCACCTGTCCATCGAGGCGATCGCGGCGTTCGTCGACGGTGAGCTGCGGATGAACGCACACCTGCGGGCCGCTCATCACCTTTCGTTGTGTGCTCAGTGCGCGGCCGAAGTGGAAGACCAGGGCCGGGCGCGTGCCGCGCTGCGCGACTCCCACCCGATCCGAATCCCCAGCACACTGCTGGGCCTGCTGTCGGAGATCCCGCACTGCGAGCCCGACGACACGACCTCACTTTCCGGACCGCTACCCGACCGTTTCGCCGACGGCGACACGCGCGACCAGCGTAAGCGCCGGTAGCTTGGCGGCTGCTCGTACACCTGGGGCGTCCCGGCGCGCACTCATGCCGACCGATCCTGGACCGTGGATACTAGGGTAGACACGGACAACGCGGGTGCCTGTATATCGCCGCGTCAACGACGTGTCTCGAGCATTCACAGCAGCATCCAGCAGCGGACCCGGAAGAGGGCTCAGAAGAGGTCAATGTGAGTTCTGACCAAGGCAACACCAGCGGTCAAGACGGCGACAGCCGTCTGGCGCCGCGCCCGGTATCCCGGCCTCCGGTCGACCCGGCATCGCGTCAGGCGTTCGGTCGTCCCCAGGGAATCCGGGGGTCCTTCCTGGCGGAGCGCGTGCGTCCGCGGAAGTACCGGGAAGAAACCGAATTTCGGCCCCACGACCAGGAGGCCGACCCGGTCTTGGAGGAGGCGTTCGGCCGGCCCTTCCCGGGCTCCGAGTCACTGCAGCGCCACCCGATCGATGCCGCTGCGCTGGCCGCCGAGAAGGACGGCGCGGACCAGGACGAGGGCGAGGACCCCTGGCGGGACCCGGGCGCCCCGGCGGCTCTGGGCACCCCGGCGGAAACCGCGCCGGTGCGCCGCACCGCGCTCGGTCAGACCGGCAAGCTGGGCGTGCGCGATGTGTTGTTCGGCGGCAAGGTGTCCTACCTGGCCCTGGTCGTGCTGTTGCTGATCGCGCTGGTGATCGGCGCGATCGGCGGTGTGATCGGTCGCAAGACGGCCGAGGTCGTCGGCGCGTTCACCACCTCGAAGGTGACGTTGTCGACCAGCGGCAACAAAGAAGAGCCAGCCGGTCGCTTCACCAAAGTAGCTGCGGCGGTAGCCGATTCGGTGGTGACCATCGAGTCCAAAAGTGACCAGGAGGGCATGCAGGGCTCCGGCGTCATCATCGACGGTCGCGGCTACATCGTCACCAACAACCACGTGATCTCCGAAGCGGCCAACAACCCCAGCCAGTTCAAGACCAAGGTGATATTCAACGACGGTAAGGAAGTGCCGGCCACCCTGGTGGGCCGCGATCCCAAAACCGACCTGGCCGTGCTCAAGGTCGACAACGTCAACAATCTGAGCGTGGCGCGGCTCGGTGACTCCGACAAGGTTCGGGTCGGCGATGAAGTCCTCGCGGCGGGTGCGCCGCTGGGTCTGCGCAGCACCGTCACCCACGGCATCATCAGCGCGTTGCACCGCCCCGTGCCGTTGTCCGGGGAGGGCTCGGACACCGACACCGTGGTCGACGCCCTGCAGACCGACGCCTCGATCAACCACGGCAACTCCGGTGGTCCGCTGATCGATATGGATTCCCAGGTGATCGGCATCAACACCGCCGGCAAGTCGCTGTCGGACAGCGCCAGTGGGCTGGGCTTTGCGATTCCGGTCAACGAGATGAAATTGGTCGCGCAGACGCTGATCAAAGACGGAAAGATCGTGCACCCGACGCTGGGGATCAGCACCCGCTCGGTGAGCAACGCGATCGCCTCGGGCGCGCAGGTCGCCAACGTGAAGGCCGGAAGTCCCGCGCAGAAGGGCGGGATCCTGGAAAACGACGTGATCGTCAAGGTCGGCAACCGCAAGGTGGCCGACGCCGACGAATTCGTCGTCGCGGTGCGACAGCTGACCATCGGGCAAGACGCCCAGGTAGAAGTGGTCCGCGAAGGCCGGCACGTCACCCTGACCGTCAAACCAGACGCCGATACCAGCTAGATGTTCGCCAACGTCGGCTGGGGGGAAATGCTGGTGCTCCTGGTGGTCGGATTGCTTGTTCTCGGCCCGGAGCGCCTTCCCGGCGCCATCCGATGGACGGCGGGAGCGTTGCGGCAGGCCCGCGACTACCTCAGCGGCGTGACAAACCAGCTGCGCGAGGACATCGGACCGGAGTTCGACGACCTACGCGGGCAGCTCGGCGAGCTGCAGAAGCTGCGCGGCATGACACCCCGCGCGGCGCTCACCAAGCATCTGCTCGACGGCGACGACTCCCTGTTCACTGGGAACTTCGACGCGCCGGACAACGGGGCTTCCGCTCCTCCTACCGCGCAGCCGCTGGAGCGCGCTGAACCCGTCGAACCTGGGCGCACCCCCTTCGACACCGACGCGACCTGAGGTGGCTTGAGGCGGCTTCGGCGTGGACCCCAGGGCTTTCGGAGTGAACTCAGGGCTTTCGATGTGAACCTAGGGCTTTCGGAGTGAACTCAGGGCGGGGTCCCGGCGATTTTCCCGCCCAGGCTTAACGCTCAACGCCCACGGTTCACACTCAACGCCCACGGTTCACACCCGACGCCGAAGGCCCCCGCTCTACGCTGAGCAGACGAAAAAGCACCCCACTTCGGCACGTAACGGGGGCTTTTGCGTCTGCTCGGCGTTAACGGCGCGTGGGGTCGAGGCCCAGCGACACCCCTGCCAGTCCGCGCCGTCGCGACGACAAGCTGTCGGCGATGCTGCGCAACTCCTTGCCCACTGGTGAGTCGGGCGCGCTCAGCACAATCGGGACGCCGTCGTCGCCGGCGGTCACCAGCGCGGGGTCCAGCGGGATCTGACCCAGCAGCGGAACGTCGGCGCCGACCGCACGCGACAACCGCTCAGCCACCTGCTGCCCCCCGCCTTCGCCGAAGACCTGCATCGTCGAGCCGTCCGGCAGCAGCAGCCCAGACATGTTCTCCACGACACCGACGATGCGCTGGCGGGTCTGTATCGCGATGCTGCCGGCCCGTTCGGCGACTTCGGCGGCGGCCAGCTGTGGCGTGGTCACCACCAGGATCTCCGCGTTCGGGATCAGCTGGGCCACCGAAATGGCGATGTCCCCGGTTCCGGGCGGTAGATCGAGCAGTAGCACGTCCAGATCGCCCCAGTACACGTCGGCCAGGAACTGCTGCAGGGCGCGGTGCAGCATCGGCCCGCGCCACACCACCGGGGTGTTGCCCTGGGTGAACTGGGCGATCGAGATCACCTTCACGTCGTGGGCGATCGGCGGCAGGATCATCGACTCGACCTGGGTAGGCCGGTCGGTGGTGCCCATCATCCGCGGAATGGAATGGCCGTGGATATCGGCGTCGAGCACGCCGACCGACAAGCCTCGCGCGGCCATCGCGGCGGCCAGGTTGACCGTAACGCTGGACTTTCCCACCCCGCCCTTGCCGGAGGCGACGGCGTATACCCGGGTCAGCGAGTTGGGCTGGGCGAACGGGATGACGGGTTCGCGAGCGTCACCCCGCAACTGCTTGCGCAGCTCGGTGCGCTGCTCGTCGCTCATCACGTCCAGGCTGACCTTTACCGCGCCGGTGCCGGGCACGTCGGCGACCGCTTGGCCGACGCGCTCGCTGATCTCGGTCTTCTTCGGACAGGCCGCCGTGGTCAGGTAAATCGCTACGTGCACGCCGCCGTCGGGCTCGACGTCGACGCTCTTGACCATCCCGAGTTCGGTGATGGGCCGCCGCAATTCGGGGTCGATCACCTTGCCCAGGGCGGCGCGGATAGCCGCGTTCAGGTCGGCGTTCGGCTGGGGAGCGTCATGACGGGACATCACCGCCGAGTGTAGGCGGCTCGGCTTTCGGCGGGTGGACCAGCCGACTAGCAGGCGGGACTGTCAGGCGGGCGGACCCGGCGGCGGCTCGGCCGGGGCCGGCGCGTTGGGGACAACCGGCGCATTGGGACCAGCCGGCGCGTTGGGCACAGCCGGCGCCGCCGGCTTAGGCGCCGGTGAGGCCTTGGGCGCTCCGGTGGCCGGGTTGGCCGGTGCACCAGCCGGAGGCACGCCGGCGGGCGGACCTGCCGGAGGAGCTTCGGCGGGAGGTGCCTGGCCCAACGGCGGTGCGTCAGCCGGCGGCGGTGCCTGCCCGAGCGGCGGCATGCCCGCCTGCGGCGCCGGTCCGGAGGGTGCGACGACGTTGGGCGGCTGCAGTCCACCGGCCGGCACTGGACCCGGCCCGGGGCCCGGGCTTTGCGAGCCGATGCAGATCAGCGTGCAGCCCGGGGCAAGCGTCAGCGGTGCCGGCCCCTGCGGCGTCGTCGGCGTCATCCACGGGAACATCGGTGTGGTGCTGACGAGTTGCGGTTGACCGCCGCCCAAGTCGATCAGCGGTGTCCGGCCCGCAAACGGGTCGGTGAGCGGCAGCCCGGTGTGGTTCAGCGGCATGTTCGGCCCGAGCCCTTCCGGATGCTCCAAAAAGCCGTCGCCGATCGGCGGTGGCGGGCCGGTGATCGGGGGCAGGTCGACCGGAACTACGCCGGTGGCGTACGCCGCGGCCCAACCCAGCACGTTCTGGGCATAGGCCACCGAGTTGTTGTAGCGCAGGATCGCCGCCATGACTTGTCCGGGATCACGCAGGTTGAGGCCGCCGCTGCACAGGTACCGCGCCGCGGCGAGGGTGGCGTCGTACAGGTTCTGCGGATCGGCTATGCCGTCGCCGTCGCCGTCGGTGGCGTAGCGCGCCCAGGTGCCGGGCAGGAACTGCATGGGCCCCATCGCGCGGGCGTAGGTGACGCGGTTGCCGACATTGCTCTGGACGATGACTTCATTGCCGGGCAGCGTCCCATCCAGCGTGGGACCGTAGATCGGGTTGATCGCGGTGCCCCGCGCGTCAACGGCACCGCCGGCGGCATGGCCCGACTCGATGCGGCCGATGCCGGCCAGCAAGTTCCAGCTGACGCCACACCCCGGGGCGGCAGCGGCCATCTTCAGTTCGGCATTGCGGTAGGCAGCCAGTGCCGACTTCGGAATGCCCAGCGTCCCAGGCGCATTCACGACCATCGGGGGTGGCGGGGCCGATATGGTGGCCGCCGCGACGTGGAATTTGACCGGCCCATGCGCGATGGCGACCACACCCGGGCCGGACGGGTTGGCGCGGAGATTACGGCCGGCAGCCGAGACCGCGGCAACCGGCGTGACGGCGGCGCGAACCGCCGGGATCTTTCCGGGCAGCGGAGCGGGCGCGCCCCCCACCGCAGCCGCGAAAACCAAAGGCGTGATGACGGCGATGCCGAAAGCGGGTGTCTGCGTCACCTGACGCGCCCGCTGCCCCACCGCCGCGACGGCCGGGCGTGCATCCCAGCGTCCCCCTATGCGCACTCGACCGTCCTTCAATTGTGTGTGGGCCGTCGGGAAACCGTTTCCTGTTAGTTACGTTTTCTTCTTAGCTTCGTGAACTAGATCACCATACATAACTCTTGTTACGGGAGTGGCGCAATGGGGGAATTGGTTCTTCCCTACTTCTTCACCCGCCGCTCCACAGTGTCAGCCGTCCGTGCCGGCTGTTTGTCCGGGTCCGCCGGCTGCAGGTCGGCCAGCGCCGCGCGCAGGTTTTCCAGCTCGTGGCGCAGGTAGTCGCGCGTCGCGACCTCGCCGACGGCCAGCCGCAATGCGGCCAGTTCGCGGGCCAGATACTCGGTGTCGGCCTTGGTCTGCGCGGCGCGACGGCGGTCCTCCTTCAACGCCACCCGGTCGCGGTTCTCCTGCCGGTTCTGGGCCAGCAGGATCAGCGGTGCGGCGTAGGCGGCCTGGGTGGAGAAAGCCAGGTTGAGCAGGATGAACGGGTAGGGGTCCCATCGCCAGTGAACGGCGAACAGGTTCACCGATATCCACACCAGCACCAGAATTGTCTGCAGCAGCAGGTAACGGCCGGTGCCGAAGAAGCGGGCGATGGACTCGGTGATCTGACCGACGGCCTCGGGGTCCACCTGCAGCGAGAACCCGCGCGAGGTGCGCGGGGTGTACAGCCGTCGCGGTGCCGTGGATTTGCTCACTGCGCTGCTCCGGATCTTCCGATGCCGACCGTGCCGTTGACTTCGAGCTGCTGCGCGTCCACCCGCCAGTCATGCGGCAGCAGGTGATCGAGCAGGTCGTCCACCGTGACCGCACCCAACAGGTGGTTCTGGTCGTCGACCACCGGACCGCAGACCAGGTTGTAGGCGGCGAAATAGCGGGTCACCGACGCCAGCGGGGTCTCCGGCGTCAAGGTGAGCAGGTCGGTGTCGACGATTCCGCCGATCAGCTCGGCGGGCGCTTCGCGGAGCAGCTGCTGTAGCGGCACACAGCCCAGGTAGCGACCGGTAGGGGTGGCAGTCGGCGGTCGCGCCACGAACACCATCGATGCCAGCGCGGGCGTGAGGTCGGGGTCGCGGACCCGCGCCAGCGCCTCGGCGACCGCGGTGTCGGGGGTCAGCACGACCGGATCGGAGGTCATCAGGCCGCCGGCGGTGTCGGGGGAGTGGGTCAGCAGCCGTCGCACCGGGTCGGACTCGTCGGGGTCCATCCTGGTCAGCAGCATCTCGGCGTCGGTCGGGGTGAGCACGCCGAGCAGGTCGGCGGCATCGTCGGGGTCCATCGCCTCGAGCACGTCGGCGGAGCGGTCGGTGCCCAGGTGCGACAACACCTCGGCCTGATCCAGCTCGGGCAGCTCCTGAAGTATGTCGGCCAACCGTTCGTCGTCGAGCGCTCGGAACACCTCGTAGCGCCGCTTCGGCGGAAGCCCACGGATGGTGTCGGCCACATCGACGGCCTTGCGTCCCTCGAACTGGTTCAGCAGCTCCGCCACTCCCTGATCCGGCATGGCCAGCGCCGACGGCGTCAAGCCCTGCACGTTGTGCCAGTCGACGACGTGCACGGGGCCGCGCCGCCCCAGCCGACGGTGGCTGCGCACGGCGACCCTAGTCACCATCCAGTCGCGTGTTCGGGTTTGCTCGATGCCGAGGTCGGTGATCACCACTTGACCTTGGGAGGCTTTTGCCAATTCCGGTAGGTCGGGGTCGTCGACCTTGACCGGGGTGTCCAGGATCTGGCCCATCGCCAGCGCCTCGCCGGGCCGCTGTTCGAAGCGGCGCAGCGACACGTTGCCAGTGGTGAGTGTCACCGCGTTGGGCTCGATCGCGGCGACCCGGAGGATCGGTATGAAAATACTGCGACGGGTTACCAAATCGACGACCAGCCCCAGGACGCGTGGCTGCTGATGAACAATGCTGATGCTGATCACGACGTCGCGGACCCGTCCGAAGGACTCGCCGAGTGGACCCAGCACCAACATCCGCGCCAGCCGCGCGACATACACCCTGTTGACCGATCCCATGGTTGAAAGCCTAAGCAGCCGATGGCCGGAGGGCAGCCGCGGTGGGTCTGCCGGGACCGCTAAGTCGTACGTGCTGCCACGTACAGGACGAAGATCACCACCATGAGCGCGATGTCGATTCCGCCGATCACGATGCCGGCGATGGCCAGGCCGTGGCCGTCCTGGTTGGTCTGCTTGATCTGGTTGAGCGCGACGATCCCGAGCGCGACGGCCACGATCCCGATGAGCTGACAGCACAGCAAGCTGAAGATCGCGGTGACCAGTGACCCGATCGCCATCCCGTTGGTTCCCACCGGCGCGTAATAGCCGCCGGCGTAAACGCTGGCGGACGGCGCGATGTATGGCTGTTGCGGCGGTGGCCCGAGCGGCGGATAGGGCGCGCCGCCGTACCCCGGCTGCTGGTACCCCGGCTGCTGGTATCCGGGCGGACCGGCCGGGTAGCCGGGGTAGTTGGGCGGCGGATAATCCGTGTGGGGGTAGTCGACCGGCGGTGGCTCCCAGGGAGCGCCCGGGGACGGCTGCGCAGCCCGGGTGGCCTGGTCGTCCTGGTTGTCGTGCCCGCTCTGGCCGTATGCGCCGCCGGGACCTGTCATGTGATCAACCTAGCTCATGTGACCGGGACGAGGACGCCGTTGAGCAAGGCCCGTCTGACTGATCGGCCGAACCTTCCCGCGCAGTCCGCCCGACGGTGCGGTCGCCTCGTTAGCGTGAACTCGTAGGAGGTGAAACGATGGCCGGAGGAAATTGGCAGCAGAGGAGAATGTGGACCGATGACTAGCCCATTCCAGCCCGGACAGGTTCCCGGTGCGGCGCCCGGCGGCGCTGCTGCGGGACGGCACAGCGTGCCGGGGTTGCCGACCCCACCCAAGGGCTGGCCGGTCGGGTCGTATCCCACCTACGCCGAGGCGCAACGCGCTGTCGACTACCTGTCCGAGCAGGACTTTCCGGTCCAGCAGGTGACCATCGTCGGCGTAGACCTGATGCAGGTGGAACGGGTCACCGGCCGGTTGACGTGGCCCAAAGTGCTCGGCGGCGGTGTACTCAGCGGCGCCTGGCTCGGCTTGTTCATCGGTTTGATCCTCGGCTTCTTCAGCCCCAATCCGTGGGCCGCGCTGGGCACCGGCCTGGTGGCGGGGGTGTTCTTCGGCTTGATCACGTCCGCGGTTCCGTACGCAATGGCGCGGGGCACAAGGGATTTCAGTTCGACGATGCAGTTGGTGGCGGGACGTTACGACGTCCTCTGCGATCCACAGAACGCGGAGAAGGCCCGCGACCTGCTGGCGCGCCTGGCGATCTGAAGTGAGTCGCAGGCGGTTTGGGGCCGCCGTCCTGACGACGCTGGCCGTCACGGCGCTGGTGTCGGGCTGCGGGTCGGGCAGGTCGGGGCTGGTGATCAGCTTCTACACGCCGGCCACCGACGGCGCCACCTTCACCGCGGTTGCTCAGCGCTGCAACGAGCAGTTCGGCGGCCGTTTCGCCATTCAGCACGTCAGCCTGCCCAGAGGCCCCGATCAGCAACGATTGCAACTGGCCCGGCGGCTGACCGCCAACGACCGCACGCTGGACGTGATAGCGATGGACGTGGTGTGGACCGCGGAGTTCGCCGAGGCGGGGTGGGCGTTGTCGCTGGCCGACGACCCGGCCGGCCGGGCCGAGGCCGACGCGACGGTCGACACCCTGCCCGGACCGCTTGCGACCGCCCGCTGGAAGCACCGGCTGTACGGCGCACCGGTGACTACCAATACCCAATTGCTCTGGTACCGAGCGGATTTGATTGACCAGCCGCCGCAGGACTGGAACGAGATGGTGGCCGAGGCCGCTCGGTTGCATGCCGCCGGCCAGCCCAGCTGGATCGGCGTGCAAGCCAATCAGGACGAGGGTCTGGTGGTGTGGTTCAACACGCTGCTGGCCAGCGCCGGCGGTCGGGTCCTGTCCGAAGACGGCCGCCGCGTCACCCTGACCGACACTCCCGAGCACCGTGCCGCCACCGTCGCCGCATTGCGGATCCTGAAGTCGGTGGCCACCGCGCCCGGGGCCGACCCGTCGATCACCCGCACAGACGGCGGCACCGCACGGTTGGCGGTCGAGCAGGGCAGGGCCGCGCTCGAGGTCAACTGGCCGTACGTGCTGGCGTCCATGCTGGAGAACGCGGTGAAGGGTGGTGTGCCGTTTCTGCCGCTCAACCGGCTGCCGGAGCTGGCCGGCAGCATCGACCAGGCCGGGACATTCATGCCGTCGGGCGAGCAGCTCCGCGTCGCATATGAGGCCAGCCGCAAGGTGTTCGGGTTCGCGCCCTACCCGGGCGTGCAGCCGAGCGAGTCCGCCAAGGTGACGATCGGCGGGTTGAACCTGGCGGTGGCGCGCACCACCCGGCATAAGGCCGAAGCCTTCGAAGCCGTCAGATGCCTGCGCAGCGTGGCCAATCAGAAGTACGTCTCGATCGAAGGTGGTCTGCCGGCGGTACGGGCCTCGCTGTACTCCGACCCGCAGTTCCAGGCGAAGTACCCGATGTACGACGTCATACGCCGGCAGCTCACCGACGCGGCAGTCCGGCCGGTGACGCCCGTCTACCAGGCGGTGTCCATCCGGCTTTCGTCGGCGCTGAGCCCCATTACCGCGATCGAGCCGCAGCGGACCGCCGACGAACTTGCCGTGGAAGTGCAGAAAGTGATCGACGGAAAGGGCCTGCTGCCGTGAGCGCCCCCCGCAGTGGCGAACGGCGGCTGGCGTTCCTCCTGCTCGCGCCGGCGGCGACGCTGATGCTGGCGGTGACGGCGTATCCGATCGGCTACGCCATGTGGCTGAGCCTGCAGCGCAACAACCTGACCACCCCCAACGACACCGCGTTCATCGGCCTGGGCAACTACCAAGAGATCCTGACCGACCGCTATTGGTGGACAGCGCTTGCGGTGACGCTGGCGATCACGGTGGTGTCGGTGTCGATCGAGTTCGTGGTGGGCCTGGCGCTGGCGCTGGTGATGCACCGCACGCTGGTCGGCAAGGGCCTGGTGCGCACCGCGGTGCTCATCCCGTACGGGATCGTGACGGTGGCCGCGTCGTACAGCTGGTACTACGCCTGGACGCCGGGCACCGGGTATCTGGCCAACCTGCTGCCGCACGGCTCGTTCTTCCCCCAAGCGCCGTTGACCGAGCAGATCCCGTCGCTGGGCATCGTGGTCCTCGCCGAGGTCTGGAAGACCACCCCGTTCATGTCGCTGCTGCTGCTGGCCGGGCTGGCGCTGGTGCCCGAGGACCTGCTGAAAGCCGCACAGGTCGACGGCGCCGGTGCCTGGCGGCGGCTGACGAGGATCACCATGCCGATCATCAAGCCGGCGGTGCTGGTCGCGCTGTTGTTCCGGACGCTGGACGCCTTTCGTATCTTCGACAACATCTATGTGCTCACCTCGGGCCAGAACAACACCGGGTCGGTGTCAATCCTGGGCTACGACAACCTGTTCAAGGGTTTCAACGTGGGCCTGGGCTCAGCGATCAGTGTGCTGATCTTCTTATGCGTGGGCATCATCGCGCTCGCCTTCGTCAAGCTCTTCGGCGCTCATCAACTGGCGTCGGCGGCCGGCGGTGGGTCCTAAATGAGCAGCGAACGAGTGGGCGCGCGGCGGGCCGCCTTCTGGGCCGTCGTCGACAGTTTGGTCGTGGTGTATGCGCTGCTGCCGGTGCTGTGGATTCTGAGCCTGTCGCTTAAGCCGACGTCAACGGTCAAGGACGGCAGGCTGATTCCGTCATCGGTGACATTCGACAACTACCGTGGCATCTTCCGCGGCGAGTTCTTCAGCTCGGCGTTGGTGAACTCCGTCGGAATCGGGTTGACCACCACCGCGATCGCGGTGGGCCTGGGCGCGATGGCGGCCTATGCGATCGCCCGCCTCGAGTTTCCGGGCAAACGGCTGTTCATCGGTGCGACGCTGCTGATCACCATGTTTCCGGCGATCTCGTTGGTGACGCCGTTGTTCAACATCGAACGCTTTCTTGGCCTCTTCGACACCTGGCCGGGATTGATCCTGCCCTACATCACTTTTGCTCTGCCGCTTGCCATTTACTCTCTGTCGGCCTTCTTCAGGGAGATCCCCTGGGATCTGGAGAAGGCCGCCAAGATGGACGGCGCCACCGCGGGTCAGGCTTTCCGCAAGGTGATCGTGCCGTTGGCCGCACCCGGACTGGTGACCGCGGCGATCCTGGTGTTCATCTTCGCGTGGAACGACCTACTGCTGGCGCTGTCTTTGACGGCCACCAAGGCGGCGATCACCGCCCCGGTGGCGATCGCGAACTTCACTGGCAGTTCGCAATTCGAGGAGCCGACGGGATCGATCGCAGCCGGCGCGATGGTGATCACCGTCCCGATCATCGTGTTTGTTTTAATCTTTCAACGACGAATTGTCGCCGGGTTGACCTCTGGCGCTGTGAAGGGATAGCGCGATGGCCGAGATTGTGCTGGAACACGTCAACAAGAGTTACCCTGACGGTCACACGGCAGTGCACGACCTCAACATCACCATCGCCGACGGCGAATTCCTGATCCTGGTTGGGCCGTCCGGCTGTGGTAAGACCACCACGCTGAATATGATTGCCGGGCTTGAGGATATCTCGTCGGGAGAACTGCGCATCGGCGGTGAGCGGGTCAACGACAAGGCGCCCAAGGACCGCGATATCGCGATGGTCTTCCAGTCCTACGCGCTCTACCCGCATATGACGGTTCGGCAGAACATCGCGTTTCCGTTGACGCTGGCGAAGATGAAGAAAGCCGAGATTGCGCAGAAGGTCGAGGAGACGGCCAAAGTCCTTGACCTGACCGCGCTTTTGGATCGTAAGCCCTCGCAGTTGTCGGGCGGACAGCGACAGCGGGTCGCGATGGGCCGGGCAATCGTGCGCCACCCCAAGGCGTTTCTGATGGACGAGCCGCTGTCCAACCTGGACGCCAAACTGCGGGTGCAGATGCGTGGCGAGATCGCTCGTCTGCAGAAGCGACTGGGCACGACCACCGTCTACGTCACTCATGACCAGACCGAAGCCATGACGCTGGGCGACCGTGTGGTGGTGATGCACGGGGGTGTGGCACAGCAGATCGGTACGCCTGCCGAGCTTTACGAGCATCCCGCCAACCTGTTCGTCGCGGGGTTCATCGGTTCGCCGGCGATGAACTTCTTTCCCGCCACGCTGACGCCGATGGGGCTGACGTTGCCGTTCGGCGAGGTGCCGCTGGCGGCGGAAACGCAGCAGGCGATCGCCGGACATCCGAAGCCGGAGCAGATCATCGTCGGGGTGCGACCTGAGCACATTCAGGATGCGGCGTTGATCGACGGCTACCAGCGCATCCGGGCCGTGACGTTCGAGGTGAATGTCGACCTGGTCGAATCTTTGGGCGCCGACAAGTACGTGTACTTCACCAATTCGGGGCCCGCCGTGCACGCGGCCCAGTTGGATGAGCTGGGAGAGGCGGAGGGAGAAGTTCACGAAAACCATTTCGTGGCAAGGGTTCCCGCTGAATCACAGGCTGCTATCGGGCAGACGGCCGAATTGGCGTTCGACCCCACCAAGCTCGCCATTTTCGACGCCGGCTCTGGGGTGAACCTCACCCGATCTGCGCGAGAAGACGCAAAAGCCCCCTAAATCCGCACGGATTGCAGGCTTTTGCGTCTTCTCGGCAGTGTTAGAGCCAGTCGCGCTTGCGGAAGCTGAGGTAGAGGAACACGCAGACCAGGACCATCCCGCCGACCACTGTCGGGTAGCCCCACCTCTCATCCAGCTCGGGCATGAAGCGGAAATTCATGCCGTAGATTCCGGCGACCAGGGTGGGAACGGCGATGATGCCGGCCCAGGCCGAGATCTTGCGCATATCGCTGTTCTGCTGCATGCCCACCCGCGCCAGCGCGGCCTGAACCAGCGAATTGAGCATCTCGTCGTAACTGGAGACCTGGTCGGCGGCCTCCGTCTGGTGGTCGGCGACGTCACGCAGGTAACGCCGCACTTCCTTGGAGATCAGGTCCTTGTTCTCAGTCTGCATTCGGGCAAACGCCGCCGACAGCGGGCTCACGCACCGGCGCAATTCGACGACCTCGCGCTTGAGCAGATAAATCGGCTCGACGTCGACGTTGCGGCCCGACGAAAACGCCACCTCCTCGATGGCGTCGATGTCGCTTTCCATCAGGCTGGTCACGCCCAGATAGTGATCCACCACGTAGTCGGCGATGGCGTGCATTACGGCATAGGGGCCCAGCCGCAGGTGCTCGGGGTCGTTGTCCATCCGCTTGCGTACGTCGGCCAGTCCGCCGTGTTCGCCATGACGGACGGTGATCACGAAGTCCTTGCCGACGAAGATCATGATCTCGCCGGTTGCGACGATTTCGCGGGCCAGCACCACCGATTCGTGCGGCACGTAATTGACGGTTTTCAGGACCAGAAACAGCGTCTCGTCGTATCGCTCCAGCTTGGGTCGCTGATGGGCGTGCACCGCATCCTCGACCGCCAAGGGGTGCAGCCCGAATACGTCGGCCACCTCCTGCATGTGGCCCTCGTCGGGCTCGTGCAGCCCGATCCAGACGAATGCCGCCCGGCCGGTCTGCTGGATCTCGCGTGCCGTGCTCAGCGCGTCGGCGTAGGTGTACTTACCGGGCTGTCGCTGGCCGTCGACATAGACGCCGCAGTCGACCAGCGGCTCGGCGGGCGCCTGCACAACCGGGTGTATGTGCGCGGGCCGGGATCGTACGATCGGTCTCAGCGCTTCCGGCAACGCGTCAAAGCCTGGGAACACATCAACCTCCGATCGTTACGTGGGTCTGACCGGGCGGTGCTTTATGGTACGCGTCCTGCCGGGGTAAACCCTGTGAATAGTTGCCGGACGGATCCTGCGGGGAATTGGCCGCCGGTTGTGCGCTAGTTTCGACCCGACCAAACTCTCTCCACCTAGGAGACCCTCGCCAACAAGGAGCACACCGACGTGAGCGCAAGTCCACTCAAGGTCGCCGTCACCGGCGCCGCCGGCCAGATCGGCTACAGCCTGTTGTTCCGCCTGGCCAGCGGGTCGCTGCTGGGCCCGGAGCGCCCGGTCGAGCTGCGGCTGCTCGAGATCGAGCCCGCGCTGAAGGCGCTCGAGGGTGTCGTCATGGAGCTCGACGACTGCGCGTTCCCGCTGCTGGCCGGCGTCGAGATCGGCGCCGACGCGAACAAGATCTTCGACGGCGTGAACCTGGCCCTGCTCGTCGGTGCGCGGCCACGCACCAAGGGCATGGAGCGCGGCGACCTGCTCGAGGCCAACGGCGCGATCTTCACCGCGCAGGGCAAGGCACTCAACTCGGTCGCCGCCGACGATGTCCGCATCGGCGTGACCGGCAACCCGGCCAACACCAACGCGCTGATCGCGATGACCAACGCGCCCGACATCCCCAAGGAGCGGTTCACCGCGCTCACCCGCCTGGACCACAACCGGGCCATCAGCCAGCTGGCCCGCAAGACCGGCGCCAAGGTCACCGATATCAAGAAGATGACGATCTGGGGCAACCACTCGGCCACCCAGTACCCCGACATCTTCCACGCCGAGGTCGGTGGCAAGAACGCCGCCGAAGTCGTCAACGACCAGTCCTGGATCGAGAACGACTTCATCCCGACGGTCGCCAAGCGCGGCGCGGCGATCATCGACGCCCGCGGCGCCTCGTCCGCGGCCTCGGCCGCGTCGGCGACCACCGATGCGGCCCGCGACTGGCTGCTTGGTACCCCGGAGGGCAACTGGGTCTCGATGGCTGTGGTGTCGGACGGGTCCTACGGCGTTCCGGAGGGCCTGATTTCGTCGTTCCCGGTGACCACCAAGGACGGCAACTGGACGATCGTGCAGGGGCTGGAGATCGACGACTTCTCCCGAGGCCGCATCGACGCCTCCACCGCCGAGCTTGCCGACGAGCGCAGCGCGGTCACCGACCTCGGGCTGATCTGACGCGATTCCGGGATTGGTAGCCCGGCTGAGTATTCTGGGGGCCGTGTCGGAGCAGCCAGCAAATTCCCATGTCGTCATCACCGACGAGGAGATCTTCGAGGCACACGTAGGTGGGAAGCTCTCGGTAGGCCTGGCTACTCCGCTGAACACCCAGCGCGCCTTGTCGATCGCTTACACCCCGGGCGTCGCGCAAGTCTGCCGTGCGATCGCCGCCGACCACACCCTGGCGACGCGCTACACCTGGGCCAATCGGCTGGTGGCCGTCGTCAGTGACGGCAGCGCCGTGCTCGGCCTTGGCGATATCGGGCCTGCGGCCGCGTTGCCGGTGATGGAGGGCAAATGCGCGCTGTTCAAGGAGTTCGCCGGACTGGATGCGATCCCGATCGTGCTGGACACCACGGATCCCGACGAGATCGTCGAAACCCTGGTGCGGCTGCGGCCGACGTTTGGCGCCGTCAACCTCGAGGACATCTCGGCGCCGCGCTGCTTCGAGATCGAACGACGAGTCATCGAGGCGCTGGACTGTCCGGTGATGCACGACGACCAGCACGGCACGGCAATCGTGGTGCTCGCGGCGCTGATGGGCGCCAGCAAGCTGCTCGGCCGTGACATGGCGTCACTGCGGGTGGTGGTCTCCGGCGCCGGGGCGGCGGGCGTTGCCTGCTCGAAACTTCTTCTCGGAATGGGGGTTTCGGATATCACAGTGCTGGACTCGCGCGGCATTCTGCACCGCGGGCGCGACGACATGAACACGGTGAAGATCGACTTGGCGCGAAGCAGCAATCCCCGCAATCTCACCGGTGGCATGGTGGAAGCCCTCAAAGGGGCCGACGTGTTCCTGGGCGTGTCGGCCGGCGTGGTCCCCGAGGAGCTGATCGCCACCATGGCGCCGGACGCGGTGGTGTTCGCCCTGTCCAACCCCGACCCCGAAATTCATCCCGACGTCGCGGCCAGGCACGCGGCCGTGGTGGCCACCGGCCGCAGCGATTTTCCGAACCAGATCAACAACGTGTTGTCCTTCCCCGGGGTGTTCCGCGGGGCGCTGGATGCCGGGGCGCGAAAGATCACCGAAAAGATGATGGTGGCCGCGGCCGAGGCGATCTTCTCCGTGGTCAGCGACGACCTCGCACCCGACCGGATCGTCCCGAGCCCCCTGGACCTGCGCGTCGGGGAAGCGGTTGCCGGCGCGGTGGCCGGTGCCGCAGCGACCTCAGACGCCTGAGGCGCCCGGGTGTGAGAATCGGCAGACTGGCCGCGCTGCTGTTGGCCGCGGCGCTTTCGGTCGCCGGTTGCGGTGCCGGCGAGCACCATCCCGTTTCCGAGGTGGTGGTCGGTTCTGAGCCCGATTCCGAGTCGAGGCTGCTGGCCGACATCTACGTGTCGGCACTGCGGGGTTACGGCTTTCCGGCGCGCACCGAAACCGCCGCCGACCCGATGTCGAAATTGGACTCGGGCGCATTCACGGTGGTGCCCGCCTTCACCGGGCGGGTGTTGCAACGGCTGAAGCCCGGCGTCGCGGTGACGGCTGACAGTCAGGTCTACCGGGTGATGATCTCGATGCTGCCCGAGGGCATCCTCGCCGGCGACTACACGACGTCGGCCGAGGACAAACCCGCGCTGGTCGTCACGCAAGCCACCGCCACGGCGTGGGGCGGCCGCGACCTCGGCGCTTTGGCAGGCCATTGCGACGGGCTGGTGACCGGGGCCGTCGCGGGGGCTCATATTCCCGAGTGGGTGGGCTCGTGCCGAATGCCCGCCCCGCGCGAATTCCTCGACGGCACAGCGATGTTCGCTGCGCTGGCCGCAGGGCAGCTGACCGCGGCCTGGACCACCACCGCCAACCCCGCCATTCCCGCCGATCTGGTGATGCTGGCCGACGTCAAACCGCCGTGGATACCGGCCGAGAACGTGGTGCCGCTGTATCGGCGCAACGCGCTGGCCGATCGGCAACTGCTGGCGCTCAATGAAGTGGCCGGTGTGCTGGACACCGCGGCGCTGACCGAGATGCGCCGCCAAGTGGCCGGCGGCGCCGACGGGCAGGCGGTGGCCGATGCGTGGCTGAGCGAACACCCGCTGGGGCGCAGCTAGCAGTCTGTCCTTCTACCACGAGCGTGCGTGTCTGTACGCCAACACGCCGCGCGGGACGTACAACTGCGCACCTTCGCGGCGCAACAGGAACCGCCTTAACGCGGCAAGGTGGGTACCGGCATCAGTCGTCCCAGCACGGGTCCGAACAGCCGTTGATATCCAGAACCCGTCACCCGCACCAGTGCGTCCAGGATTTTGGCGTCCACGCCGACCAGCACCCTGGCCCGGTTCTTGCGTACCGCGTCCAAGATGACCCGGGCGGCCGCCTTGGGGCTGGTCCGGGCCAGCCGCTTGTCGAACAGGCTGGCCAGCTCTTTCGGATCGAAGCCCTCGACGGCGGTGGCGTTGCGGGCGATCGCGGTCTTGATGCCGCCCGGGTGCACCGTGGTCACTTTCACCGGGTGACCTGCTGCGGCCATCTCCTGCCGCAGTGCCTCGGTGAAGCCGCGCACCGCGAACTTCGCGGAGTTGTACGCCGCCTGCCCTGGTACCGCGAACAACCCGAAAACGCTGGAGACGTTGACGACGTGTCCGTCGCCTGAGGCGATCAGGTGTGGAAGAAAAGCCTTGGTGCCGTTCACGACGCCCCAGAAGTCGACGTCCATCACCCGCTCGATGTCCTTGAACGGGGTGACCTCGACGTCCCCGGTGAAGGCGATGCCGGCGTTGTTGTAGATCTGGTTCACCTTGCCGAAGTGCTCCTTCACCGCGTCGGCGTACAGCAGGAAGGCCTCGCGCTCGGTGACGTCGAGCCGGTCTGACTTATACGACGCGCCGATTGACTTCAGCTGTTCCTCGGTCTGCGCCAGTCCTTCGGTGTTGACGTCGCTGATGGCGACTTTGGCGCCGGAACGGGCCAGTTCGATGGCCAGCGCTTGGCCGATACCCGAGCCCGCGCCGGTAACCACGGCGACTTTCCCGGCGAACCCTTGCATGTATGCCCTCACTTCCTCGCTGCGCGAGCGTGCGCGTTTGTACGCCGACACGCCGATATCGCTGACACTTTACGCACGCTCGCGGGCGGGCTAGCCGAAGGCAGTGTCGAGGATCTCCTGCTGCTCCACGGCATGCACCTTCGACGAACCCGACGACGGCGCCGACATCGCCCGCCGCGAGATGCGCTTGATCCCGCTGAGCTTGTCGGGCAACAGCTCGGGCAGCTCCAGGCCGAACCGCGGCCACGCGCCCTGGTTGGCCGGCTCTTCCTGCACCCAGAAGAACTGCTTGGCGTTCTCGTAGCGGTCCAGTGTCTCGCCGAGCCGCCGCTTGGGCAGCGGAGCAAGCTGCTCGATACGCACGATCGCGATGTCGTCGCGGCTGTCCTTGGCCTTGCGGGCGGCCAACTCGTAGTAGATCTTGCCGCTGGTCAGCAGGATCCGGGTGACCTTGCTGCGGTCGCCGATGCCGTCCTCGTAGGTGGGCTCCTCGAGCACCGAGCGGAACTTGATCTCGGTGAAGTCCTTGATGTCGCTGACCGCGGCCTTGTTGCGCAGCATGGACTTCGGCGTGAACACGATCAGCGGACGCCGTACCCCGTCCAGGGCGTGCCGCCGCAGCAGGTGGAAGTAGTTGGACGGGGTCGACGGCACCGCGATCGTCATGGACCCCTCTGCCCAGAGCTGCAGGAAGCGTTCGATCCGGCCGGACGTGTGGTCGGGCCCCTGCCCCTCGTGTCCGTGCGGCAGCAGCAGCACCACCGTGGACAGCTGGCCCCACTTGGCCTCGCCCGAGCTGATGAACTCGTCGATGATCGACTGCGCGCCGTTGACGAAGTCGCCGAACTGCGCCTCCCACAGCACGACAGCGTCCGGGTTGCCCACCGTGTAGCCGTACTCGAAGCCGACCGCAGCGTACTCCGACAGCGGCGAGTCGTAGACGAGGAATTTGCCGCCGGTGGGGGTGCCGTCTTTGTTGGTCGTCAGCAGCCGCAGCGGGGTGAACTCCTCGCCGGTGTTGCGGTCGATGATCACCGAGTGCCGCTGGGAGAAGGTGCCGCGCTTGGTGTCCTGGCCCGACAGCCGCACCAGCTTCCCTTCGGCCACCAGCGAACCCAGGGCCAGCAGTTCGCCGAACGCCCAGTCGATCTTGCCTTCATAGGCCATCTCCCGGCGCTTCTCCAGCACCGGCTGGACGCGCGGGTGGGCGGTGAACCCCTCCGGCAAAGCCAGGAAAGCGTCACCGATGCGGGCCAGCAGTGACTTGTCCACCGCGGTGGACAGCCCCGCGGGGATCATCTGGTCGGACTCGACCGACAGGCTCGGCTTGGCGCCGTGCTTTTCCAGGTCGCGAACCTCGTTGAACACCCGCTCCAGCTGGCCCTGGTAATCGCGCAGCGCGTCCTCGGCCTCCTTGATCGAGATGTCGCCGCGGCCGATCAGGGATTCGGTGTAGCTCTTGCGGGCGCCGCGCTTGGTGTCGACGACGTCGTACATATAGGGGTTGGTCATCGACGGGTCGTCGCCCTCGTTGTGCCCGCGCTTGCGGTAGCACAGCATGTCGATGACGACGTCTTTGTGGAACCGCTGCCGGAAGTCCACGGCCAGCCGCGCCACCCAGTCGCACGCCTCCGGGTCGTCGCCGTTGACGTGGAAGATCGGTGCCCCGATCATCTTGGCGACGTCGGTGCAGTACTCGCTGGACCTGGAGAACTCCGGCGCCGTGGTGAAGCCGATCTGGTTGTTGGCGATGATGTGGATGGTGCCGCCGACGCGGTAGCCGGGCAGGTTGGTCAGGTTCAGCGTCTCGGCCACTACTCCTTGGCCGGCGAAGGCGGCGTCGCCGTGCAGCATCAGCGGCACCACCGAGAACGCCTTTTCGCCGTCGCTGTCGCTGGCTCCGTGGTCCAGCAGGTCCTGCTTGGCGCGTACCAGGCCTTCCAGCACCGGGTCGACGGCCTCCAGGTGCGACGGGTTGGCGGTCAGCGACACCTGAATGTCGTTGTCGCCGAACATCTGCAGGTATACGCCGGTGGCGCCGAGGTGGTACTTCACGTCGCCGGAGCCGTGCGCCTGCGACGGGTTCAGATTGCCCTCGAACTCGGTGAAGATCTGCGAGTAGGGCTTACCGACGATGTTGGCCAGCACGTTGAGCCGGCCGCGGTGCGGCATCCCGATGACCACTTCGTCCAGGCCGTGTTCGGCGCACTGGTCGATCGCCGCGTCCATCATCGGGATCACGCTCTCGGCGCCTTCCAGCGAGAACCGCTTCTGCCCGACGTACTTGGTCTGCAGGAAGGTCTCGAACGCCTCGGCAGCGTTGAGCTTGCTCAGGATGTATTTCTGTTGGGCCACAGTCGGTTTGACGTGCTTGGTCTCTACCCGTTGTTCCAGCCACTCCTGCTGTTCGGGATCGAGGATGTGGGTGTACTCCACGCCGATGTGGCGGCAGTAGGCGTCGCGCAGCAAGCCCAGCACGTCGCGCAGTTTCTTGTATTCGGCGCCGGCAAAGCCGTTGACCTTGAACACCCGATCGAGGTCCCACAGCGTCAGGCCGTGCGTGAGCACTTCCAGGTCGGGGTGGCTGCGGAACCTGGTCCCGTCCAAGCGCAGCGGGTCGATGTCGGCCATCAGATGCCCGCGGTTGCGGTAGGCCGCGATCAGCTCCATCACCCGGGCGTTCTTGTCGACGATCGAGTCCGGATTGTCTTTGCTCCAGCGCACCGGCAGGTACGGGATGCTGAGCTCGCGGAAGATCTCGTCCCAGAAGGCGTCCGAGAGCAGCATTTCGTGGATGGTGCGCAGGAAGTCGCCCGATTCCGCACCCTGGATGATGCGGTGGTCGTAGGTCGAGGTCAGGGTGATCAGCTTGCCGATACCCAGCTCGGCGATGCGGGCATCGCTGGCGCCCTGGAATTCGGCCGGATACTCCATCGCGCCGACGCCGATGATCGCGCCCTGGCCGGCCATCAGTCGCGGCACCGAGTGCACGGTGCCGATAGTGCCGGGGTTTGTCAGCGAAATCGTCACTCCGGCAAAGTCTTCGGCGGCCAGCTTGCCGTCGCGGGCGCGGCGCACGATGTCTTCGTAGGCGGAGACGAATTCGGCGAATCGCATGGTCTCGGCGCGCTTGATGCCGGCCACCACCAAGGCACGCTTTCCGTCTTTGCCGGGCAGATCGATCGCCAGGCCGAGATTGGTGTGAGCCGGCGTCACCGCAGCGGGCTTGCCGTCGTTCTCGGCGTAGTGCCGGTTCATGTTCGGGAACTTCTTGACGGCCTGCACCAGCGCGTAGCCCAGCAAATGCGTGAACGAGATCTTGCCGCCGCGGTTGCGCTTGAGCTGGTTGTTGATGACGATCCGGTTGTCGATCATCAGCTTGGCCGGAATCGCCCGGACGCTGGTCGCGGTCGGCACATCGAGCGATGCGGACATGTTCTTCACCACGGCCGCGGCGGCACCGCGCAGCACCTGGAATTCGTCACCCTCTGCCGGCGTCGGAGCGGGCGCCGTGGCGGCTTTGGCGGTCCGCGCGGGGGCGCCGTTGCCTCCGGCCGGAGCGGCCGGGGCGGCTTTGGGGGTTGGTGTCGCCGGAGCAGCCGGGGTGGCCCGATTGGGTTGGGCGGCGGCGGGCTTGGCCGGCTCGGCCGCGGCGGGCTTCGACTCGGCGGGCTTCGACTCGGCGGGGGCCGGCCGCCCGTCGGCCGCGGAAGCCGGTTCCGGCGGCGCTTCGGGGTTGTAATCGACCAGGAATTCGTGCCAGCTCGGATCGACCGAAGAAGGGTCGTCGCGGAACTTGCGGTACATCTCCTCGACCAGCCATTCGTTTTGCCCGAATGGTGAACCAGTGTTGCTCACGGCCGCTGTTCGCCTCGATTCCTCTATCCGGCAAGGTCCTGCAAGCGCCATTGCGCGACGCCTGCCATCTATGGCACCCCGATTGGCGGGATACCTCAACACCCGCGGCGGCCAGGCCGCCTTCTAAAGGCTAACGCGTTGCCGCAATTCGCGAGAGAGACCGGAAAACCGCGCTTTAACCGGCCTCGTTGACCGCCGGCAACAGGTGCAGGGTGACCGGCCAGCGGGCCGGCGGGACGCCGAACGCCTGGCGAGAGTTGTTGACGATCTTCTTGCCCACGATGCGGTTGCCGGCGCCGCCGATCGCGGCACCGACGCCGACCGGCAGCATCTTGCCGAACATCAGGGCGCCGCGTTTCACCGCGTACCGCTTGACGGCGTACTTCAGCATCCGGGTGTTCAGCCGCGCCAACGTCGACATCGGCAGGGAGGCCATGCCCTCGGCCAGCCAGCCGCCGTTGGTGCGCCCCGGGCCGATCAACTCGCCGATGGCACGCTTGCTGTCGTCCCCGACCAGGACGGCCAGCACCAGCGCGCGGCGCCGCTCCCGGTGATCGAGCGGGATGCCGTACACCTCGGCCGTCGCCAACACGAACAGCGCGGTGGCTTCCAGGAAGAACACCGTCTCCCCGGCACCCGCGGAGAGTGCTGCCAAGGTCCCGACCCCGGGGAACGTCGCGGCCGAACCCACCGCCGCGCCGCTCGCGGTCAAAGCCGCCAGATAGCGCTTTTCCAGCTTGTAAGCGATCTCGGCGGGGCCGGCGGCCGGGTGAGCCCGGCGCAGCCGAGCCACATACGCCTGCGCGGCCGGGCCCTGTACCCGCGTGCTCCGTTCGATGACCTGCGCCAATGCGCGCGCAGACGCTTTGGGCCGGCCGTCGGTGGTGGCCGGCACCTGGTCCGGCTTGGACCTGCTCCGTCGGGCGCTCATATTGCCTCTCCTGGGTATGGGTCTTCCCTAGGCTAACGCGCATTTGACCAACTGAGTGCCCGCCGGAACCGCGTTGTCGCCGGCGGGCCATCTGCCCACCCGGGACGATGCCGGCCCGATATAAGGTCAATGACTACGCGGGCCGTTTATCGGCCACATTTTGGGGTTGCGGCCTGCCCCGTCTGGGTCGGTGCCTGCCGACGGACAGTCGCTGCTCGGTAACCGCAAATGAATCGCGAACGAACGAGGTGGATCCATGACGACGGCATGGGCACGCTGGTCCCGTGAATTCGGGGGCCGCGCGGGGCTCAGTCGTCCCACCAGCCCATCGAAGAACCCGTGGAACACCCTGTGGGCGATGATGATCGGCTTCTTCATGATCATGGTCGACTCGACCATCGTCGCCATCGCGAACCCGACCATCATGGCCGACCTGCACACCGGGTACGACGCCGTGGTGTGGGTGACCAGCGCCTACCTGCTCGGGTATGCGGTGGTGTTGCTGGTCGCCGGCCGGCTCGGTGACCGGTTCGGCCCCAAGAACCTCTACCTGATCGGCCTGGCCGTGTTCACCGCCGCTTCGATATGGTGCGGCTTGTCGGGCAGTTTCGCCATGCTCATCGCCGCGCGAGTGGTGCAAGGAGTCGGTGCCGGGGTGCTGACCCCGCAGACCTTGTCGACGATCACGCGGATCTTCCCGCCGCAGCGCCGCGGCGTCGCAGCCAGCCTGTGGGGCGCGACAGCGGGCGTCGCCAGCCTGGTGGGGCCGCTGGCCGGCGGGCTGCTGGTCGACGGGCTGGGCTGGGAATGGATCTTCTTCGTCAACGTGCCGATCGGGATTGTCGGGCTGGCGTTGGCGGTGTGGTTGGTGCCGGTGCTGCCCATCCACAAGCACCAGTTCGACCTGCTCGGGGTGGCGTTGTCCGGCGCGGGCATGTTCCTGATCGTCTTTGGGCTGCAGCAGGGCCAGGCCGCGCACTGGGACCTGTGGATCTGGGCAGTGATCGTCGCCGGAGTCGGGTTCATGGTGGCGTTCGTGTACTGGCAGTCGGTGCACACCGGCGAACCGCTGATCCCGCTGGGCATCTTCTTCGACCGCGACTTCAGCGTGTCCAGTGTCGGGGTGGGCCTTGTCGCGTTCGCGACGACGGCGATGATGCTGCCGGTGGCCTTCTATGCGCAGGGGGTTTGCGGGCTGTCGCCGACACGATCGGCCCTGCTGATCGCGCCGATGGCAATCGCCAACGGTGTGCTGGCGCCGTTTGCCGGCCGCATCGTCGACAATTACCACCCGCTTCCCGTGCTGGGCTTCGGTTTTTCGGCCCTGGCGATCTCACTGACGTGGCTTTCCGTCGAGATGGCTCCGGACACGCCGATCTGGCGGTTGCTGCTGCCGTTCACCGGCATCGGTGTCGGGATGGCGTTCGTGTGGTCTCCGCTGACCGCCACTGCGACACGCAACCTGCCGCCGCACCTGGCCGGAGCGAGCTCCGGGGTGTACAACGCGGTCCGGCAGCTCGGAGCGGTGCTCGGAAGTGCCGGCATGGCAGCGTTCATGACGTCGCGGATCAGCGCCGAGCTGCCTTCCCGCACGTCGGCGGCCGGACGGCGCGGTGTGCACCTGCCCGAGTTCGTGCACGAGCCTTTCTCGGCGGCGATGTCGCAGTCGGTGCTGTTGCCGGCGTTCATCGCGTTGCTCGGTGTCGTCGCGGCTCTATTCCTGGTCGACTTCCGGCGCGCGGCGACTCACCTACCCGAGGACGACGTCGACAATAGGGTCGTCGACGAGGACTACGACGACGATCCCTACGTCGAGTACATCCTTGTTCGGGAACCGGACGTCGAGGACCAGCAGAACAGTCGGCCCGTGGTGTCGCGCTCCCGCCCGCCCGCCGGCCGGCACCCGCCCGCACAACCGGTTGGGTTCGCTCACAACGGTTCTCGCGTCGATGCGGAGCGGCGAACCCGTCCGGCCGGTTCGTCGCCGTATCGGCGCGCCGAAAACGAGGCTCGGCAAAGCCCGCGTCCCCGCCCAGACGGTCCCGGTTCGCGCGGTAGCTGAAATGGCGCCAGCCGTACCTAGGGTGGTTCGGCGAGTGCCAGGAACGCGCCCAAGTCCATCAAACCGGCGGGCGTGGCGGGCAGATACTCCGTCAGCATCTCCGAGCGCACGATCACCGCCGCGTACTGCGCCCGGCTGACGGCTACGTTGAGCCGATTCCTGTTGAGCAGAAACGAGATCCCGCGCGGCACGTCGGCGATGGACGACGCCGTCATCGACACAAAGACCACAGGCGCCTGGCCGCCCTGAAACTTGTCCACTGTTCCGACGCGGACGTCGCCGAGGCCTGCCGTCGCCAATCGCTGACGCAGCAGCGCCACCTGTGCGTTGTACGGCGCGAGCACCAGCACGTCGGAGGCGGCCAACGGCCGAGTACCTTGCTCGTCGGTCCACACGGCGCCGAGCAGGCGCTTGATATGGGCGGTGATGGCCTCGGCCTCCTCTGGGCTGTCGACCGAATTGCCTTGGTGTGGAACGGACACTATGTGCACGCCGGGCTCATGCCCGTCGAGGCGGCGCGCGGCGGTGCGTTCGGCGTAAGAATGCAGTCTGTCCTCGTACGACAGCCTGGAGACGGCGGCGCAAACCGCCGGATGCATTCGGTACGAGCGATCCAGGAAGTAGCCGAGTTCGTCGGGCAGCGTGTACTGACCGTCGACCAGCCAATCCAGAGCTGATCTGTCGACCGGTTCGGGATGCGTGCCCTGGCTGACCTGGGGCAGCTGCTGCGGGTCGCCGAGCAGCAGCAGATTCGCGGCCGCTGGCGCCACGGCGATGGTGTTGGCCAAACAGAACTGGCCTGCCTCGTCGATCACCAGCAGATCGAGGCTGCCCGGCTGGACCCTGTTGGGGTTGGCGAAATCCCATGCGGTCCCACCGATCACGCAGCCGGCGTTGTCGGCAATGAACGCGGCGTAGTGGTCGCTGTCGATTTGCTGCCAGCGGGCGGCACGGTGGTCGTACGGTTTCTTGGCAACCCGCTGCGGATCCAGGCCGGTATCGATCACACAGGCGAGCACGTTCTCCACCGCGGCGTGTGATTGCGCGACAACGCCTATGCGCCAAGCGCGTTGGGCTACCAACTGCTTGATCACCTGTGCCGCGGTGTGCGTCTTGCCGGTCCCCGGCGGTCCGTGCACGGCCAGGTATGACGCGTCCAGGTCGAGTACCGCCGCGGTGATGTCGGCGACGGGGTCGTGGCCGCGCGGCAGGCCGGCGCCGCTGCGGCTGCGGGGCGGCCGGCGCAGCAGCACGTCGAACAGCGCGGTGCGGGGGAGTTGCGGTAACCCGGCCGCGACCGCCGCGGCCGTCGAATCGATCGAAGCCCGCAACGCCGTCGTCGGCACGGGTGGCCCGGGGGTCAGCGCGAACGGCAGCTGGGGATAGGTGTCGCCGTCACTGCCCGTCCGCTGCAAAATCACCACTTCGGTGGGCACGGTCGGGTCGTCCGCTTCGACTACTTCGGCGTGGCTCGCGGCCCGACGGTCGGGGTCGTCGCTGATGGGGGCCGGGGCCGGCGGCTCGTATAGCGCGAACACCTGCGACTTGAGGTCCCCCCGTGACAGCTCGCCGCGCAACCGTACCCGTCGCTGCGGCTTGCGGGCTCGTGGGGGCGTGTGCCAATCGACGGCGACCTCGGCTTCGCTTGCCACGAAAACGTCTGTATTGTCCGCCCATTCGTCGATGGGGAAGTTCAGCCGGTCGAAGTGCGCCCACCAGAAGGGTTTGTCCTCCCGGCGGTGGTAGCCGCGGGCGGCGGCGACCAGCGCGACCGCGGTCTGCTCGGGCGTACGGTCGGCGACGGCGGCGTCTCCGGTGAAGGCCGCCAGCGCCGACGCCAGTCGATCGTGGTCTTCGATGCGGGTGCCATCGGGAACCGGTTGGGCCCCAACCGGTATGACACCGGCTTCCCAGGCGCGCAGCAGGAGCCAATCGCGCAGTCCGCGAGTGGACCGGCAGTCGTAGTGGTTGTAGTCCTCGATTTCCTTGAGCAACGTCGCAGCCTCGTCGAGGCGGCCTTCGGCGCGCAAATCGCAGTAGCGCGCATAGCCGGTGATGGAGTCGGCGGCGGTGGTGACCTCACCGGATCGCAACTGGCCGCCCATGTACAGCGGCTCCAGCGCCTTCAGGCTGCACGACTCCGCTCCGACGCGAATGCTCTTGCGCACCAACGGGTAAAGGTCGACCAATACACCGTTGCGCAGCAGGTCGTCGACCTCGTCCTCGCCGACACCGTACCGTCCGGCCAGCCGCAGCAGCGCCGTCTTCTCGTAGGGCGCGTAGTGGTAGATGTGCATGTTCGGGCGGCGCCTGCGGCGCTTGGCCACCAGCGCCAGGAAATCGATCAGCGCCTGGCGCTCGTCCACCCGGTTATGCGCCCAGAGCGGGCGAAACGAGCCACCCGGTCCGGCTTCCAAGACGCCGAACAGGTATTCCAGTCCCCATTCGTGGCCGTCGGCCGTCCACAGCGGATCGCCCTCGAAGTCGAAGAACAGGTCACCGGAATCGGGGTTCGGCAGTAGCGTCAGCGGCTGCGGGTCGACGATCTCATACTGCGGTTTGCCGGTGTCGCGCTGCAGGACTTGCAGCTTGGCCTGCGCGGTCAGGTTGCCGAGCGCGCTGGCCGCCAGGTTGGGCACCGGGCCGCAGTGGTCGGCCAGGTCGGTCAGGCTGGTGATTCCGGCGTCAATGAGCTTCTCGCGCTGGCTTATTCGCATCCCGGCGACCAGTAACAGATCGTCGGCCGCGCGCAGCTGCTCGGCACACAGGTCACAGCGCAGGCAGGCCCCCACCTCCTCGTCGTTCCAGCTCACCGGTTTACCGGCCGCATAGTGGTCGTCGAGTAGGCGCTGCACTCGCGCGCGCTGGGCTCGGTAAACCGGGTTCAGGTCGCAGACGCGGTGCCGTGTCACGGTGCCGTCGCCGAGTTCCAGCTCGGCTTCCGGTGCCACCGCGACGCCCGAGGCGGCTAGCGCGTCGGCGTAGGCCGCCAGCTGCAGCAACGCCGTGACCTTGGCGGAGCGGGCCAGCTTGGTGTCGACCACCCGGTATCGGCCGCCGTCGCGCACCAGGAAGTCGGCGAACCCGACGAAACGCCCGTCGAACATGGCCGCCTGGTACACGACCGGGGCACCGTCGTCGATCGCGCGCCGAGTCGCCTCGGCGGCGGCCGTCAGCCCTGCGAAGGTGTACGCCGGACGGCCGATGATCGCCACGTCACCACCGAACTCGTCGCGCAGTCGGTCCAGCCGGCGTCGCTCATGCTCGTTACCCAGAGCGGCGGTCCGCGCCAACAGTTCGTCCGCTAGGGGAACGGCGGGGCCCCAGCCCAGTTTTGCGTCGAAATCCCGCAGCAGGGCGTACTCGCACCGAGCAGCGGCGGCCAGATCGGACGCGCTGTAGACGACCGCTTCTGCGGGGCTGTCGATGACGAACACAGCAGCAACTGTAGGTGAGGGGACCGACAACTAGCCGGTTCTGCTCGGGCGTCGGTTCAGGCCCCGGGGGTGTTGGCGATGAGCTCGACCCCGTTGCCGTTCCATCGGAACTTCACCCGCGTGCTCAAGCCGCTGACACCGCTGGGATACGTCAGCGCCACCGTGTCGCCGGTGCACTGCGACGTGTCAATCCCATTGAACCCGTAGGTGTCGGGCACTCCCTGCGGTATGTACTTGCCGAGATGGAACATCACCGCCCGGGTGGTCGGATGGTCGCCGTTCGTGTTGGCCTTGATCACCACCGCCGACAGCTGGGCGCACTCGTTGTAATTACCGGCCAAGGGCTCCGGACTCCACGACTGATGACTGCGCGGATCACGCGGCAGCTCGGAGACCACCCTCGCGATCGTCGGCGCAGCGAGGTTGACCGCGCACGGGTCGGGCGGCGGAGCGGCGCTGGACGGAGCGGCAGTCCCGGACGACGGTGTAGCGGGGGCGGTGATCGAGGCGGCCGACGGGCTCGTCGCATGCGGCGTCTTGGCGACGGTGGAGTCTCCCGAACCGCAGCCGGTCAATGTCGGGGCGAGAAATAGGGCAGCGGTAAGGCCCGTCAACAATTCTGCGCGGCAAGGCAACGACCACACATGGCGCACCGTACCGCCATCGGGGCCGCAGATGTGGCAGGCGTGGCCGGGCAGCCGAGCATGTAGGGCCGATACGGCGTGTCGCCTTACCCGGTACGCGCGCTCGCCACACCTACCGTTCGGCATCGTAGACTGCGAGTTCAAATGGCATCTCTGGATAATTCGCCTGTGTCGTCCCCTGCGACGTTCGCCGACCTGCAGATTCACTCGTCGGTGTTGCAGGCGATCGCCGACGTCGGCTACGAGTCGCCCACGGCCATCCAGGCCGCGACAATTCCGGCGCTGATGGCGGGCTCCGACGTAGTGGGACTGGCGCAGACGGGCACCGGAAAGACGGCGGCCTTCGCGATACCGATCCTGTCCAAAATCGACGTCACCAGCAAGGCAACCCAGGCACTGGTGCTGGCGCCGACGCGCGAGCTGGCTCTGCAGGTGGCCGAGGCATTCAGCCGCTACGGCGCCCATCTGCCGCAGATCAACGTGCTGCCGGTCTACGGCGGATCCTCGTACGGTGTGCAACTTGCCGGGCTGAAACGTGGCGCGCAGGTAGTGGTCGGCACCCCGGGCCGGGTCATCGACCACCTCGAACGCGGGACCCTGGACCTGTCGCGGGTCGATTACCTGGTTCTCGACGAGGCCGACGAGATGCTCGCGATGGGCTTCGCCGAAGACGTCGAGCGCATTCTGTCCGAAACCCCGGAATACAAACAGGTGGCTCTGTTTTCGGCGACCATGCCGCCGGCGATCCGCAAAATCACCGCCAAGTACCTGCACGATCCGTTCGAAGTCACATTCAAAGCCAAAACCCCGACGGCAGAGAACATTTCGCAGCGATATATGCAGGTCGCCGGGCCGCGCAAGATGGACGCACTGACGCGGGTGCTCGAAGTCGAACCGTTCGAGGCGATGATCGTCTTCGTACGTACCAAGCAAGCCACCGAAGAAGTCGCCGAAAAGCTGCGTGCCCGAGGGTTTTCCGCGGCCGCGATCAACGGCGATATCCCGCAGGCGCAGCGGGAGCGGACCATAGCCGCCCTGAAAGACGGTGGTACCAAAGGCATCGACATCCTGGTGGCCACCGACGTGGCGGCCAGGGGCCTTGACGTGGAGCGGATATCGCATGTCCTCAACTACGACATCCCGCACGACACCGAGTCCTACGTGCACCGGATCGGGCGCACCGGGCGGGCGGGGCGTTCGGGAACCGCACTGCTGTTCGTCTCCCCGCGGGAGCGTCACCTGCTCAAGTCCATCGAAAAGGCGACGCGCCAAACGCTCACCGAGGCCGAACTTCCCACCGTCGACGATGTCAACGCGCAGCGGGTGGTGAAGTTCTCCGATTCCATCACCGACGCGCTCGGCGCTGCGGGCATCGAGTTGTTCCGCAAGCTTGTCGAGGACTACGAACGTGAGCACGATGTCCCGATGGCCGATATCGCCGCGGCGCTGGCATTGCAGTCCCGCGACGGCGACGCCTTCCTCATGGCGCCCGAGCCGCCGCCCGAGGAACGTCCGCGGCGGCCTAAACACAGCCGTGAGGAACGCACCGAGAAGCCGCGGCGTACAAGAGATTTCGGTACCTACCGGGTCTCGGTCGGTAAGCGGCACAAGATCGGACCGGGTGCGATCGTCGGCGCCATCGCCAACGAGGGAGGTCTGCACCGCAGCGACTTCGGTCACATCGCCATCGGGCCCGACTTCTCACTCGTGGAGCTTCCCGCCAAGCTGCCCAAAGCGACGCTGAAAAGGCTTGAGCAAACCCGTATCTCAGGCGTGCTGATCAACCTGCGGCCGGAGCGTTCGTCCGGCAAAACCGACAAGACCCGCAACCGCGACAGCGGCAAGCCACGCCCGAAACGCGCCGGATGACACTCTCCGAGGAACGAGACGCCCAGGGCGGACTCGAGCAGACCGCCCACGTGGATCGGGTCGCGTCGCTGACCGGTATCCGCGCAGTCGCCGCGCTGCTGGTCGTCGGCACCCACGCGGCCTACACCACCGGCAAGTACGGCCAAGGGTATTGGGGCCTGGTCGGTTCCCGAATGGAGATCGGCGTGCCGATTTTCTTCGTGCTGTCCGGTTTCCTGCTGTTCCGCCCGTGGGTGAAATCAGCAGCCACCGGCGGCCCGTCACCGTCGCTGAGCCGCTATGCAAGGCACCGGGTTCGGCGCATCATGCCCGCCTACGTCGTCACCGTGCTGTTCGCCTACGTGCTGTACCACTACCACGAAGCGGAACCCAATCCCGGGCACAACTGGGTGGGGCTGTTCCGCAACCTCACGCTGACGCAGATCTACAGCGGTGACTACCTGAGCAAGTATTTCCATCAGGGCCTCACGCAGATGTGGAGCCTTTCCGTCGAAGCCGCTTTCTACGTCGTCTTACCGCTGTTGGCGTACCTGTTGCTGGTGGTGCTCAGTCAGCGCCGTTGGCAACCGAAATTGCTGTTGGCCGCACTGGCAGGACTGTCACTGATCAGTCCCGCCTGGCTGATCCTGGTGCACACCGACCAGTGGTTTCCGCTCGCCGCCCGGCTGTGGCCGCCCACCTACCTGGCCTGGTTCCTGGCCGGAATGGCGCTGACCGTGCTGCAGGCGATGGGTGTGCGTTGCTATGCGTTCGCGGCCATACCGCTGGCGATCATCAGCTACTTCATCGCCTCCACTCCGATCGCCGGCGCGCCGACGACCTCGCCGGTGTCGCTGGGGGAGGCACTGGTCAAGACGGTTTTCTACGCCGCGATCGCGGCGCTGGCGGTAGCACCCCTGGCGCTGCACGGCGAAGCTCCATTGCGCGGCTGGTACTCGAGGCTGTTGGCCAGCCGTCCCATGGTGTGGCTGGGTGAGATCTCCTACGAGATCTTCCTGATCCACCTGGTGACCATGGAGTTCGCGATGGACTACATAGTTCGGGCGCACGTCTACACCGGTTCGATGCTGTACCTGTTCATCGCCACGGTGGCGGTGACGATCCCCTTCGCCTGGCTGCTACATCGCTTCACCCGGGTACGGGACTGAGCGTCCATCCGAATCGCGAGGTAGGTTACCCTTTCCTAAGTTGCCGTCGTTGCGATGGAGGATGTCAGGGCATATGACCGAAGTTAAAGCGTCACGGGGTTGGCAGGGCGCGGTGCTGAAGCTGCTGCGGGCCGGGGAATACCGACTCACCGTGACCGGCCGGCGCGAGATCACCCCGCGCTACCTGAGACTGAGCTTCGATGCCGGCGGCATGCTCGCCCAGCATTCCGTGCATCCGACGATGTGGATCCGGATTTGGTTCGCCGACGGGCATCAGCGCGGTTATACGCTGGTGGACCCGGATCCCGCGGCCGACACCTTCGACATCGAATTCGCGCTGCACGACGGCTGCGCGTCGGACTGGGCGCGCGCAGCGCAACCCGGCGACACCATTGAGGCGACGGTGCTGGGCAGCAAATTCGCTATCCCGGACCCGGCCCCCAACGGGTATGTCATCGTGGGCGACACGGCCTCACTGCCGGCGATTAACTCGCTTCTCGAGGCGATCGGCGACGCCCCTGCACAGGTCTTTTTGGAAGCCGGCTGCGACGAAGACAAAGGCCTGCCCGTGACGCGACCTAGCCCCAAAATAGATGTGGTTTGGGTGGACAATCACGACGGCGGCGACTCACTGCTCGAGGCGGTGCGCTCAGCGGCATTCGACGCCGGCGACCACTTCGGCTGGGTCGCCTGCAATACCCGCACTACACGATCCGTTGCCAAGGTATTGCGCGAGGACTTCGGAATACCGAAGAAATCCATTAAGGCACAGGCTTATTGGGTCGCCTAAAGCAGGCCGAGCTATCGGTGGGTAGTGATCGGCGTCAGGATCGGCACGACGAATTCCTCGATCATCGCCCGCTCGTCGGCTTCGTCGTGGCCCGGGAACATCAGCAGCGAGATGATCACTCGCACCGACCAGCGGGCGCGTCGTTCGACGGTGTCCGGATCGTCCGGACCCAGTGAGCTCAGTAATCCGGCGGCCAGGGCGGTGATCACCTCGGATTGTCCGGCCAATGCGCCGCCGAGCGGTAGCCGGGTGGAGCCGAACCACGCCGCCAGAGCCGGGTTCTCGCGAACCATCCGCAGGGCGGTGATGACGCTGGCGACGAGCCGTTCGCGCGGATCCTCGATGCTGTCGATCCGCTGCATGATCTCGCGCCCGAGCCGACGGGTCTCGCGGTGCACGTACGCGGTGCGCAGCGCCTCCCGGCTCTCGAAGTACCGGTACAGTGTTGCTCTGGAACAGCCTGCGGCCCTGGCGATCTCGTTCATGCCGATGGAAGCGGGGTCGCGCTCGGTGAAGAGCTGCTCGGCGGCGTCGAGTATCCGGTCCGCGGCTACCTCGGTACGGCGTTCGGCCAGCCAATCTCCGCCCGGCATCAGGACTTCACTCGGATCGGCACCGACAACGGGCGCCGAACATAGCTGCCGCCGGACCACACGATTCGGGACTCGTCGATCTCGAAGTCCGGGCAGCGTGCCAGCAGTTCGGTCAGTGCGACCCGCGATTGCATCCGGGCCGCGGCGGCACCCAGGCAGTGGTGCGCGCCGTGGCTGAAGGTCAGGATGTTGCGCGGGCAACGGGTCACGTCGAGTTCGCCTGCGTCCGGTCCGTATTGGCGTTCGTCGCGGTTGGCCGACCCGTACAGCAGTAGGACCCGTCGACCGGCCGGGATGGTGGTGTCTTCGATTGTCACGTCGCGAGTGACCGTACGAGCCAGGCCCTGCGCCGGGGAGGTGAGACGGAGCAGTTCCTCAACGGCGTCGGGAATCAGGTCCGGGTTGTCCACCAACAGCTGACGCTGGTCGGGCCGCTCGTGCAGCAATGGCATTGAGCCGCCCAGCATTCCGGTGACGGTGTCGTTGCCGCCGGTGACCATGGTGAACGTGAACGCGAGTATCGAGAGCGTGCCCGCGATGTCGCCGTCGGCGCCTACCCCAGCGGCGACCAAATGTGAAATCGTGTCATCTTCGGGTTCGGTCCGGCGCCGCTCGATCAGCGCGGTGAAGTAGGACATCATCGACCCGACCGCATCACCGACCGTTTCCAGCGCACTGGCGATGCCGCCGTCGGCTGTGTTGGCCGCGACAATGGCCTGGGTCCAGCCGTCGAACTGCGCCCGATCCTCTTCGGGCACACCGAGATAGTGCGCAACAACCATCGACGGCAGCGGTTTGAACAGTTGTGTGACGATGTCGCCGCCGCCGTCGGCACGCAGCTTCTCGATCCGGTCGACGACGAACTCGCGTACCTTTGGCTCCACCGCCTCGACCTGTCGCGGAGTGAAACCTCGCGACACCAGCTTGCGGAACTCGGTGTGCACCGGCGGATCCTGCATTACCATCGGTGGATTGTCTTGCAGCCCAATCATTTCCAGATCGCCATAGTTAACCGTCAACCCCCTTGCCGAAGAAAACGTCTCGTGGTCGCGCGCCGCCGACCACACGTCGGCGTGTCGGGACAGCACGTAGTAATCGTCTTCGGGGTGTTTCGGGGGGACGACGTGGTGGACCGGGTCGTGGTCTCGCAGCGCGCGGTACATCGGCCAGGGGTTTGGCCAGGTTTCGGCGGTGGCGAGCTCGAACTTCACCGTCGCGTCCTGAGACAAAGTTGCTGACATGTCTAATTCATACGACATAGGGTGCGCGGTGTCAACCAGCGCTGTCGTCGGGTGTGAAGTCTGGACGTTGGCGGTGAAGCCTGGGCGTTGGCGGTGAAGCCTGGGCGTTGGCGGTGAAGCCTGGGCGTAAAACTGGACGGGATCCCGCCCTACGTTCACCCGCAACGCCGTGAGTTCACCCGCAACGCCCTACGTTCACCCGCAACGCCCTACGTTCACGCCCGACGCCCTGACCTCACACCCAACGCGAAGGTCAGATTCCCGAGCCGGGGTTCAGAATGCCCAACGGGTCCAGAGCCTGCTTGATGCGCCGGTTGAGGTCCATCACGTCAGGCCCCAGATAGCCGGCCAGCCACGGCCGCTTCAGGCGTCCGACGCCGTGCTCTCCGGTGATCGTGCCGCCCAGCCCGACGGCCAGGTCCATGATTTCGCCGTAGGCGAGGTGGGCGCGTTCGACAACCGCGGCGTCCGCGGGGTCATACACCAGCAGCGGATGGGTATTGCCGTCACCGGCATGCGCGATCACCGAGATCATCAAGTCACGCTCGTCGGCGATCCGCGCAATTCCGGTGACCAGCTGGCCCAGGGCCGGCAACGGCACCCCGACGTCTTCCAGCAACAGCGATCCCTTGGCTTCGACTGCCGGGATGCAGAACCGCCGGGCCGCGACAAACGCCTCACCCTCGTCGGGGTCGTCGGTCGAAAACACTTCTTTCGCGCCGTTTTCGGCGAACACGGCGGACATCAGCTCGGCGTCCTCGGCGCCGGCGCGCCCCCGCTCGTCGGAGCCGGCCACCAGCATGGCCGCCGCCGAACGGTCCAGGTCCATCCGCAGGGTGTCCTCGACGGCGTTGATCGCGACCTGATCCATGAACTCCAGCATCGACGGGCGAAGCCGCGCGGCGACCCCGAGCACGGCGTCGACCGCCGACTCGACGGAGCCGAAGCTGGCCACCACGATGCTCGACGTGTTCGGCGCCGGCAGCAGCCGCAGCGTCACCTCCGTGACGACGCCCAGCGTGCCTTCGCTCCCGACGAACAGCTTGGTCAGGCTCAGGCCCGCCACATCCTTCAAGCGCGGGCCGCCTAGCCGCACCGCGGTTCCATCGGCCAGCACCACCTGCATGCCCAGCACGTAGTCCGTCGTGACGCCGTATTTCACACAGCACAGTCCGCCGGCATTGGTCGCGATGTTGCCGCCGATGCTGCAGATCTCGAACGACGACGGGTCGGGCGGATACCACAGCCCATGCTCGGCGACAGCCTTCTTCACCTCGGCGTTGAACAGTCCGGGCTGGCATACCGCGGTGCGGGTCACAGGATCGACGGTGATGTCGCGCATCTTTTCCGTCGACAGCACGATCCCGTCGTCCAGCGCGGTCGCCCCACCCGAGAGACCGCTGCCGGCTCCCCGGGTCACCACCGGCACCCCGTGAGCCGAAGCCCAGCGCAGGACGGTCTGCACCTCCTCGGTACGCCGCGGCCGGACCACGGCCAGTGGCTTGCCCGCTGCCGGGTCCAGCGCGCGGTCTTGCCGGTAGCCCTCGGTCACGGTGGGGTCGGTGACCACCATCCCCTCGGGCAGCTCGGCGATCAGGCCCGCCAGTACATCCACGGCCCGATCCTACGGCCCGGAATCGGACGCGAACTCGGGTGCGCGGTCCAGTTCACGCAGCGACGGCAGCCGGGTACAGATCAACCCGGTGACCAATATCGGCAGCGAGAGCGCAAAGAACGTCACCTTCAGCCCGGCCGCGTCGGTCAGCGGACCGGCCAGCAGCAATCCCAACGGACCAGCGGCATAGGCCAGCGACGTCATGACTCCGACCACCCGGCCACGCAGATAGTGTGGCGCCCGGGTCTGCATCACGTAGTTGTAGATCGGCTGGATAGGCCCGTACACCAAGCCGATCAGCGCGCACAACACCAGGATGACCGGCAACGGCGGCAGGACCGCGATCACCGCGGTCGCCACGCCGAGAGTGAGCGTCGCGGTCAGCACGATCGTTCGCCGCGACGCGTGGTTCGACAGCAGCGGGTAGCCCAGCGCGCCGACCAAGCTGCCGATGGACAGCGCCATCAACACCGAACCCAGCTGCCCAGGCCGGTGATGGTCGCTGAAGTACTTCGGAAACAGCACGCTCTCCATCGGCAGATACAGCGCGGTGACGGTCAGGTCGATCAGCGCCAGCGCGCGCAGTACCCGCAGGCTCCACACGAAACGCAGGCCTTGGGATACCCCGGCTACCAGACCTTCGGGCCGGCTCGCGACGTGCGGCTTACCCGCGCCCTCGAGCCGCAAACCCGAGATCGCCAGCAGAGACAACCCGAAGGCGCCGGCGGTGATCCACATCGTGGCGATGCCGCCGACCGTTGCGATCATCAAGCCGCCGATGCCCGGACCCACGATGAAGGCCAGGTTGAGAATCGCCTCGTAGCTGCTGTTGACCCGGTCCAGCGACCAGCCGGCCCGGGCGGCGGCCTCCGGCAGCATCGACTGGCGGGCCGTGATCCCGGCCGGGTCGAAGGCGGCGGTGCAGGCACCCAGCGCCGCGAGCACCGCCACGTTGACCACATGCGTGCCGAAGGCCGACGCCACCAAAGGGACGGCAGCTACCGCCGCTCCGGACAGCGCGTCGGAGATCATCGACACCCGGCGGCGTCCGAAGTAGTCGACCGCGGTGCCGGCGACCAGCGTGGAGAACAGCAGCGGCAACGTCGTCGCGCCGGCCACGATCGACGCCTGGCCCGCGCTGCCCTCGCGCTGCAGCACCAGCCAGGGGAATGCGACCAGCGAGATGCCGTTTCCCGCACACGCCATCAACGTGGCGAAAAGGAGCAGGAATGCCGGGCCACGGCTGCTGTTTCTCATGGATATCGCGGCTGAATGTAGCGCCGATGCGGTAGCGAAGGCCACCGAATTATCGGAGGCTTGCCGCCGGAATGCAGGATGTTCGTGTGCTCCTCCACCCGAATACCGGTCAGGCGTTTACCTCTCCCGTTGCTCCCGGTAGCGGCTGGCCGGGCGATCCCGCCACGCCGCAGACTCCGGTGGCCGGCGACGCCGCCCAGGTCGTGACTCTTGCGCAACGGGCGGGCACGATAGCCGAACTGGACGCGGCGATCAGCGTGTGCCGGGCCTGTCCACGGCTGGTCCGCTGGCGCGAGGACGTTGCCGTCGTCAAACGACGCGCCTTCGCCGACCAGCCTTATTGGGGACGGCCGGTGCCGGGCTGGGGATCTGAGCGGCCGCGGTTGCTGATCGTCGGCTTGGCGCCCGCAGCGAACGGTGCCAACCGGACCGGCCGAATGTTCACCGGCGACCGCTCCGGCGATCAGCTGTACGCGGCGCTGCACCGATCCGGTCTGGTGAACCAACCGACCAGCGTCGATGCCGCAGACGGCCTGCGGGCCAACCAGATTCGCATTGTCGCGCCGGTGCGGTGTGCGCCACCCGGCAACGCCCCGACGCCGGCTGAACGGACAACCTGCTCGCCCTGGCTGGACGCGGAATGGCGGTTGGTGTCCGACGACGTCCGGGTGATCGTCGCGTTAGGCGGGTTCGCGTGGCAGATCGCGCTGCGCCTGCCCGGTGCGCCCCCATCGCCCAAACCGCGATTCGGCCACGGCGCCGTCGCCGAGCTGCAGTCCGGTATGCGTTTGCTCGGCTGCTACCACCCGAGCCAGCAGAACATGTTCACCGGTAGGTTGACTCCGGCGATGCTCGATGACATTTTTAGCGAGGCCCGCGAGGCGGCAGGGATCAAGTAGGCATCAAGTGACTGAAGTTCTGGTTTCCGGCGCCAGCGTCGCCGGTATGACGGCCGCGTATTGGCTTGCGCAGCACGGCTTTTCGGTGACAGTTGTGGAGCGCTGCCCAGGGCTGCGCCGCGGCGGTCAGGCGATCGACGTGCGAGGTCCCGCGTTGTCGGTGCTGGAACGGATGTCGCTGCGGGCCGCTGCCGACTATCTCAGGACGCGCATTCGCGGCGCATCGATCGTCGACCGCGACGGTAACGAGCTGTCCCAAGACACCGAATCGACGCCCACCGGTGGTCCCATCGCCAGCCCCGACATCGAGCTGCTGCGCGACGACCTGATCGAATTGCTCTACGACGCAACCAAACTCAACGTCGAATACCTATTCGACGATAGCATCGCGGCGCTACAGGACGACGGCACGGGCGGTGCCAAGGTGGCGGTCACCTTCGAGCAGGCCGGCGCCCGCAGCTTCGACCTCGTGATCGGGGCCGACGGTCTGCACTCCCACGTGCGCAGCCTGGTGTTCGGCCCGGAGGAACAGTTCATCGAGAGGCTGGGCACGCACGCGGCAATTTTCACCGTGCCCAACTTCCTGGACCTGGACTACTGGCAGACCTGGCACTACGGCGATTCCAGCATGGCCGGGGTTTACAGCGCCCGGAATAACACCGAGGCCCGGGCCATGCTCGGCTTCATGGACACCGACCTGCGCATCGACTACCGCGACACCGAAGCCCAGTTCGCCGAGTTGGAGCGGCGGATGGCCGACGACGGTTGGGTCCGCCCGCAGCTGCTGGAGTACATGCGGTCGGCGCCGGACTTCTACTTCGACGAAATGTCGCAGATCAAGATGGACCGCTGGTCGAAGGGCAGGGTAGCGCTGGTCGGTGACGCCGGCTACTGCTGTTCGCCGCTGTCAGGTCAGGGGACCAGCGTTGCGCTGCTGGGCGCCTATGTTCTGGCCGGCGAGCTCAAGGCCGCCGAGGAGGACGCTGTGGTCGACCATGAGCGCGGCTATGCCAACTATTACGACGAGTTCCACGACTACGTCCTGCGCAACCAATGGCTGGTCGTCGACAACATCCCGGGGGGTGCACCGATCCCGCAGGAGGTTTTCGAGCGGATCGTGCGTTCGATCGAACTCAAGAACTACTGACCGACGGGCGCTGTCGGCCGTTGACTGTGCAGCGTCGGCTTTGATTGTGAAGCGTTGGCTTTGATCGTGAATTTAGGGCTTCCGCTGTGAAACCTGGGCGGAAAAATCGACGTTAGCCCGCCCCTCTTTCACGCGCAAAGCCGTGAGTTCACACTCAAAGCCGTGAGCTCACGCGCAAAGCCCTGAGTACACACTCGACGCCCTGAGTACACGCCCGACGCCGTGAGTACACACCCGACGCGGGTTCGCGCCACCGGGAACGTTCACGCGACTAATGGCGTTGACGACATCGTGCGTCTTTCCGTTCTTGATCTCGTCCCGGTGCGCACCGACCAGTCCACCAAGGATGCGCTGGCGGCCACCGTGCAGCTGGCGCAGTCCGCGGACCGGCTGGGGTTCACTCGCTACTGGGTCGCCGAACACCACAACATGCCGTCGGTGGGCGCGACCAGCCCGCCGGTGCTGATCGCTTACCTGGCCGCGCAGACGTCGCAGCTGCGCCTCGGATCGGGTGGGGTGATGCTGCCCAACCACGCCCCGCTGGCGGTAGCCGAACAATTCGCCCTGTTGGAGGCCGCCGCCCCCGGCCGCATCGACCTGGGCATCGGCCGGGCGCCCGGATCTGATCCGGTGACGTCGTACGCGCTGCGCGGTGGCGCTGACGATCGCGACATCGAGAACTTCCCCGCCTACCTGGACAACGTGGCGGCATTGATGAGCGCCCGCGGCGTGCGGGTGCCGCTGCGCTCCGGAGACTACACACTGAAGGCCACCCCGGCCGCGGTCACCGAACCGCAATTGTGGTTGCTGGGATCGTCGATGTACTCGGCGCATTTGGCTGCCGCCAAGGGGCTGCCGTATGTGTTCGCGCATCACTTCTCCGGCAAAGGTACCGAAGAGGCGCTCGAACTCTACCGCTCCCGGTTCCGGCCCAGCGACCTGGCCGCCGAGCCCGTGACGTTTCTGACCGTCAACGCCTCAGTGGCCGAAACACGTGACCAGGCAACGGCATTGATACTGCCCAATCTCCAGACGATGGCACGGCTGCGCACCGGGCAGCCGCTCGGTCCGGTGCCGCTGGTCGAGGAGGCCCAAGTAGCGGAGCTGACCCCAGAACAGCAACGCATCGTGGACAGCGGCCTCAAACGGGCCGTCGTCGGCTCGCCGACGGAGGCCGCCGAACAGCTGCGGGCACTAGCGAAACGGTTCGACGTGGACGAGGTGATGGTGCACCCCGTCGCCTCGGCGTACCGCGGCACCGATCCCGCCACCGCACCGGCCCGGGTCGCAACGCTGGAGCTACTCGCCAAGGAGCTGTTCTAGGCCCGCCTGCTGAGACTGACTCGAAGCGGGATCGGGCGTGTGGCTGGCGATCCAGTCACGGATGTCACCGGCCGGCAGCGGCGGCGTGTGCACGAAGCCCTGCGTGATGGTGCAGCCGTACCGTCGAACCGCGCTCAAGGTGACTTCGTCCTCGACCCCCTCGGCGACAAGGTCGGCGCCCAGGCTGCGTGCCAACGCAACCGTGGACCGCACGATGGCTACCGATCGTGGGTCCTGGGCGAGGCGGGCCACGAACACCCGGTCGAGTTTCAGCTCGTCGACCGAGACATCCTGCAGGCGCGCCAGCGACGACCATCCGGTGCCGTAGTCGTCGAGCGAGATGCGCACACCCAGCCGTTGCAGCGCGGCGACCGTGTTACGGGACCGCACCGAGTCGACGAGGGTGCTTTCGGTGATCTCGATGATGAGGGCATCGGGGGGCAATCCATGGGTTTGCAGCAGCCGCTCGATAGTGCCTACCAGGTCAAGGTCGAGCAGGTTGGTCGTGGAGAGATTCACCGCGACGGTCAACGGCAGACCCTGCCCCCGCCAGGTCTGGATCTGCTCGAGGGCGAGGTTGACCGTTCGGTTGGCCACCCTGCGCATCAGCCCGGCCCGCTCGGCGGCGGGCAGGAACTCCTCTGGTAGCAGCAAACCGCCGCTAGGGTGGTGCCAGCGCAACAGCGCCTCGACGCTGTGCACGCTGCCGTCGCTGGCGTTGATCTTCGGCTGGTAATGACAAGTCAGCTCGTCGCCGCCGACCAACGCCGCGCGCAGTTCCTCGATGAGGTTGGGATCGTTGTCGCGGTACAGCTCGAACGTCGGGTCGTATACGACGATATTGCTCGGTGCGGTTTTGGCGTGCGGCATGGCCGTCTCGGCGCGATTCAGCAGCTGCTGCGGGTGGTCGCAATGGTCGGGACACAGCGCGATCGCGATGCGGGCGCCGACCTGCACCGTGATCGGATCCAGCGAGACGGGTTCGCTCAAGGCCTCCAGCAAACGCCCCGCCTGGGCGCGCGCGGCGATCAGATCGGCCCCGTCACCCAGCAAAATCGCGAACTCGTCGTCGCCAACCCGCGCCAGCAGATCCTCGCGGCGCACATTGTTCGACAGTCGATTCGCGATGTGGCACAACAGTTCATCACCGAACCGGTTACCGACCGAGTCGTTGATCTCGTGGAATTCACAGAGGTCCAGCAATAGCAACGCCCGTCGCGACGCGCCCCTCGTCGCCGGCGAGGAGCCCGACAACACGGAGCGTGCGCCGGGAGACATCCCCGACGCCTCGGTCAGGACCGTTGCCAGCGAGCGCCGGTTGGGCAGCGTAGTCAACTCGTCGGTCATTGCGAGCTTGTGGCTTTCGGCCATGATGCTGACGTCGCGGAAGGTCACCGAAAACCTCGCAGCGACCGCGATCAGGCTCAGCGCGGCGAGCGTCGACGCAAGTCGTGAGTCGTGGCCCAGGATGGCGACCATAAGCCCCACCACGGTGCACGCCACCGGCGCGGCATAGGACCCGAGACCGCGTCTCGGTAACGGCGCGGCCGATGACCACGACGCCCAACTGGCCATCGCCACCAGCAATGACGACACCGGCCAGCCGGCGTCGAGCAAGGTGCCGACCCGATACGAGCCAGCCGAGGTCTCGAACAGATACACCGTGTCGCAGACCGCAAACAAGATGAACCCGGCAGCGAGCAGGCCCCAGCGAAACTCTTTGCGCCAGCCCAGGATTGGCAGCATGCCCGTCGCCAGAGCCAACAGCACCAGGTCACCCCATGGGTACACCAGGCCCACCAGCACGGTCGCCGGTGTGCGGGTTGCGGCGGTATGGATGGGTCCGGCCGCCAGTGTCGCGGCGACCGCGGCCATGGCCAGTCCGCAGACCAGAGAATCCAGCCGAATCGGAACGGGCACCCGCTTGAGGCGGGATCTCATCAGCAGCAACAGTCCCGCATAGACCAACGGATAGAACGCGAGATACAGCGGATCGGCCAGCGATGGCGACTGAGCCGGCGGCACCCACAGGGCGTACACCACGTCGCCCAGCGCGGAACAGGCCATGCCCGCTGCGATCACGGTCCAGGCCAGGCGGTCGGCTGCAACGCGGTATGCGCGCACAGCGATCAGAAAAGCCGCAAACAGGTTCAACGCCGCGTACAGGTAATCGGCGATCAACACGTCATGACGGCCGGTCCGGGCAAGGAGGCTCGACGCGGCGAACGCGAGAACCCCGATCGCCAAGATCGCCAAGGCAATTCGGATCGCCAACGGTGGCCACCGGATACCGTGCGGCGCTTCGCCCGATGGTTCGCGGGTGGACACCGCAACCGGCGCCAACGTTCTGAGCGTCCGTGCCACCGTGCTCGCGCCCTGGGGGCTCTGAGTCCTGGCAGCCCCTCGTTTGCCGTGGTTGACGTGCGGTCCCGGTGTCGCCGCACCGGTGAACTGCGGCACGGCGTAGGGGAACGGCAGGTCCGGCACGAAACTGCGAATACATTGGCCGCCTTCGCGTTTGGCCGCATACATGGCCAGGTCGGCGTGGCGGAGCAGCTCGTCGACGGTGCAACCGGCCGTAGCCACGGTGAACCCGATGCTCGGACGCACCATGAGCGGAACGCCGTCGATCACGATCGCGGTGCCGAACGATTCCAGGACCCGGTGCGCTGCCGCTTGTGACTCTTCGACCGAACCTTCGATGAGCACCGCGAATTCGTCACCGCCGATCCGGGCCGCTGTGCCGGTTTCGCCCAGGGCCGTGGTGAGCCGCCCCGCGACCCGGATCAGCAGCTCGTCGCCGGCCGGGTGCCCCAGAGCGTCGTTGACGGCCTTGAAGTTGTCCAGATCGAGACACAAGACCGCAATCGATGCGGCATCCCGGCGCCGGCGGTCCACCGCTGTTCCAGTCGATGGCGGAAGTGAGCCCGGTTCGCCAGTCCGGTCAGGCTGTCACGAAAAGCCTCTTGCGACACTTCGGTCAACAGCCCCTGGTTTTCGACGAGGACGACCAGCTGCCGGATCAGCACCGCGACCACCAGAATCGCCATGGCGAGCAGCATCGGCCCGTGTTCCATCCGGTGGACGGCGTGGCCCAATCCAACCGCCGCAGCCACCAGCAGCGGCAGATACGGCAACCACAGCCTGACGCGAGACGTAACCTCGGGCGCCAAAGCCGCCGGTGGGGGTTCGTTGATGCTGGACAGTGCCGCCAGTGCCAGCATTCCCAATCCCGCCACCCGGGTCAGGTCAACCAGATCGCCGGTGTGGTAGCTGCCGATTCCGGTCGTGAACACGACCAGGATGTCGGCGACACCGATCGTCGTGATCCCGGCCGCCAGCAGGCCCAGGCTGTGCCGGCCATCGGGACGAGCCCGCGACAGCACCACGATCGCGGTCGTCACCACCACGACATCGGTGCCGATGTGCACCAGCGTCGTGAGCCATGAGTTACTGTCCTCGCGGATCAGTTTTGCGATGACGAATACCCACGAGATCACGAACAGCGAACTCGCCACGATGACGCCGTCCAGCACCGATCGCCAAAGATTTCGGTCTGGGCGACCAGGCAGCAGCACCAGCGTCACGATGGCGCCGGCTGGGTACAGCAGGAGGATGATTTCACCCGCTGCCGGGTGAATGGCGTGGTCGAGTTCGGGGCGCACGTCATAGACCGCCCAGATGACCTGGCCGATCGCCCAGCCCACCAGGCCGGTCGCCAGCGCCAGCCATCCGACTCTGCGGTGCCCGGCCGAGGCGCGAGCAGCCCAGCCGGCACACGCCGCCGTGAACAGCAGGCACAGGACCGAGACGACGCTGTCGACCTGCCGGGCCGCGTAGGAGCCGTGCCACCCCCCTATCGACGCGGCCGCGACCAGCGCCGCCGCGAGGCCATATCCGGCCACGACGGCGCAGCTAGCACCCATGGTCATACCGGTGAACGGGCACGGCAGTCCCGTCCAGCGCTTCATTTCCTGCTCCAGGCCCCGCTCCAGACTGACAACGCGCATGTGCGGCCCAAGTAAGAGAGCTTCACCGCGCGCCCTAGCAGAATAGACTGCAGCGCGCCCCGCCGCCGGATTGCGTGGTGCTGCTGTTAACTAGGCGTCAGCGCGAAGATCGAGATTGGCCGTGACGTGCGGGTTTGGTAGCCGCGGTACCGGTTCCCGTTGTTTTTGTTGACGATCGCCCAGAACCTCGAGTAGTCGGGGTCGCCCGGGCTGATCTTCCGCGCTGTCACAGGGAATCGCTTCGGGCCGACATTGATTTCGCAGTTGGGCTGTTTGCGCAGGTTGTGGTACCAGCCGGGATACCTGTCGGCGCCGGCGTTGGACGCGACAACCAGGTACGAGTCGCCCTCTCGTGCGTAGGTCAGCGTCGTCGTGCGCGGTTGGCCGGTCTTGGCGCCGGTCGTATGCAACAACAGACTGGGCGGCATCCCCGGAATCTGATGTCCAATCCGGCCGTCGGTCTTCTGGTAGACCGTGTCGTGGAACCGCAGCAGCGATAAGAGCAGTCGTTCCACCGGCGTGGTCTTGCTCATTGACCCAGTCTTACTGACTGGCTAGATGCGTGCCAGCGCGTCCCGCAGGATCTGTCCGGTGTCCTCGCGGTCCGGGTCGCGGCGCAGCACCAACCCCTTGGCCACCGACAACTTGTCGCCGTTGCGGCGCGGCAGCACGTGCAGGTGAATGTGGGGCACGGTCTGGAACGCGGCGCGGCCGTCGTTGATCCCGATGTTGGTCGCGTCGGCCAACTCCGTCGCACGAGCGGCCCGCGCGATCCGCTGACCAATGGTGATCATGCCGGCCAGCGTCTCCGGCGGCGTGTCGGTGAGGTCTACTGTGTGGCGTTTCGGCAGCACCAGGGTGTGGCCGCGGGTGAACGGGCGGATGTCGAGGATCGCGAGGTAGTCGTCGTCTTCGTAAATCCGGATGGACGGGGCTTCCCCGGCGATGACCGTACAGAACACACAGGACATCTCGCCACGGTACCCGGGGGTACTGGCCCAGCCCGGCGTCCACCCGACGCGGAGCCGGGATACGCTGCCGCAGTGGACGCTAGCGATCTGGCCTTCGCCGGTGCGGCCGCACAAGCACGAATGCTGGCTGACGCTGAGCTCACCGCGCCCGAGCTGCTCGAGATATATCTGGAGCGGATTGCGCGTCTGGACAGCGAGCTGCGCTGTTATCGCGTGGTGCTGGTCGACAGTGCCCGCGATGACGCCTATCTGGCGCAAGACCGCCTGGACGCCGGTGAGCGGCTGCCGCTGCTCGGCGTGCCGATCGCGATCAAAGACGACGTCGACGTCGCCGGAGAGGTGACGACCTTCGGCAGCGGCGGGCACCGTCCGGCAGTGATCGCCGACGCGGAGGTGGTCCGGCGGCTGCGGGCGGCCGGCGCGGTGATCATCGGCAAGACCAATGTGCCGGAGCTGATGATGATGCCCTACACCGAATCGCTGACGTTCGGGGCAACCCGCAACCCGTGGAACCCGGGACGCTCGCCGGGCGGCAGCAGCGGCGGTAGCGCGGCCGCGGTGGCCGCCGGGCTGACTCCGCTGGCACTGGGCTCCGACGGCGGCGGCTCGATTCGCATCCCGGCCACCTGGTGCGGCGTCTTCGGCCTGAAGCCGCAACGCGACCGCATCTCACTCGAGCCGCACGACGACGCGTGGTACGGGCTGAGCGTCAATGGGCCGATCGCCCGGACAGTGGTGGACGCGGCGCTGTTTCTGGATGTGACCTCTACGCTGCCCGGGCCCGAAGGCGAGTTCGTCTCCGCGGCGACGCGTGCTCCCGGCAAGCTGCGAATTGCGTTGAGCACCAAAGTGCCAACGCCGCTGCCGGTCAGGGTCGGGCAGCAACAGCTGGCCGCCGTGGAGCACGCCGGGGCATTGCTTCGCGAATTGGGCCACGACGTCGTCGTGCGCGACCCCGAATATCCGCCGGCGCTCTATGCGAACTACTTCCCGCGCTACCTGCGTGGCATCAGCGACGACGCCGATGCGCAGGCCCATCCGGAACGGCTGGAACCGCGCACCCGCACCCTGGCGCGCTTGGGTTCGTTCTTCTCCGACCGGCGGATGGAGGCGATCCGTGCCGCCGAGGCCGCGCTGAGCAACCGGATCCAGTCGATCTTCGACGACGTCGACGTCGTCGTCACGCCGGGGAACGCGACCGGCCCGCACCGCATCGGTGCCTACCGCCGCCGTGGCGGGCTGTCGACGCTGCTATTGGCCGGGCAACGCGTTCCCTATCAACAGATCTGGAACCTGACCGGTCAGCCCGCCGCGGCCGTGCCGTGGGACTTCGACGAGGACGGCCTGCCGATATCGGTCCAGCTCGTCGGCCGGCCATACGACGAGGCGACGCTGCTGTCGCTATCCGCGCAGATCGAAGCCGCCAGACCCTGGGCGCACCGACGACCGCCGGTGTCATGACGCCTCATGACGAAGGATCCGCCAGGCAGCCAGCTTGGCTTCCGGTCGCACGGCGTGCGCCGGGCTGGTCGACGGCAGTCGCTGACAGTAGATCCGTTCGGGCGCGCCAGCCAGTTTGCCGAACAGCGCAGCGGCCTTCGCGCCATTGAAGTACACCCGCGTAATGGCCGGATGGTCGGCGAACAACTCGGCAAAGTCATTGACCACCAAGCTTTTCGGGTCGATCGCGGCATCCGCGCTGCCGCGTCGGCGGCATGCCCGCAGCACATCCCACAGCGCCACTTGATGGGAAAGCAGGGCGGTCAAACGCTCGTCGTAGGGTGCGGTCATGTCGAAGCCGAACAGCTCACCGGCGATTCGCCAGAACGCATTGCGCGGGTTGGCGTAGTACTGCTGCGCCGCCAGTGATTGGGCGCTCGGGAATGAACCCAGTATCAGCACCTTGGCCCGGTCATCCACGACCGGCGGTAATCCCTGCAGAAGCGGTGTCGTCATCGCTTCACATCATTGCTCGGGTTGCGCGGATATCATCACGATCACGGCGTTCATGTCAGAATCAGAGCCCGAGGTCTCATTCCTGAAGACCGACTACACCGAGGACGCCATGCACATCGTTCGGTTACTCCCGTCCGCGATCGCCGCCGCCTTTGGCGGCTGCGCAATCATTTTGGCGGGTCCGGTGCTGGCCGACGACAGCCTCAACGGTCACTACCAAGCCATCGTCGATGGCTCGCGCACCAATCCGCTGAGCACGATTTTGATGGTCAATTCCAACTGCGATCCCGCGGGCAACTGCTCCGGTTGGGTATCGACTCCGAAAACGTGGGGTGCGGCGATCAATAAGGCCCCGGGCGGCTCGTGGACCATCAGCCGCACCGACCCCGCCGCCTGGAAGTGCGGCGACGGCAGCACGGCGCCTGCAGACCTGGTCTATTCGTTCGCCCCGGCCAACCTGGCCGGATCGGTCACAGCGACAAAGGCAGTGGGCGGATGCGGCGACCCGACACAGCCGACCAACACACACTCGCTCACAGTCCAAAAGTGCGTCGATAGCCCCACCCGGGGGGTCTGTCCGTAACGGCGCAGCGGAACGCTGTCAGGCCCGGGTCATTGCGTAGTAGGCGCCGCGGCGGGCCATCAGCTCGGCGTGACTGCCCTGCTCGACGATCTGGCCGGCCTCCATCACCAGGATCACGTCGGCATCGCGGATCGTCGAAAGTCGGTGCGCGATAATGAAGCTCGTCCGCTCGTGGCGCAGTCGGCGCATGGCATACTGAATCAGCACCTCGGTGCGGCTGTCCACCGAGCTGGTGGCTTCGTCGAGGATCAGCAATTGCGGGCGAGCGAGAAACGCGCGCGCAATGGTGATCAGCTGTTTCTCGCCGGCGCTGATGTTGTCACCGTCGTCGCTGACCCACGTGTCGTAGCCGTCGGGCAGGGCGTGCACAAACCGGTCGACGTAGGCGCTCGTGGCCGCCGCGACGATCTCGTCGCGACTGGCTTCCGGGCGGCCGTACGCGATGTTGTCCGCGATCGTGCCGCCGAATAACCACGTGTCCTGCAACACCATCCCGATACGCGATCGCACCGACTCCCGGCTCACCGTCGCGATGTCCACCCCGTCGATCAGGATCTGCCCGGAGTCGGCATCGTAGAACCGCATCAACAGGTTCACCAGCGTCGTCTTGCCTGCGCCCGTCGGTCCCACGATCGCCACCGCGCTGCCCGGCTCGGCCACCAGCGACAAATCCTGCATCACGGGGATGCCGGGCCGGTAGCTGAAGCCGACGTGGCGGAATTCGACCCGTCCGCTGGGTCTGAATTGCCCGGCTCCTCCTCGGGCCAATCCTTGGCCCGCATCATCGCCGCGCGGCGCCTCCCCGTTGGATGACGGCAATACGACCGGCGGGTCGGGCGTTTGCTCCGGCTCGTCCAGAAAGTCGAAAACCCGCTCAGCGCTTGCCATCCCGGACTGAAGCGTGTTGTACATCGCCGACACCTCGGTGAGCGGCTGGTTGAACTGGCGGACGTACTGGGTGAACGCCTGCAAGCTGCCCAACGTGATCTGGCCGGTCGCCACTTGAAGTCCGCCGACGACCATGACGGCGATATAGCTGAGGTTGCTGATGAACATCGTGACCGGCGGCACCAGACCAGACAGGAACTGGGCGCCGAAGCTTGCGCGGTACACGCCGGCATTGACATCGCGGAACTGCTCCTCGGCCCGCGCTCGCTGACCGAACGTTTTGACCAGCGCGAAGCCGCTGTAGGTCTCTTCGACGTGCGCGCTGAGCCGACCGGTATTGCCCCACTGCGCCACGAACAGTCGGTGTGAGCGCCGCGCGATGCTCCGGGTCGCCAGCAGTGACAGCGGCACGGTCGACAACGTGATAACCGCCAACAGCGGCGCCATCGTCAGCATCATCACCGGCACCGCCACCATGGTCAGCACCGCGTTGATCAGCTGGCTGATCGTCATCGACAGCGACGCCTGGACATTGTCGATGTCGTTGGTCACCCGGCTGAGCAGCTCCCCACGTTGCCGGGAATCGACGTATGACAACGGCATCCGGTGCAGCTTGTCCTCGACGTCGGAGCGCAACGCCATCATGGTGCGCTGCATCGTGATGTTCAGCAGCCTGGTCTGCGCCCACAACAGCACGGCGCCAATCAGGAACAGGCCCCCCGCGAGCAGCAGTGTCCGGCCGACCGCAGCGAAATCCACCCCGGCGCCCGGCTTGACGTCCATGCGGGACAGCAGGTCGGCGTAGATGTTGTCACCGCGGGCCCGGGCCGCGGCGATCGCCTGCTCTTTGGTGATCCCGGCCGGAAGACGTCGGCCCATCACTCCGCTGAACAGCAGGTCGGTGGCATGCCCGAGGACTCGGGGACCGATCACCGCAAGAGCCACCCCCGCGACGCCGAGAGCGATGACCGCCGCGGTCAGCCACCGCTGAGGAGTGAGCCGTTTGACCATCCGCAGACCTGTGCCGCCGAAGTCTCGTGACCGCTGGGCCGGGCCATGCACCTCCGGCGCCATCGGCTGCACCGGACGCGTCATTGCGAGCTCCCGGCCGCGACCACAGCCTGCGAGTCGACGAACTCGGCGTAGGTCGGGCATCCAGCCAGTAGCGATGCATGGGTGCCGCAACCCACGACGACTCCGTCGTCCAGGACGATCACCTGGTCGGCTTCGATCATCGTCGAGATGCGTTGCGAGACAACCAGGACCGTCGCGTCGGTGGATACCTCACGCAATGCGGCGCGCACCCTGGCGTCGGTGTGCACGTCCAGCGCCGAGAACGCATCGTCGAACAGGTACACCTTGGGCCGTCGGACCACCGCACGTGCGATCGCCAACCGTTGTCGCTGTCCGCCGGAAAAGTTCATTCCGCCCTGCGCTACCGGCATGTCCAGGCCGTCGGGGTGCATGCCGACGAACCCGTCGGCCGATGCGACGCGCAGCGCCTCCCAGATCTCGGCGTCGGTGACGACCTGTTCCGAAGTGGCCGCATACCGGAGGTTGTCCGCGACGGTGCCCGAAAACAGGTATGCCTGCTGTGGGACCAGTCCTATCGTCGACCACAACTGCTCGAGGTCATAGTCACGCACATCGACGCCGTCGATGGACACCGAGCCGTCGGTGACGTCGCAGAGCCGGCAGATCATCGACACCAACGTCGACTTCCCGGAGCCCGTCGAGCCGACGATCGCGGTTGTGGTGCCCGGCCACGCGGTGAACGAAACCCCCTGCAGCACAGCACGGTCCGCCCCTGGATAGTAAAACGTCGCGCCTTGCAGGCGGACCTCGCCATTCACCGTTCGTGGGCGCACCGGGCGCTGCGGACTTTTGATGGCCGCGTCGGTCGACAGCACCTCGCCGATCCGCTCGGCACACACCGCGGCCCGCGGCACCATGATCAGGACGGACGTCGCCCGCAGCACCGTCCACAGGATCTGCATCACGTAGGACAGCAACGCGATCAGCGACCCCACCTGCATCTGGCCTGCGTCGATACGCACCCCGCCGAACCAGATCAGCGCGACGCTGGAGACGTTGACCACCAGCGTGGCGACCGGCAACACCAACGCCTGCCAGCGCCCGCCCTCGAGCGCAGTCTGCGACAGCGCGCGGTTGGTCTCCCCGAAGCGCTGACGCTCGAAACGCTCCCGCGTGAACGCGCGGATCACCCTGATGCCCCACAGCTGTTCACGCATAACCCCGTTGATGCCGTCGACCAGCCCTTGCATGCGGCGGGAAATCGGCAACAGACGCAATGCGATCCAGTAGACGGCCAGCGCCAGCACCGGAACGCTGACCAGCAGCAGCCACGACAACGTCGCGTCCTGGTGGGCCGCCATGAAGACGCCGCCGATGCAGACGATGGGAGCGGTGATCAGCACGGCGCAGGTCATCTGCACCAGTGCCTGGATTTGGTGCACGTCGTTGGTGGTGCGGGTCAGCAACGACGCCGCCCCGAAGCGCGTGATATCTGGCGTCGAGAGGCCGGTGACGTGGTGAAACATTGCCGACCGCAGGTCGCGGCCGAAGCCCATGCCGGTACGCGACCCGAAGTTGACCGCGCCCACCGCGCACAGCACTTGCACCCCGCAGACCGCGAGCATCACCCCGCCGAGCCGCACGATTGTCGTCGTGTCGCCTTTGGCCACGCCGTCGTCGATGATCGCCGCGTCGATGGCCGGAATCAACAGCAACGCCATGGCGCTGATCAGCTGCAGCCCTACGACGACGGCAATCAACCGTCGGTACGGGCGCACAAAACGCCGCAGCAACCTGGCGAGCATCCCCCTACCTTTGCACCTCCCCGGCGGATCCGCGGGTTGATCACGGCGAGTCCGACGCCGGCGTGGTTTTAGACTGAGCCATGGTTGCGATCAGCCGGCGGACGATGCTGACAGGCGCGGCGACCGCGGCGGGAGCTGCCTTAGCTGGTGGTTCGGTGGGATACGACCTACTGCACCTGCCGGGTCCCGGCGAGTCGGCGATGGCCGGCGGCAACAAGCCCAACATCCTGGTGATCATCGTGGACCAGATGCGTACACCACAGTGGTTTCCGGAACGACAGCAGCTCGACGCCCTGCTGCCCAATCTCGCTCGGCTGCAACGCAGCAGCGTCTCATTCCAGTCGCACTACACCGCGTCGAACAACTGCACGCCATCGCGCGGCGTGATGACCACCGGCCTGTACTCACATCAGACCGGCTGTTTGTTCACCGGGGATGGGCCCACTGAGTCGAGCCTGGCACCCAAGTTCCCGACCTGGGGCACCCTGTTGCGACAACAGGGCTACCGGTCCTGGTGGTGGGGCAAGTGGCATCTCGGGCAGTCGAGTGACGCAACGGCTGAGGGTCTCGAAGCACATGGCTTTTCCGGCGGCACCTTTCCGTCGCCGAACGGCGGGCCCAACCAAGGGCTGCAGAAGGATTCGGGCATTGTGGACCAGTTCGCCGCATGGTTCGACGACAACGCCGGCAAGGGACCGTGGTGCACGACCGTCTCCCTGGTCAATCCGCACGACATCAACTGGTGGCCGGAAAGCCCGTTGCCCGAGGATGTTCCGCATTTCTTCAACTCCGCAGCGGCCAACTTCGAAACCTTGGACGACCTGTCGCGGCATGGCAAGCCGCAGCTGCAGATCGACTTCGTCCACTTCACCGCGCCGCTGATTGCCGGCCCGGCGTCACGTTCGGGACCGAAGCCGGCCGAGCAGTGGGTCCGCTGCCTGGACATGTACCTGTGGTTGCAGCAGCAGGTCGACATCCAAATCGGCAGGGTGCTGGACAAACTGGCGTCTCGACCCGAGGTCGAACGCAACACCGTAGTCGTGTTCACGTCCGATCACGGTGAATACGCCGGCTCACATGGCTTGCGCGGCAAGGGCTCGGCCGCATACGACGAGGCGATCAGGGTGCCGCTGTACATTCGTGACCCGCACGGGGTCCTCACGCCGAAGCCGGGAGACACTCGGGACCAGCTCACCTCGAGCGTCGACCTGGCTGCGCTGCTGCTGACCATCGGGCATGGCGGAAACGGGTGGCGTGCCGAAACCCGGTACTCGTATCTGGCGCGTCGTGCGGATCTGTTCGCCATCGCGGGAAGCGCCGCGGCGCTGGGCCGGCCCTGGATCGCACATGTCACCGACGACATGTCCGTCGAACTGATGACCATGCTGATGAAGTCCATGCCGTCGGCCGAGTCCGGACCGACCGAGGTGCCGACCAACATCCTCACGTCGGCACCCAGCCACATCGTGGCCGTGCGTACGCCGAACGCCAAGCTGGCGATGTACTCGTATTGGAAGCCCGGCAGCATGGACACCGACACGACACGGCCGATCGAGCGTGAACTGTACGACTACTCAACACCTTTGGGTCGTCAGGAGATCGACAACCAAGCCGGCCGTAACGGCATGGAAGCGACATTGCAGGCGCTCATCGACCACGAGGTGATGCCCGAAGTTCACGCGCCGTTGCCCGCCTTTCTCAACGACGCGCGGGAACAGGGCCTCGCCGACATGCGCAAGCTCGACGCCCAGCGCCGGCTCTGACACGATGGCGCGGTGACGGCGGGGGAGGGCATGAAGGCTGGCGGTCCACCCTCGACCCTGAGGGTCGTCGCCACGCTGGCAGCTGTTCTCTGTCTGATGCTGATCGCCGCTCCGCCTAGAGCTTGCGCCGATGTGCCCGTGTTGGTGGCGAATCCGGTCACCCACGTGAACACGCTCATCGGCACCGCAAACGGTGGCGAGGACGCGGGGGAGATCAACAATTTTCCCGGCGCGTCGGTGCCGTTCGGCATGGTGCAGTACTCCCCGGACACCACCGACACCTACGCCGGCTACGACCACGACAACGAGCGCTCGACCGGATTCAGCATGACCCACGCCTCAGTGGGCTGCGCGGCGTTCGGCGACATTCCGATGCTGCCGACCACCACGCCGATCGGCTCGCAACCGTGGAGCGCGTGGGAAACCATCGCCCACGACGACACCGAGCTCGGCGTGCCCGGCTACTACAAGGTGCGGTTCCCGAACACCGGGGTTGTCGCGGAACTGACCGCCACCACCCGTACCGGCGTGGGCCGGTTCACCTTCCCTGACAACGGTCAGCCCGCCCTGTTCCACGTGCGCACCGGCGGATCGCTGGCGGGCAACACGACGGCGGACGTCCAGATCGGTGCGGACAACATCACGGTCACCGGATCGGCGACCACCGGCGGATTCTGCGGCATGGACAACGTCTACACCGTGTACTTCGCGATGAAGTTCAACCGGCCGTTCACGTCGTACGGCACCTGGGACGGCGACTCGGTATACCCCGGCGCCCGCAGCGCCAACTCCGGTCACAGCGGCGGCTATGTGCAGTTCCCGGCCGGCTCGGTGCTGGAAGTCCGGACCGCGCTGTCCTATGTCAGCGTCGACGGCGCGCGAGCCAACCTGGCCGCCGAGGGCGGAGGCAGCTTCGAGGAGGTGCGAGCCGCCGCGGTGGGCCAATGGAACACCATGCTGTCGCGCATCGCCGTGGCCGGCACCGACCGTGACGTGCAGACCTTCTACACCGCGCTCTACCGCTCACTGTTGCACCCCAACACCTTCAACGACGCGGACGGCCGCTACATCGGATTCGACGGAGTCGTGCACACCCTGCCGGCCGGGCACACCCAGTACGCCAACTTCTCGGATTGGGATACCTACCGGTGTCTCGCGGCCTTGCAGGCGCTGCTGTTTCCCGCGCGGGCCAGCGACATGGCCCAATCGTTGGTGAACGACGCCGAGCAGAGTGGGTCGCTGCCGCGTTGGGCGCTGGCCAATTCCGCGACCGGGGTGATGACCGGGGACAGCGTGGTACCGCTCATCGTGAGCCTTTATTCCTTTGGCGCAAGGGATTTTGATACGAAGACCGCCCTGCGCTATATGGTGAGCGGGGCGACCACGGGGGGCGCCGGCCGCGACGAGTACATCGAGCGGCCGGGCATCACCACCTACCTGGAGCACGGCTATGCACCTAATACGGAGGAGTTCCGTGGCAGCAACGGGCTAGTGGGCGCCTCGGTCACGCTGGAGTGGTCGATCGATGACTTCGCCATCTCCCGATTCGCCGAATCGCTGGGGGACAGCGCGCTCGCCGCGCAATTCCGGGACCGGGCGCAGTACTGGCAGAACCTGCTCAATCCGGCTACCGGTTACCTCTCGCCGCGCAGCCCTGAAGGGTTCTTCCCCATCGGTCCCGGGTTCGTGAAACCCCTCAGCGGCTTCGGCCAGAGCGGATTCGACGAGGGCAACGCGGAGCAATACGTCTGGATGGTGCCGCACAACGTCGCCGGGCTGGTGACCGCTCTGGGCGGCCGCCAAGCGGTGGCCGACCGGCTCGACCGCTTCACCGCGCAGCTCAACGCGGGCCCCAACGAGCCTTATCTCTGGTTTGGTAACGAGCCGGACTTCGGGGTGCCATGGCTTTACAACTACATCGGTCAACCGTGGCAGACCCAGAGCCTGGTCGACCGGATGCGCAGCGAACTGTTCAGCCCGAGCCCCGGCGGCGAACCGGGCAACGACGACCTGGGCGCGATGTCCAGCTGGTACGTCTGGGCCGCTCTGGGCCTCTATCCGAGCACCCCGGGAACGCCGATCCTCACCGTGACCACACCGCTGTTCGACCGCGCCGTAATCACGCTTCCCGCAGGACGATCCATCCGGATTTCCGCCCCCGGCGCATCGAACGGGCTGAAGTACATCAACGGCCTCAGCATCGATGGTCAACGCACCGATCGGACTTTTCTTCCGGAACCGATCATTCGCACGGGTGGCGACCTGACGTTCGCACTGTCCGGCGTCCCTAACATGGTGTGGGGCACCGCCGAGCCGTCGGCGCCGCCGTCGTTCGATACCGGGCGCGACCGCGGCGTTATACGTTGACGAACATGGCCGATCAGTCCGATCACGTCGACGAGGATCTGCTCGCCGGCCTCGAGGGCACCGCGCGCGCCGAGCGGACCGAGCTGGTGGAGTGGTTGCTCAAGCAAGGCATCACGCCCGACGAGATCCGCGCCACCAACCCGCCGCTGCTGCTGGCCACCCGGCACCTCATCGGCGACGACGGCACCTACGTATCCACTCGGGAGATCAGCGAGACCTACGGCGTCGACCTGGACCTGCTGCAGCGGGTGCAGCGTGCCATCGGATTGGCCAGGGTGGACGACCCCGACGCCGTCGTCCATATGCGCGCTGACGGTGAAGCCGCCGCGTATGCGCAGCGGTTCGTCGAGCTGGGGCTCAACCCCGATCAAGTCGTCCTCGTGGTCCGTGTGCTGGCCGAGGGATTGTCGCACACGGCCGAGGTCATGCGCTACGCGGCGCTGGCGGCGATCATGCGGCCCGGAGCAACCGAGCTGCAGGTCGCCAAGGCCTCCAAGGCGCTGGTGAGCCAGATCGCGCCGATGCTCGGCCCAATGATCCAGGACATGCTGTTCATGCAATTGCGGCACATGATGGAGACCGAAGCGGTCAATGCCGGCGAGCGCGCCGCCGGCAAGCCGCTGCCCGGAGCGCGCCAGGTCACCGTCGCCTTCGCCGATCTGGTCGGCTTCACGCGACTGGGTGAGGTGGTGTCGGCCGAAATGCTAGGGCAACTCGCCGGCCGGCTGGCCAGCCTGGCGCGTGACTTGACCGCTCCGCCCGTGCGGTTCATCAAGACGATCGGCGACGCGGCGATGTTCGTCTGTCCTGAACCCGAGCCGTTGTTGGACACCATCCTGAAGCTCGTCGACGTCATCGACACCGACAACGACTTCCCCCGACTGCGGGCCGGAGTTGCCTCCGGTATGGCGGTGAGCCGGGCCGGCGACTGGTTCGGCAGTCCGGTGAACGTGGCGAGCCGGGTCACCGGGGTAGCGCGACCCGGAACGGTGCTGGTTGCGGATTCGGTGCGCGATGCCGTAGGCGATGCCGCCGGATTCGACTGGTCGTTCGCCGGCGCGCGCCGCCTCAAAGGCATCAAGAACGACGTGCCGCTCTTCCGGGCGCGGCGGGGTGCCGGCCCCGCTGCCGAGGACTGACGCGCTAGCGCCATTTCCACCCGTTCGCTGGGGGTGAACGCTATTCCGTAATTACTGTAACGATGTAATCATGTAATCATGAAACACCACCACATGCACGGGCGTCGCTATGGCCGCCCCGGGGGTTGGCAGCAAGCCCAGCAACCCGATGCCAGCGGCGCTGCGGAATGGTTCGCGGGGCGCTTGCCCGACGACTGGTTCGACGGTGATCCGACGGTGATCGTCGACCGCGAGGAGATCACCGTCATCGGCAAACTGCCGGACGTCGAGACCTCCGGCCCTGACGAGAGCGGCGATCGCGCCGAAGGCCGGACCTCCCGATTCCGCGAAGCGACTCGCCCAGAGCGGATGAACATCGCCGACGAAGCCCAGAATCGCTACGGACGCAAGGTTTCCTGGGGCGTAGAAGTCAACGGCGAGCGAATCTTGTTCACTCACATCGCGGTACCGGTGATGACCCGCTTGAAGCAACCGGAACGTCAGGTGCTCGACACCCTCGTCGACGCCGGCGTCGCGCGGTCCCGAGCCGACGCACTGGCATGGTCGGTCAAACTGGTCGGCGAGCACACCGAGGAGTGGCTGGCCAAGCTACGCGACGCCATGTCGGCGGTCGACGATCTGCGTGCCGAGGGACCCGACCTGCAGGCCTGAGGCGCCGGGGATTACTGGTTGTTGATCTTGTCGATGATCTTGTCGGAGATCTGGCCGGCTTGATCGTTGAGCTTGTACGCGCAGGCGTTGACGTCGACGATCACGTTGTTGGCCACGCTCATCGAACGCTGGCACTGCCAGCCTTTGGCGGCTTCCTGCGTGTTCACCAGCGTGATCCTGGGCGACTGGCCCTGCACGTCGGAAACGGTCCACCGATACACCTTGTTTTTGGACGTGTTCGTGACGGTTATCGTCTTGCCGGCGCAGCCTTTCCATTTACCCTCAGAGGTCTCCAGGAAATCTTTGGCTTTGTCGGCCGTCGGGAAGGTCACCACGGCTTGGTGGGCCCAGTGGTCGAAGTTGTCCCCCGACTCAGAGGACACGTTCCCGTTCACCCCGGTGTAGCCAGTGCCCGAATACGTCGGGTCCTGGGCGGCGTAGAGCACCCCCAGGCAGGACGGGTCGGACAGCGTCAAGGTGGACTTCGACATCGTCGTAATGGCGTCGCCGGGGGTCATGTTTGTGGCGCCCATGATCGCGTTGATTTCCGAGCTACTCAGCAGCAGTGAACTCAGACGATCGGCCGCTATCGGCGGGGGCGGCGGCTTTGGTTTCGGCTTGAGCACCAGGTAGGCGCCCACCCCACCGACGATGAGAACGAGCACCACGGCGACCGCGGCGATGATGGGCCAGGGGTTGCTGCGTTTGGACGGTTGCGGGGCCTGGTTCCATGGGGCCGGGCCCCCAGGGTGTTGCTGCAGGGGTTGGCCCGGTGGCTGGCCGACCCAGTTGCCGCCGGATTGGTAGTACTGACCGCCGGGGGGCGGGTTGTTGGGCGTGGGCACCGGGCCACTGCTGGGGGCCCAACTTGGCTGGCCTGTCGGTGCCGGCCGCGGCGTGGGTCCGGAATTGCCCGGGCCGCCGTAAGCCGGTTGCTGATAGGGCGTGGGCGGCGGGCTGGTGAAGTTCTGGCGGTGCGCCGGAGTCGGAGGCCCCGGACGTGGCGGCGCGGCGGGCGGCGGAGTTGTTCCGGTGGCGGCAATCGTGGGTGGCGGGGCGACCTTGCCGCGCGTCAGTACGGTGGCTTCCTGGCTGCGGCGCACGATGTTGGCGGCGTGGTCTTGATCGGGATGGCTGAGCGCTTCGTGGGCGGCCAGCGCCAGATCACCCGCGCTGGCATAGCGTTCGTGGGGTTTTTTGGCCATGCCACGTGCGATCACCGCATCCAACGCCCGCGGGATCCCCGAGCGGCTGGCGCTGGGCTGCGGGATGGGATCCAGCATGTGGGCGGTGACCAACGTGCCCGCACTGTCGGACCGATACGGCGGGGCACCGGTCAGGCACTCATAGAGCACGCACGCCAGCGCATAGATGTCGGCGCGGTAGGTGACCTCGTCGTTGGAAAATCGTTCGGGCGCCATGTATTTCCAGGTGCCCACCGCCGTACCCAACTGGGTGAGCTTCTCGTCGGTGGTCGCACTGGCAATCCCGAAATCCACTAAATAGGCGAAGTCGTCGCGGGTGATCAGGATGTTGGGTGGCTTGACGTCGCGGTGCATCACCCCGGCCGCGTGCGCGGCATCCAACGCCGAGGCGATCTGGCTGATGATGGCCACCGCACGCGGCGGGGTCAGCGGTCCGAACCGCTTGAGCACGCTGTCCAGGTCGGTGCCCTCGATCAGGCGCATCTCCAAATAGAGCTGGCCCTCGATCTCCCCGTAGTCGTGAATGGGTACGACGTGCGGCTCTTGCAACCGGCCGGCGATGCGGGCTTCGCGTTTCATCCGCTCGCGAAACACCGGATCCTTGCTGAACTCGGCGGTCATCACCTTGACCGCGACGGTCCACTCCTTGACGGTGTGCTCGGCCTCATAGACCTCGCCCATCCCACCGCGACCCAGCAGCCGTTTGAACCGATAGGGCCCAAACATCGACCCCACCCGCGAGCCCTGCTCGTCGCTCATCGCTGCTCCTTCAAACCAACCGCGCAACCCCCGCCGACAATATCAACCACCCCAGTACCCGAGGCGCGATTCGCCGGGGTCAGGCTTCCGCATGAGCCTGTCCCAGTGTCCCTCCGTCGAGGGCCTACTGCATTAGTGCAACTCGTAGGAATCGCGCGACACCCGGAAGTAATGCCCGGTGCTGCGGTCGGTGCAAGTCATGCCGGCTGGCTCGCTGTCGCAGGTGAGGGGGTTCAGCGACCATGTGCTGCCGTAAGTGAGCGTCGGTAAATTGCTGCCGCGCAAAGTATCCGAGCTGCAGACGAATTGGGGTGCGGTGCCCTGTTGCAAATCGAAGCGATCACCCCATTCGCCCTCGCAGCGGTCCGGACGCGGCGGCGCCAACCAGGTGTGGTCGGGGATTTCACAGCTGGCAAAGGCTTTGTTGCCCAGCGAGCCCATCATGCAGGCGATGTTGTCCGACGGCGACTGGAACTGGTAATACGTGTCGGCTCGTGCCGAAGCAGGGTTCACCACCACCGCGAGCGCGTTGAGCACAAGAATCCCCAGGACCTTGCGCATCACTGGGCCGGCGTTCACTTGACCACGTTGCGGTGCGGGTCGAGTCGCTTGAGCCGGATGGCGAGCAGGAGCACCAGCACCAGCGCTTGCACAGCGCACGCCGTCACAGCGAGCAGCCAACTATTTTTCGAGTAGTTCCATAACGGATCGATTTCTTTACCCGCCTGCCGGAACAGGTCGTTGAGATCGCTCGTCGACGCGCCCATCGCGAACGCCCACCGGGACGGCGACAGCCACGCCAGTTGTTCCAACGGTATTCGGCCATTAACCCCGAATATCCCGCCACACAGCACGAGCTCGGCCATGACCACCAGCACCAACATCGGCATGCCGCGGTCGGCATTGCCGATCATCGCCGAAATCAGCAGTCCGACCAGCATCGAGACTACGGTGACGGCGACGATGGCCAGCGCCAATTCGAGTCTGGGCCAAGGAATTAGCACAAACTGGTCCGGCGGAGGTCGGAATGCTGTTCCGAGGAATCCCAGGATCAGCGCCTGGATTGTGGTCAGTGCGGTGAGAACCACCAACTTGGAAGCCAGGTAGGCGCCGCTGGACAGGCCGATGCCATGTTCGCGCTGATATATGGCCCGTTCCTTGACGATTTCGCGGACCGATGCGGCGCATCCCATCAGGCCGCCGCCGATGATCAGCAGCGTCAATATCTGACTGGGTTGGCTCGACTTCAGGGTCATGGCCGTGGGAACCGATAGCCCGGCCTTGCCCGGCGGTGCGTACGCGCACAGACTCAGCAGCACCGGCAGCAGCAGCAAGGTCACCGAATACTGGCGATCGGCGGCGATCACCGCCAGATACCGTCGGCACAGGGTGGCGAACTGGGCGAACGCGCTCTGCTGAGCGACCGGCTTGGAAGGACGCTCAGCGCTCGGGCGCTGCGGCCTAGGAAGCGGGTGTGGTCCGGAGAGGGCCTGCTTGAGGGCCGAGCTGTTGAACCGGTCGGTCCAGTCGGTGGAGGTGTCGTGTTCGAGAAGGTTGAACATGTCGGCGAAGTCAGCGCAGTCGAAGTAGCGCAGCGCCTGTTGCGGCGGCCCGAAGTAGGCCAGGCGACCGCCGGGCGCCAAGATGAGCAACCGGTCACACATGTTCAGCTGGGCGATGTTGTGAGTGACGACCACCACCGATCGTCCGTCGTTGGCCAGCCCGCGAAGAGTCTGCATGACTGACTTCTCGTACCCCGGGTCCAGGCCCGACGTGGGTTCGTCGAGGAACAACAGCGATGGCTTGGTCAGCAGCTCCAGCGCGACGCTGGTGCGCTTGCGCTGACCGCCGGACAGACTGTCGATGCGTTGGTTGGCGTGCGCCGTCAGCCCCAGCTCGGACAGCACCTCTTCGATGCGGTGCTCGCGTTCCGCGGCGGAGACGTCCTGCGGGAACCGCAGCCGGGCAGCGTAATTCAGCGCTCGCCGAACGGTCAGCGGTGTGTGCAGGATGTCGTCCTGCGGTACGAACCCGATGCGGTGCCTGAGCTCGGCGTAGTTCTGGTAGAGGTTGCGGTCGTCGTAGCGCACCTCGCCGGTGCTGGCCGGACGGAACCCGGTCAGCGCGCTCAGCAACGTCGATTTGCCGGCCCCGCTTGGTCCGACCACCGCCATGAAGCAGCGTTCTGGCAGGGCGAAGCTGACGTCGGCCAACAGCACTTTGCCCTTGCCGGTGACGACCCGCAGGTTTGACGCCTCGTAGGACACGTCCCCGGTGTCGACGTATTCCACGAGCCGGCCGCCCGCGAGGTGCAGCAGCTGGTGGCCGATACCGACGATGTCGTCGGGTCCGATGACCGCGCGCTCGATCCGGTTGCCGTTGACGTAGGTTCCGTTGGCGCTGTTGTTGTCGACAAGCTCCCACGTGTCGCCGGAGCGGCGCAATGCGGCGTGGCGCCGGGACACCAGCAAGTCGTCCAGGACCACGTTGTTTTCCGGGGCGCGGCCGATCGTGACGACCAACTGGTCGATGTGGTGCACCGCGGTCGGCGGGCGGGTGATGTTCGTATCGCCCCGAGATCGAGGCGGGACAGGGCTTTTCGGACTTTCTGCGGTTTCCGGCTTGTTGGGGGGGAGGTGTGGTGGTTTGGTGACGATAGTCGTGTCGGCCTCAGATCGTGGCGGGACTGGGCTTTTCGGGGCGGGAGGGACGTGTGGCGGTTTGGTGATGACGGTGTCGGCCGTAAGTCGTGACGAGACCGGGCTTTTCGGGGTCGGCGGGGTGTTCGGGGCGGACGGGGTTTCCGGCTTGGTGGTCGGAACGTGTGGTTTGGTGATGACGGCCGTATCGGCTGTAAGCCGTGATGGCACAGGGTTTTTCGGGATGCTCGGGGTTTCCGGCCTGGTGGGAGGGGGCGGTGTTGCGCTGATCGGATGGAGTTGCATCAACTCGCCGGAGGACGCCGAACCCAGCATCACGGTGATGGGTTGACCTATCGTTAACCTCTCCACCCGCTGCCCGTTCACGAACATGCCGTTTTTGCTGTGGTTGACCAAAACCCAACCGTCGGGCATCGGCAGCAGCACGGCGTGGTCTCGCGACACCCTGGGATTTTCCAGGCGGACGTCGGCTTCGTTTGCGCGACCAATGGTCCAGGCGCGTCCGGGTGTGGCCTTCCAGGTGCGTCCGCAGGCGTGCAGCTCCATGTGGCGCGGATTGGCGGTGACGATATCGGTCTTCTCGTCCATGCGTGGCCTCCGGTGCCTCTACCTGGCTTCTCGAGCGCAGACTCAGGAGTGAGAAGCCCACCACTTGTATAGCTGATCGAGGTCGGGTCCTTGGAGCTTTCCGCCGACCAGCGCAAAGACCATGGTCTGCTGGTTGCTCCACATCACCTGCGGCTCGTTGCCTTTGTAGTTGCCACAGGCGATCTGGCCGAGGATGGTGTTCGGATCGCGGTTGTGCCACCAGGTGCCCGGTGACGCCTTGTTGCCCGGGCAGCTCTGGATCGTGAACGTCTTGGAGAAGCTTGTGAAGGCGTCCTGCACCGATTGAACGCTCGGGAAAAGACCGTAGGCCCCGACTGTCGGTCCATCGGTGTCGCTGTTGGGACCGCACTTCACCGAGACCAGTGCTCCCGGCATCGGTTGGGCGTCGCGCGTACAGGTGCCGCTGGGATAACCCGCCGGCAAAGCGTTTAGCAGTCGCTGCAGATCCGCGGATGCGGTAGTGGTCGTTCGGGTGGTGGTGGGGATGGTCGTGGTCGTGGTCACCGTCGTGGACATCTGTGCGCTGTGGTGGTCGTCGGAGTCTTGCAATGACATCGCGATGACTATGGCGACTATCACCAGGACGACGACCAGGGCAGCAACCCCGCCGACGATGGGCCAGGGGTTGCGGCCGCGCCGCGGCGGAGTTTGATGCCACGGTGCAGGGCCGGCGAACTGTTGCGGAGCACTGGGCGGGGGCGCTTGTGGCGGACCGCCCCAGCCGCCGGCGGTCTGGTACTGGGGTACGGGCCGGCCCGACACCGATGCGGGGGCGTTGCTGGGTGCCCAAGAAGGCGGAGCGGTCGAGGAAGGCCGCGGCCCGGCGCTCGCAGGGGCGGCATAACCGGCCGACAGATGCTGGACGATCTGCTGCGCGGCCGCCTTGTGCGGCAGGGTGGCCTCGGTGCTGCGGCGCAGGATGTCGACGGCCTGGTCCTGATCGGGATCGGTGAGCGCTCGGTGGGCGGCCTTTGCCAGCTCGCCGGCCGTGGCATAGCGGTCGTCGGGCCGTTTGGCCATACCGCGTGCGATCACCGCGTCCAGAGACCGTGGGATACCAGCGCGCTTGATGCTGGGCTGCGGGATGGGTTCCATCATGTGCGCCGTCACCAGCACCCCGGCGCTGTCGGAGGCGTACGGCGGGATGCCCGTCAGGCACTCGTACAGCACGCAGGCCAGGGCGTAGATGTCGGCGCGGTGGTTGACTTCGCCGGTGGAAAAGCGTTCGGGCGCCATGTATTTCCAGGTGCCGACCGCGGTTCCGAGCTGGGTAAGTTTTTCGTCGGTGGTCGCGCTGGCGATCCCGAAGTCGACCAGGTAGGCGAAGTCGTCGCGGGTGACCAGGATGTTGGGTGGCTTGACGTCGCGGTGCATCACCCCGGCGGCGTGCGCGGCATCCAGCGCCGAGGCGATCTGGCTGATGATGGCCACCGCGCGCGGCGGCGTCAACGGGCCGGATCGCTTGAGCAGGGTCTCCAGGTCGGTGCCTTCGATCAGGCGCATCTCCAAATAGAGCTGGCCGTCGATTTCGCCGTAGTCGTGGATGGGCACGACGTGCGGTTCCTGCAGCCGGCCGGTGTGGCGGGCTTCGCGTTTCATCCTTTCCCGAAACACCGGGTCTTTGCTGACCGCTTCCGACATCAGCTTGAGCGCTACCGTCCACCCTTTGACGGTGTGTTCGGCTTCGTAGACCTCGCCCATTCCGCCGTGGCCCAGGGCGCGTTTCAGCTGGTAGGGCCCAAACATCGACCCCGCGCGCGAGCCCTGCCCGTCGCTCATCGGTGACCCCTCCAAACCAACCCCGCAACCCCGCCGACAATATCAACAGCGCCGGACAGACCCGTGAGCCGGAAAACCCGGGTCCCTTGATCACCACGCTAACGGGACAAAACTGCCATTGCGCGGGTCATCGCAGAACGCCCACGCGCGGCATCTACTTACGCGTATTTACGCGTCGCGGTTTGCGCAGGTCAGCCGTTCTTGCCCCACCACTTGTGCAGTTCGTCGATGTTAGCGGTTCCACCGAATACGTCGCTGAGCATCAACTTGCCCTCGTTGCTCCATATCACGTTCGGCTGGTTCTTGTAGGTTCCGCAGGCGACCATGCCCGCCGTTACCGTCGGGCTGTTCTTGTAGTGCCACCCATCCGGTGACGGCCCCTCGCCGGGACAGTTCGTCAGCTGTACGGCCGCGATGTCGTCGTTGAAGGCCTTCTTCAGCGCGTTGAGATTAGGGAACAGCCCATAGATGGCCTTGGTCGGGCCTCCCGTGCTGGTGTTTTGTCCGCACTTCATCATGGCCACCGAGCCCTGCCAGATGCTGTTGGCCGATGGGGTGGTCGTCGTGCAGGTACCCGCGGGGTAGCCCTTGGGCAGCAAGCCTTCCAGCTTGCTCGTCGGTTCGCTGGTCAGCGGGGTCGACGGATAGGTGCTCGAGCTGGTCGGGACGACCGAGGTGGTGCGATCCGCCTTCGGGTGGTCGCCCGATTTCCTGGTGGCCACGAAGATCCCCACGGCAGCAATAACCAGGACGAGCACCAGGGCCGCCACACCGGCGACGATGGGCCAGGGGTTACTGCGTTTGGCCGTTGGTGGGGCCGGGGACCAGGGGGTCGGTCCGCCGGGCTGTTGCGACGGGGGCACGTTCGGTGGCTGGCCGCCCCAGCTGCTGGAAGAGGGTTGGAAGTACTGCGGGTTGGGCACTGGTCCGGAGCTGGCGGGGCCGGGGTACGACGATTGCTGGGCGTGTGCCGGCGGCGGTGCGGTGAAGTTCTGGCCGGGTGTCGAGGGGGCGGCCACGCCAGTGCCGGCCAAGGTCGCCGGCGGGGTGACGTTGCCGCGCGTCAGTACGGTGGCTTCCCGGCTGCGGCGCACGATGTTGTCGGCGTGGTCTTGATCGGGATGGCTGAGCGCTTCGCGGGCGGCCTGTGCCAGATCACCCGCGCTGGCATAGCGTTCGTTGGGTTTTTTGGCCATGCCACGTGCGATCACCGCATCCAACGCTCGCGGGATACCCGAGCGGCTGGCGCTGGGCTGCGGGATGGGATCCATCAAGTGGGCGGTAACCAGCAGGCTGGCGCTGTCGGACCGATACGGTGGGGCACCGGTCAGGCACTCGTAGAGCACGCATGCCAGCGCATAGATGTCGGCGCGGTAAGTCACTTCGTCGTTGGAAAACCGTTCGGGCGCCATGTATTTCCAGGTGCCCACCGCCGTACCCAACTGGGTGAGTTTCTCGTCGGTGGTCGCACTGGCGATGCCGAAATCCACTAAATAGGCGAAGTCGTCGCGGGTGATCAGGATGTTGGGTGGTTTGACGTCGCGATGCATCACCCCGGCGGCATGCGCGGCATCCAACGCCGAGGCGATCTGGCTGATGATGGCCACCGCACGCGGCGGGGTCAGCGGGCCGAATCGTTTGAGCACGCTGTCGAGGTCGGTGCCCTCGATCAGGCGCATCTCCAAATAGAGCTGACCGTCGATTTCGCCGTAGTCGTGAATGGGTACGACGTGCGGCTCGCCCAGTCGCCCGGTGATGCGGGCTTCGCGTTTCATCCGCTCGCGAAACACCGGGTCCTTGCTGAACTCGGCGGTCATCACCTTGACCGCGACGGTCCACTCCTTGACGGTGTGCTCGGCCTCATAGACCTCGCCCATCCCACCGCGACCCAGCAGCCGTTTGAGCCGATAGGGCCCAAACATCGACCCCGCCCGCGAGCCCTGCTCGTCGCTCATCGCTGCTCCTTCGAACCAACCCCGCGATGCCGCCGACCATATCAACCGCGTCCGACTAAATCGCCGGCCACAAAATCGCCGACCCGGCAATCATGACCGTAAGCGGTTACCTGCCTGGCCGCATGACATCCGCAACATCTGACGGCGTCCGGTGGCGGCGCGTGCCGTCCAAGATGACTTAGTCGATCGCCGAAAAACCAACGGTCGGCGTTTGATTGTCCGCGGCGACCCGGAACGTGAATTCGTGGTCGCAGATACGGATGTGGTCTCCGTCGTTGAGTGTGGCGGTGGTGCGAATCCGCTGGTACTGCACATGCACTCCGTTGGATGACCGGAGGTCGTTGATGATGTAGTTGGTGCCGGTGTCGACGATAACCGCGTGGTGGCGGCTGACATTGGCGCTTTCCAGGACGATGTCGTTGTCATGCAGACGCCCGATTCGCGTCGCCGCCGATTTCAGCGGGTAGCGCTCACCCGACGCCGCGTATAGATAGGCGACTACTTTCTGGCCACTGACGCTGGTGCGCTGGTCGAGCACGGTGACCGTGCCTACCGCGGTGGTCTTGGCGTTCTTCTTGGCGTCCAGCGGTTCCTGTCGCAGGACCTTGTCGTTCAAATCGCGGAGAGTCTGACCCGGGTCGATGCCGAGGTCATCGGCCAGCATCGTTTTCACCCGGCGATAGGCGGCCAAGGCGTCGGACTGGCGGTCGGTGAGGTAATAGGCCGTGATCAGCTGGGCCCACAGCGGTTCGCGGTAAGGGTGCTCGTTGGTGAGAGCTTCGAGTTCGGTGATCACGGCGGAGGCACGTCCGCAAGCGATTTCAGCTTCTGCCTTTGCCGTGTGGGCGACGACCTTGTCCTCGACGAGGGCGGTGGCAAAGGTGTCGACGAACTGAAAATCGCGCAGATCCTCGAGCACCGGTCCACGCCATTCCGCCAACGCGGCAGACAGGTGCCTGCTGGCCTGCTCGAACCGACCGGACGCCGCGGCGTGTACGCCCGCGTTCTTCTCGGTGATGAACCGCCCCAGATCGCAAGTGTTTTCGGGAATGCTCAGCCGGTAGCCCGGCGGCGCTGCGGCGAGCACCCCTCGTGGGTCGACACCGACGCCGCTGAGCAGTTTGCGAAGGTTGGACACGTAGGAGTGAATGCTGGCCCTCGCCCCGGACGGAGGCCATCCCTCCCACACGGCCGTGATCAGCCGGTCCACCCCAACCGGGCTGTTGCGGTTCATCAGCAGCATGGCCAGCACCGCCCGCTGCTTGGGCGTGCCCAACGGCACCAGGGTGCCGTCGACACTCATCTCCAACGGTCCGAGCAGACCGAATTCGAGACGTATGTCCACCATCGCGCTTACCAGCCCTTCCGGGTGCTCTGCGACGTCACGTGCCAGCCTGCCAATAGTGTCGCATTACGTGGCGCCGTATCACGTGTCATTGTGATACGAAGTCCGCGAATTCGGAAACAATGGCGCACTCGGCATTTGCGTGTTCTCTCGGGTCCCCCCCGGATGTTGACGTGTCTGCATTTGTCCGCGCACTGGTGGTGCGATCGCCGGATGTCGGCTTGCCGCCAATGCTCTCGGCCGCCAGCGCCCGTCTAAGGAACGACTGAAATGCTTGTGTTTGCAATGCGATCATGACTTTATCGCACGAATTACCTTGGCGTACCTGATAACAGCGATCGGCGGGCAGCCGGCCCGGTGCGTGTGCATCGGGTGGCTGCCCGCCGTCGCGATTAACGGATTAGCCGAGATCAGCTCTCAAACTAGGTCGTCGTGATGACGAACTCGCCGCTGGTGTCCCACGCTTTCATGAACAACGCCAGGGGAACCTGCTCGTCCTTGCCCGTCTTGATGCCGCTGTCGTTGAGGTGCACGACGTTGTTGGCGGTGTCGATACCGGTCACCACCACTGCGTGGTCGGATCGCGGGTTGCCGCTGCGGTCCTTGTTCTTGATCGGCTCGTGCCAGATCATTTCGGCGTTGAGCGCGACGATCAGCTTGTGGCCGCTGCCCAGGAGCTGCTCGAGGCCCTCGATGCCCGCGGGTACGCCGGTCTTGGCAGAGCTCTCCTTGTCGCTGGCGACGGCCTTGACGCCGTACTGCTTCAACAGTTCCGGCAGATCCATCATCGAGGTGCCCGCGCCCGAAGTCGCGTCGCCTTTGGCGGGCTTGATGTAAATCGAGCCGGCGTGCACGGTGCTCGGGGTGGACTGGGCCACCTTGATGATGGCTCGCTCCGAGGGCTCCTTGTGGGTCACCTGTCCGACCACGTCGGCACTGGCCATGATGGCGCAGTCGTCGTAGTTCTGGTGGCGCCACCACTGGGCGGCGGCGGCCGGGTCGCCGTACATCGTGCCGCCGGCGGCTTCGGCTGTGCCGGTGGCCAGACCCAGCGAGAGGACAGTGGCAACCGCGGCGAACGTAGCGGTCTTGGCGAATCTGGAGATCTTGATGGTCTTCGGGGTTTTCATGGTGGGTCCTTTTCTCGTTCCGCTTCGGCGGAGTGGCTTGAGAAAAGGTTCGAGCGTTGACCTCTTCGTAATCTCTACGAATCCTTGAAGAGACCTCGCACCGCTATGAAGAGCTGCAAGATTTCGGTATACGCGCTGCTCAGAGCGCGTTCAGGGGGTCTTCGAAGACGCCCGCGGGTGGGCGCCGTCGGACCTGGCGAAGGTGTTCTGCGGGGCCACCGGACACGTTTTGGTCACGCGATTGGGCCGCCAATTCGTGTTGGCCGCCCTTAGAACAGCGTTAACAGATCTGTTAGTTGCAGCCCCAGGCGACGATCGACCCGGGCCCGCCGCCGAGGTTCTTCACGGCGTCAACCTCTGCGGCGGTCAGCGTGGGGCCGGTGCCGCCCGTGTACTTGACGGCGTTCTCAGCGACGGCGCCGCAGGCGCTGAAAGTAACCAACACGGTGCAGTCGGAGTAGCCGCAGGCACTTATCGCGGCGCTCTTCGCGGCGGCGACCGTCGAGGCGTGCAACGTTCTGCCGTACACCTTGTGAGCATCGGAGATGGCGATCGCCCCGACTTGGTCGTCGGCGCTTGCTGTCGGGATCAGTGCGGCGGACATCGCGGTCACCATTGCCATGCTGCCGACCACGACCGCAGCTCGTCGCTGAAAAGCGCGCATTTCCATGATGGTTCCTTTCCCGGACCGACGATCTGGTGGAGTTGAAAACGGTTTGGGATGCATGGTGGTCGTATCCGATATCGCCTATACCGGCGGTTTGGTGGCGGTGACCTGCTTGCCCCAATCGGACATGGTCAGCGTGATCGTGCTGTTCTCGACCGGAACGAACTGGAGCTTGACGAGGTGGTGGGATCCGTCGGACGCGATCCAGACGGTGGTGGGGTCCTGCGTTTCGGTCTCTGGGCCAATACGGCGTCCCGCCAGCGTGGCTACGTCGTTGGATGACGACGTGCCCGTGATCTTGGTGGTTGCGATGCCGTTCACCTGCTCGGTTCCGGCCACTTTCGGGTTTTTGAGGTTGGTCAGAATTCTGGCCAGACCCTTGTCGGGGTCAAGCAGCGTGCCCACGTCATAGATCGACACGCCGTCGCCGTAATCGACGTACTTGCCGTCTGTACCGCCCAGTTCGGCGTACAGGTGGCCGTCGACGAAGACGAACTTCGAGTCCTGCGGCTTCTGGCCCACGGTCAACGTCGCGTCGCCCGTGGCCGACTGCGGATTCTTGGACACGTCGCCGCTGAGCTTGGTCAGCGAGAGGTTGGGCACGTTGCCCTGCACCTCGACGTTCAGGTGCATTCCGGTGACCTGACGCATCGCGTCGGCGGCTTGCTTGACGACATTCGCCGCGTCGACATTCGGCGCGGGCGACGATCCGCCGCCGCCAGTGGACTTGTTTGAGGTTGAGCAGCCACTGATCGCGAATACCATGGCGAGAATTGCGGCCATGACGGCGACTACGGTCCGATGCGGAAACTTCATCGACATCTCCTTCGGTTGGCTCACTTCTGTTTGTCCGCAGAGAAATCCTGTGCAGCAAAGTTAACAGCCGAAGCAGAGCTTATACCGCAGACAAGTGGCCGGAATGCCTTTTTGTGAGGCTGGGTGCGGGCACGCCTCGATCACGCCTGGGTCATGTTGTAGTACTCACCGCGCGCAGCCATGAGTTCGGCGTGGCTGCCTTGTTCGACGATCTTTCCGGCTTCCATCACCAGAATGCGATCGGCGTCTCGGATCGTCGAAAGGCGGTGCGCGATAATGAAACTCGTCCGATCGTGGCGAAGTTCGCACATGGCGCGCTGAATCACGGCCTCGGTGCGCGTGTCGACCGAGCTGGTCGCCTCGTCCAGGATCAGCAGCTGCGGCTTGGAGAGAAATGCGCGTGCGATGGTGATGAGCTGTTTCTCGCCGGCGCTGATATTGGCGGCGTCGTCGCTGACCCGAGTCTGGTAGCCGGAAGGCAGCCTGCGTACAAACAGGTCGACATAGGCCGCTTCGGCGGCCTGCATCACCTCTTCTGCACTGGCCTCGGGCCGGCCGTAGGCAATGTTTTCGGCGATCGTCCCCTCGAACAGCCAGGTGTCCTGCAGCACCATGCCAATTCGCGATCTGAGCGTCTGCCTTTTCATGGTGGTGATGTCGGTCCCGTCGACGAGTATCCGGCCGGAATCCACGTCGTAGAACCGCATGAGCAGGTTCACCAGCGTGGTCTTGCCCGCTCCGGTCGGGCCGACGAGCGCAACTGTGCTGCCCGGCTCGGCCACCAGCGACAGGTCTTCGATCACCGGCGTGCCGGCACGGTATGCGAAGCTCACGTGTTCGAACTCGACGCGTCCGGTCGGTGCCTGGCCGTTGGGCGAGGCGGTCAGCGCAGCGACCTGAATGTCAGGGGTTTCTTCGGGTTCGTCGAGCAGGCCGAACACCCGCTCGGCGCTGGCCATCCCGGACTGCAGGGTGTTGTACATCCCGGCCACCTGGTTGACCGGCGTATTGAACTGCCGGACATATTGAATGAACGCCTGAATGCTGCCGAGCGTGATCTGTCCGGCGGCTATCTGCAGTCCACCCACCACGGCCACCGCGACGTAGCCGAGGTTGCCAATGAACGTCGTCGCCGGTGACACCAGACCGGAGACGAACTGGGCGCCGAAGCTGGCTTGATAGACGTCGTCGTTCAACTCGCGGAATTGTGCCTGCGCCGCCGCCTGGTGGCCGAACGTCTTGACCAAGGTGAACCCGCTGTAGGTCTCCTCGATATGGGCGTTGAGCCGTCCGGTCCTGGTCCACTGGGCCACGAACAAGCGCTTGGAGCGACGCGCGATGGCCCGCGTGGCCAGCAGCGACAGCGGCACGGTCAGCAGCGTGATCAACGTCAGCGACGGCGAGATCGACACCATCATCGCCAGCACCGCCACCACGGTGAGTACCAGGGTCAGCAACTGGCTGATCGTCATCGACAGCGACGTCTGCAGATTGTCGACGTCGTTGGTGACCCGGCTCAGCAGCTCTCCGCGCTGCCGTCCATCGAAGTAGGCCAGCGGCAGCCGGTGCACCTTGTCCTCGATGTCGGAGCGCAGCCCAGCCATGGTTCGTTGCAGCGTCACGTTCAGCAGCCGAGCCTGGGCCCAAAGCATCAGCGCGGCAAGCAGATACAGTGTCAACGCCAGGCCCAGCGTGCGGCCCACCGCATCGAAGTCCACACCTCGGCCAGGCACCACATTCATGCCGGACAGTAGGTCGGCGAATGCGGTGTCACCGCGCTGCCGGGCGGCAGCGACGGCCTGCGCCTTGGTGATACCGGCGGGCAGCCCGCGTCCGACCACGCCGTTGAACAGCAGATCGGTCGCATGACCCAGGATCCGCGGAACTACCACGCCAATCGCGGTTCCGGTGATACCCAACATGATCACCGCGGCGACCAGGCGGCGCTGTGGTGCCAGCCGTTTGACCAGGCGGATCAACGATTCCGTGAAGTTGCGCGAGCGTCCGGCGGGCGCCGGTGTCGCGCGACTCTGCGGTGTGGCGGCCGGGGCGCTCATCGTTGGCCCCGGTGGTGCTGTTCGGAAACCCCGGAAAGCAGCGACTGTGAGTCCGCGAACTCGGTATAGGTGGGACAGTCCACCAACAGCGACTCGTGCGTGCCCGCGCCGACCAGCTTCCCGTCGTCGACGACGATCACCTGGTCGGCCGCGGACGCTGTCGAAATTCGCTGTGTGACAACGATAGTCGTGGCATCCCCGGAAATCTCCCGTAACGACGCGCGCACCCGTGCCTCGGTGTGCACGTCCAGTGCCGAGAACGCGTCGTCGAACAGGTAGATGGCGGGGCGGCGGATCACGGCCCGGGCGATCGCCAGGCGCTGCCGCTGGCCGCCGGAGAAGTTGATGCCGCCTTGTGCGACGCGCATCTGCAACCCGTCTCCGGCCAGGTTCTGCGCTCGGACGAACTCGTCGGCCGCGGCCACCCGCAATGCTTCCCACATCTCGTCCTCGGTCACTACCTGGCTGGGGGCCGCGCCATAGCGCAGATTGTCGGCGAGGCTGCCGGAGAACAAGTAACCGCGCTGAGGCACCAAGCCGATGCCCGACCACAGCTGCCCGATGTCGTAGTCGCGCACATCGACCCCGTCGACCAGGACGGCGCCGCCGGTGACGTCGTAGAACCGGCAGATCAGCGATATCAGCGTCGACTTGCCCGAGCCGGTGCTGCCCACGATTGCGGTGGTGGTTCCCGGCAGCGCGGTCAGTGAGACGTCCTGCAGTACCGGGCGGTCGGCTCCCGGATAGCGGAAGGTCGCGGCATCCAGCCGCACCGTGCCCCTCACACCAAGCGCGCTCACGCGAGGGGACTTGGGGTGCTGTGGGTTGTTGACGGCAGTGCGGGTGGAAAGCACCTCGGTGATCCGCTGGGCGCACACGGTCGCCCGCGGCAGCACCGCCACTGTCATCGTGGCCATCAGGACTGCCATCAAGATTTGGGTGAAGTAAGCCAGAAAGGCGAGCAGCGAACCGACCTGCATCTGGCCGTTGTTGATTCGCAGCCCGCCGAACCAGATTAAAGCGACGCTGGACACGTTGATGGTCAGGGTGGTGACCGGCAACGTCAGCGCCTGCCAGTTGCCCGCGCTCACTGCGGTGTCCGACAGCGAGAGGTTGGCCCGCGCGAACCTGTCCCGCTCGAAGCCTTCGCGGGCAAAGGCGCGGACCACCCGAATGCCGGAAAGCTGGTCGCGCAGAACCCGATTGATGCCGTCGATCAGGCTTTGCATGGCGCGGAACATCGGCAGCATGCGCGAGATGATCAAGTAGTTGGCCCCAGCCAATATGGGCACGCTGACCAGCAACAGCCACGACAACCCGGCGTTCTGATGGATGGCCATGGCGATTCCACCGATTGACATGATCGGTGCGGTGATCAGCACCGAGCAGGTGATCTGCACCAGAAATTGGATCTGCCTGACGTCGTTGGTGGTGCGGGTCAGCAACGACGGTGCACCGAATCGCGCCGTCTCGTGTTCGGAGAAGGTGGTGACGTGGTGGAACATTGCGGAGCGCAGGTCGCGGCCAAAGCCCATGCCGGTCCGCGAGCCAAAGTAGATCGCCCCGACCGAGCAGAGCACCTGCACGCCGGTGACGCCGAGCATCAGCACGCCAAGCCTGACGATGGTGGCGGTGTCGCCCTTGGCGACGCCGTCGTCGATGATCGCGGCATTGACCGTTGGAAGGTACAACGACGCCAGGGTGCTGATCAGCTGCAGCGCCATGAGCGCCGCGACGAGCCGGCGGTACGGCCGAATGTACTGGCGCAGCAGTGCCAGGAGCATTTGGTAACTGTCGCACACTCCGACGGGTTCGAGGCCCGCACCGCCGGATGGTTACCTGTCCGCGCCGCACCGGCGATGGAGAGCGAAATGCCTGATCAGGTAGCGTGTCGGTGGTTGACCCCTTGGGCTGACGCTACAGTGCATCGTGTGACCAGCAGCAGCTCTGGCAGCAGATCCACCAGCAGAAGAGGTAGCGGTGCGGCGTAACGTGACGGCACTGGCGGCGACGGCATCGGCCTTGGCGATCTTGATCCCGACGATCGCCGGGTGCTCCGGCTCCGACAACAAACCGGGAGCGTCGACGCCGTCGGGACCAGGCAGCAGTGAGGGCAAGCATGGCCCGTTTTTCCCGCAATGCGGCGGGATCAGTGATCAGACGGTGGCTGAGCAGACCCGGGTGACTGGGCTGGTCAACACTGCCCGAAATTCGGTGGGCTGCCAATGGCTGGCGGGCGGCGGCATCAGCGGTCCGCATTTCTCTTTTTCCTGGTACCGGGGTAGCCCGATCGGGCGCGAACGCAAAACCGAGGAGCTGTCGCGGGCCAGCGTCGAAGACATCAATATCAACGGTCACGGCGGCTTCATCGCGGTCGGCAACGAGCCGAACCTGGGCGACTCGCTCTGCGAAGTCGGAATCCAGTTCCAGGACGATTTCATCGAATGGTCGATCAGCTTCAGTCAGAAGCCGTTCCCACCGCCCTGCGATATAGCCAAAGAACTGGCCCGTCAGTCGATTGCGAACTCGAAATGATGGGCTGGGTGCGATACGGCGGGCGCGGCAGAAGAGGCTTCGTTGCCTGTGTAGCGGTGCTGATTGCGGCACTGATGGTGCTGACAGGGTGTGCGCGGTCGATATCGGGCACGCCCGTCAAAGCCGGTGGGGCGGGTACCCCGCGCAACAACAAATCCGAACAGCAGTATCCCAACCTGCTCAAAGAGTGTGAGGTGTTGACCTCCGACATCCTGGCCAAGACCGTGGGCGCCGACCCGCTCGATATTCAGAGCACGTTCGTCGGAGCAATCTGCCGCTGGCAGGCGGCCAACCCGGCCGGTTATATCGACATCACCCGGTTCTGGTTCGAGCAGGGCAGCTTGAACAACGAGCGCAAAACCGCTGAAGGCTTGAAGTACAAGATCGAGACGCGAACGATTCAGGGCGTGAATTCGATTGTCATGCGACCCGACGACGCGAACGGCGCGTGCGGCGTGGCCAGCGATGCGGGCGGCGTCGTCGGCTGGTGGGTCAACCCCCAGGCCCCCGGTATCGATGCGTGTGGGCAGGCAATCAAGCTCATGGAACTGACGCTGGCAACCAACTCCTAGCGGGGCACGTGGAAGCCGACGAGAGCGGCGCCGCCGGGACCGAGTTGGTCCCAGCCATCGGCCACCTGTAGCACGGCGAACGCTGAGGTCGGGAATTTCGCCGAAATACGTTGCACCGCGTCGAAGTCGGTGCCATTAGCGCCCGCCAGGATGATCGCGGCCGCGGAGGTTGTCGGCTCGTGTCCGACAATCAGCAGGGTGTTGACATCGTCCGTGACCTGGTTGATCTCCTCGATCACCGTGCCGGGGGCGGCACCGTAGAGCCGTTCGACGTAGCGTACCGACGCGTCAATACCGGTGGCGGCCAACGTCTCCCGGGCACGGGTCGCGGTCGAACACAGCACTCTGTCGAACGCCGTCAGATTGGTGCGCAGCCAGTCACCGGCCAGCCCGGCCTCTCGAATGCCTCGCGATGCCAATGGCCGGTCATGGTCGGCGACGCCATCGGGGTATGCCGACTTCGCGTGGCGCATCAGCACGAGAGTGCGGTGCTGCTCTTTCATCGGACTCACGTTAGTGAGTGTGGCGTCCGGACCGCTACGGGCCCTCGTCATCGTCTTGTTCGCGGAGCAGTTTCTCAGGGTGGTGGTAAGCGTTGGTTCGTGGTTGTCCGTGATCGAGGTGTGCGGGTGGAACCCATTCGGTATCACCGTTTTTGCGTTTGTGAGTGCTCCAGCCGTCGGGTTCGACGAGTGGATGGTCTGCTCCGCAAGCGAAGGTAAGTGCATTGACATCGGTGTGATGCGTCTTAGCCCATTCCTCGGTGTGGTGGACTTCGCATTTATAACCCGATACAGTGCAGTTCGGCCGGGTGCAGCCACGATCCTTGGCGTAGAGGACAATTCGTTGGGCCGGTGAAGCTAAACGCCTTGTATGATACAGCGCCAGCGCCTTGCCTTGGTCGAAGATTGCCAGGTAATGGTGGGCATGACGGGCCAGGCGGATCACATCGCTCATCGGTAGCAGGGTGCCCCCGCCGGTCAGTCCGGTACCCGCGGCGGCTTCCAAATCTCTGAGACGTGCCGTCACGATGATGGAGGCCGGTAAGCCGTTGTGCTGGCCCAGTTCTCCGCTGGCCAACAACGCGCGCAGCCCGGCGTTGAGCGCATCGTGGTTGCGTTGGTTTTGCGAGCGCATATCGCGACGAGCATGGTCGTCGGGTGCGTGGCCGTCAACGACCGTTGTCCCATCATCGGGGTTGCACATCCCCGGGGCTGCCAACTTGGCCCAGACGGCTTCCATCGTGGCCCGAGCCTCCGGCGTCAGGTAGCCGGTCAGTCGCGACATCCCGTCGGGGCCCTGCGTACCCAGGCTCAGCCCGCGCCGGCGGGCGCGGTCGGCGTCTGTGAAGTCGCCGTCCGGGTGCAGGCAGTCCATGATGTGGTCGGCCAGTTGGGACAAATCTTCGGGCGTGAAGTGGGCGGCCTTTTCCGCCAGGTTGGCGTGGGCGTGTTCGCGGGTGGCCAGATCGACAAAGCCGGGCAGCCGGTGCAAGAACCCGCGGATGATTTTGATGTGTTCGGCCCCGATGCGTCCCTCGCGTTGCGCTTGGGCGGTGGCAGTCAGCAGGGGCGGCAACGGTTGGCCCGTCAACGCCTGCCGCGGCCCAAGGTCGGCGGCCTCGGCCACCCGCCGGCGGGCTTCGCTGCGGCTGATCCGTAGCCGAGCGGCCAAAACCGTCGGCAGGCGCCCGCCCAAACTTTTCTCATCGGCCTGCTCGGCGACCTGATTGATCAACGCATGTCCGGCCACCGGCGCTCGACGCGCATCTCGTTCGAGCTGCTCCAAGTAGGCCAGCCGTTCGGGGGTGGTCAGGGCACCAAAGTTCAACTCGGATACCCGCGACCGCGCGGCGTGTAGCGCCTCGAACGCCTCAGCGATCTCCTCGCGGCTATCCGAACACATGTTCGAAATACTATGCCGACTGCATTGGGGTCGGCCAGCCGAAAAGCCGCCCCTGTGGATAAACCGCCGACTGTGCACAAATGTGACCAGGGCTATCCCCGACCCGCCCAGCAACGCACTGAAATTGGAGGCACACAACTGATTTGGGTACGTCGTTGGGCCGTTTTTCACGCTCGCACCTAACCTGCCGAGCGAGGTCCCGCGTCTTGTCGGTGCGCCGACCTACACTCGCGGTGCCTCGATAGTCACGTATTCAGGAGGGACCGGATGCGATTCCTGCACACTGCCGACTGGCAGCTGGGCATGACCCGGCACTTCCTTGCCGGTGATGCCCAGCCACGGTATTCCGCGGCCCGACGCGATGCGGTGGCCGGGTTGCGCGCGCTGGCGGCTGAGGTGGACGCAGAGTTCGTCGTGGTGGCCGGTGACGTCTTCGAACACAATCAGCTCGCCCCGGAAGTCATCGGCCAGTCACTGGAGGCCATGCGCGCCATCGGGATTCCCGTGTATCTGCTCCCGGGCAACCACGATCCGCTGGACGCCACATCGGTGTACACCGGCAAACTTTTCACCGCGGAATGCCCCGACAACGTCGTGGTGCTGAATCAAAGCGGCATCCATCAGGTGCGGCCCGGGCTGGAGATCGTCGCGGCGCCGTGGCGGTCCAAGGTTCCGACCACCGACCTGGTGGCCGAGGTCCTCGAGGGACTGCCGGCGGATTCGGTCACCCGTGTGCTGGTGGCGCACGGTGGCGTCGACCTGCTCGACCCTGATCGGGACAAGCCGTCGGTGATCCGGCTGGCTGCGGTCGACGCCGCGCTGGCCCGCGGGGCGATTCACTATGTGGCCCTTGGTGATAAGCATTCGGTCACCAAGGTTGCCGAGAGAGTGTGGTACTCCGGCTCACCGGAGGTCACCAATTTCGACGACATCGAATCCGACCCCGGTCATGTGCTGATCGTCGATATCGACGAAACCGACCCGGGGCGCGCCGCCACGGTGACAACCCGGCATATCGGCCGGTGGCGGTTTATCACCTTGCGCCGTCAGGTGGACTCCAACCGTGACATCGCCGATTTGGACGTGAATTTGGACCAGTTGACCGATAAGGACCGCACCGTAGTTCGACTGGCATTGACCGGTTCGTTGACGGTCACCGACCGTGCCGCTCTGGACGCTTGCCTGGACAAGTACGCGCGACTGTTCGCCTGGCTGGGTCTTTGGGAGCGCCACACCGACCTGGCGGTGATACCCGCTGACGGTGAGTTCACCGACCTCGGCATCGGCGGGTTTGCCGCCGCGGCTGTCGAAGAACTGGTTGCGACGGCCCGGGCGGACGACGCGGAGTCCGCCGCCGACGCCCAGGCGGCTCTGGCGTTGTTGCTGCGGCTCGCAGATCGGGGTGCGGCGTGAAACTGCACCGGCTCATCCTGACGAACTATCGGGGCATCACCCACCGCGAGATCGAGTTCCCCGACCACGGTGTGGTAGTGGTGTGCGGCGCCAACGAGGTCGGTAAGTCATCGATGATCGAGGCGTTGGACCTGCTACTGGAATCCAAAGACCGTTCGACGAAAAAGGAAGTCAAACAGGTCAAACCGACTCACACCGACGTCGGCTCCGAGGTTGCCGCCGAGATCAGCAGCGGCCCTTACCGTTTCATCTATCGCAAGCGCTTCCACAAGAAGTGCGAGACCGAGCTGACGATCCTGGCACCGCGCCGCGAACAGCTGACCGGCGACGAAGCCCACGATCGGGTCCGCGCGATGCTTGCCGAGACGGTGGACAACGATCTGTGGCACGCCCAGCGGGTCCTGCAAACCGGGTCGACGGCGGCGGTGAACCTGTCGGGCTGTGATGCGCTTTCGCGTGCGCTCGATGTCGCCGCGGCGCAATCCGACACCGATGCAGCGTTGTCGGGCAGTGAACCGTTACTCATCGAACGAATCGACAGCGAGTATGCGCGCTACTTCACCCCGACCGGACGTCCGACCGGGGAGTGGGCCGCCGCCATTGCGCGGCTGTCCGACGCCGACGCCGCGGTGGTGGAGTGCACGGCGGCCGTCGCGGAGGTCGATGAGCGGATGCGTCGCCACTCGGTTCTCACCGAGCAGGTCGCGGAGCTTGCCCAGCAGCGGCTCGCTACCGGTCCACGGCTCACAGCCGCTGCGGCTGCCGCAGACAAGATCGCCGCACTCACCGGCCAGGCGCGTGAAGCCGAACTCGTCGCGGCCGCCGCGGCAGCGAACAGCGCGGCGTCGACGGCCGCCCACAGCGGGCGGCTTCGTCTGCTGACTGAAATCGACACTCGCGCAACAAATCTCACTGAGGCGCAGGGTGAAGCGCAAGTAGCCGTAGATGCGCTGGCGACGGCTCGTGCCGATGCCGAAGCCGCGGATGCGGCCGTGGAGGTGGCCAACCTGGCGCTGACGGCCGCTCAGGAACGCGTCCAATCGGCCCGGTGTGCCGTCGACCAGCTCGCTGCCAGAGAGGAGGCGGACCGCCTGAGCGCCCGACTGGCCAAGATCGACGAATTCCAGCGCGACCGCGGCCGGCTCGGCGAGGAGCTGTCGCGGGTCGGCATGACGGAGGAGCTGCTGCGGCGAATCGAGAACGCCGCGACCGCAGTCGATCAAATCGGCGGCCAGCTGGCGATGATCTCAGCCACGGTGCAATTCACCGCTGCCGCTGACCTTGAGCTGGTGACCGGCGAACAACGGGTGTCGTTGTCGGTGGGTGAGAGTTGGTCGATCACTGCGACCGAACCGACCGAGATCGAGCTTCCCGGTGTACTGACCGCGCGCGTCACACCCGGGGCTACCGCACTGGACATTCAAGCCAGATACGCTGCAGCACAACGGGAGTTGGCGGACGCGCTAGCTGCCGCCGATGTCACCGACCTGCACGCGGCGCGGGCCGCCGACCAGCACCGCCGCGAACTGCGCAGCAGCCGTGACCGATTGACCGCCATCTTGACCGGACTGTGCGCCGATGACCAGATAGACCAACTCCGCTCGCGTCTGGCCCAGTTACGTGCCGAACAAACCGCCGGCGTTGACTCAGCGGTGGAGGCCGAAGCGGCACGTACCGAGCTCGACGCGGCCGAGGCAGCTCACAAGGCCGCGGAAGCCGACTGCGAGACCAAACGTCGCGCCGCGGCTGCCGCCGGCTGCCGGATTGCCGAGACATCGACGCGCGCAACGGCCTTACAGGAGAAAGTGGCGACTCAACGCGCCGAGCTGGATGCCGTCACCGAGCGGTTGGCACAGGAACGGGCGTCGGTCAGTGACGAAGACCTGGCGTCGGCGGCAGACGCCGCGATGGGGGCGGCGCAAGCCTCGGAGGTGCGGGTCGCCGAGCTGGTCGCGGAGCTGACCGCGGCCGAACCAGATGCGGTGGCCGCCGAATTGGCCGACGCCGCCGCGGCGGCCGAGTCGCTACACGATCGCTACGAGGCGGCCAACCGTGCGCTGCGCGAAGTCAGCATCGAACTCTCGGTGTTCGGCGGCGAGGGTCGCCAAGGCAAACTCGACACCGCCGCGACCGAGCGTGAGCACGCGCTCAGCCAGCATGTCCGGATTGGCGGCAGGGCCCGCGCCGCGCAGCTGTTGCGGTCGGTGATGGCCCGCCACCGCGACACCACCCGGCTGCGCTATGTGCAGCCATATCGCGATGAACTGCAACGGCTCGGTCGTCGGGTGTTCGGATCCTCATTCGAGGTCGACATCGACAGCGACCTGTGCATCCGCAGCCGTACCTTGGACGGCCGCACGGTGCCCTTCGAATCGTTGTCGGGTGGCGCGAAAGAGCAGCTCGGCATCCTGGCCCGGCTGGCCGGATCGGCACTGGTCGCCAAGGAGGACAGCGTTCCGGTGGTGATCGACGACGCGCTGGGATTCACCGATCCGGATCGGCTGGTCAAGATGGGGAAGGTGTTCGATACCGTGGCCACCCACGGACAGGTGATCGTATTGACGTGTAGTCCCGACCGCTACGAGGGCGTCGAGGGGGCGCACCGCATCGATCTCGACGTTTAGTGGTCCGCTGCTGAGCCGCACGTCATACACTCACTCGAAAACGGGGATGTGCGATGGACATTCAATGCGACTACGTCGTGGTCGGTACCGGCTCAGCCGGTGCGGTCGTGGCTAACCGGCTTAGCGCGGATTCAGGCACCGCGGTGGCGGCATTGGAAGCGGGACCGCCGGACAAGAACCGATTCATCGGGATCCCGGCGGCGTTTTCCAAGCTGTTTCGCAGCGAGATCGACTGGGACTACCTGACCGAACCGCAACCGGGACTCGCCGATCGCCAGATCTATTGGCCGCGAGGCAAGGTACTCGGCGGCTCCTCGTCGATGAACGCGATGATGTGGGTGCGCGGATTCGCCGCGGATTATGACGAATGGGCCGTGCGCGCCGGTCCGGATTGGTCATACGACGAAGCGGTCAGCTACTTCCGTCGCATCGAGAACGTCACCGATGCCTGGCACTTCGTCAGCGGTGAGGACAGTGGAGTGACCGGCCCGTTGCACATATCCCGTCAGCGCAGCCCGCGAGCCGCGACCGCGGCCTGGCTGACCGCGGTGCGCGAATGCGGATTCCCCATGGTGCAACCGAATTCCGCTGCGCCGGAGGGGTTCTGCGAAACCGTCGTCACGCAGCGCCGGGGTGCTCGGTTCAGTACTGCCGACGCCTATCTGAAGCCGGCGAAGCGTCGTAAGAACCTCAACGTGCTCACCGGCGCCACGGCCATCCGTGTCGTCATCGACGGCAACCGGGCGGTTGGTGTGGAATACGAACAGAACGGTCAAACATGCGTCGCCCATGCCCGACGCGAGGTGGTGCTGTGTGCCGGCGCCGTCAACAGCCCGCAGCTGCTGATGCTCTCCGGTATCGGCGACCGCGACCACCTCGCCGAACATGAAATCGAGACCGTCCACCACGCACCCGAGGTGGGCCAGAACCTGATCGATCATCTGGTGACAGTGCTGGGGTTCGAGGTCGACGGCGACAGCCTGGCCGACGCCGAAAAGCCCAAACAGCTGATCAACTACTTGTTGCGGCATCGCGGCATGCTCACCTCCAACGTCGGTGAGGCGTATGGATTCGTCCGCAGCCGGCCCGAGCTGCAACTGCCGGATGTCGAGCTGATCTTCGCTCCGGCTCCGTTCTACGACGAGGGCCTTCTTACCGAGTCGCCGGGGCACGGCGTGGTGTTCGGGCCCATCCTGGTCGCGCCCGAAAGCCGCGGCCAGATCACGCTGCGGTCCGCTGACCCGCATGTCAAACCGGTCATCGAACCGCGGTATCTCTCGGACCCCGGCGGGGTGGACCGCGCCGCGATGATGGAAGGCCTGCGGATGTGCGCCCGGATCGCGTCAGCCGCTCCGCTGAACGGCCTGCTCGGCCCGATCGCGCGGCCGCGTAATTGCACGGAGTTGAACGAGGACACCCTGGAAAAGACCCTGGCCACCTGTTCGCACACCCTGTATCACCCGATGGGCACCTGCCGGATGGGCAGCGACGAGGCGAGCGTGGTGGATCCGCAACTGCGGGTCCGGGGGGTCGACGGGCTTCGGGTCGCCGATGCCTCGGTGATGCCCAGCACGGTGCGTGGGCACACCCATGCGCCGTCGATTCTGATCGGGGAGAAAGCGGCCGATCTCATTCGTGCCTGACCGCGCGTTCCTGACGGCGCAACGGGCCGCGCGCTAAGCACTCCAGGTGGCCTCGGCACAATGGGCTAGTGGCTGGTGGCAACCGATGACGATGAACGCCAAACGACGGCGGGTGCACGACAAACTTGCGGGAATGCCGGGAGTGCGGGCGGTGCGCCGACCGCTGTCGCCGGACAGCGTTGAAGAATTCGATCTGTACTACGTGCGCACTGGCCGCAACTCCCCACACCCTCTGGTAATCCTTCTCGGGGGCCCGGGAGTGGCGTCCATGCGGCTGTACAAGGGATTGCGCCGGCGCTTCGCGGCCGCGGGTCTGGATGTCATCATGATCGAGCACCGGGGCGTGGGCATGTCGCGCCACGACGACTCCGGCGCCGACCTTCCGCCGGAAGCGCTCACCGTCGATCAGGTGGTCGACGACGTCGCCGCGGTGCTCGATGACGCCTACGCGGATTCGGCCGTCATCTACGGCACGTCGTACGGCAGCTACATCGCGGCCGGAGTCGGCGTCCGTCATCCCGGCCGGGTACGTGCGATGATCCTCGATTCGCCGCTGCTGTCCAGGGATGACATCGTCGATGTACGCGACGCCATTCGGCGGCTGCTGCTCAAGGGCGACGATCCGGAAACCGCCGCGCTGGCACCCAAAGTTCGTCGGCTTGTCGACAAGGGTGTGATGACCGCATCGGGCGGTCAGGTCGCGGCGAGGTTTTACGGCTACGGCGGGACTAAGCTGCTCGACCGCCAGCTCGACCTGCTGCTCGACGGCCGATTCCTGTTGTGGCAGAGCATGCTTCGGTTCGGCGCCATTCTCAACCGCAAAGCGCCGTACCGCTTTGAGACCGACTTGGTGAGCCGGATCGCGTTCCGCGAACTCGACTACGCCCCCGAGCCTGACGGACTTCCGCTCGACCCTGCCGTCGCGATACGTGAAATGATGCCGGAGAACGCGGCTTTCGAGGCCGAGCCATATGACCTGGCGGCCGAGATGCCGAAATTCGGGTGGCCCACCGTGGTGATTTCCGGTGGCCGCGATCTCATCACGCCACCGGCGGTGGCTGAGCGCATCGCATCGCTAGTGCCGAATGCGGTATTGCTGAGCCTACCGACGATGTCGCACGGCGCGTTGGACTTTCGTGAGGCTGCCGCGCTGGCGATTGCCGGCGCGGTGTGCCGCGGCGAACTCGAGGGGCTTGCCGACCGCGCGTCGGTGCTGGACGCGCTGCCGGACCGCACGGTTATGCGGGTGCTCTGGAAGGCGATCGAGGTGGCGACCATGGTCGAGCGGGCGCTGCCAGCAGTACGGCGAAAAGACGCAAAAGCCCCTAATTCGGGCCCGAATTAGGAGCTTTTGCGTCTGCTGGGCACTAATCAAGTGAACCCGACTGTCGTCCAATCCACGTCGGCAAGTCCGAAAGCGCCAAAGTTGGCCAGATCTTCGCGAACCGCTACATTTCCGGGCGACTGGAAGAGCGGCAGGCTGAATACTTCCTGCCACAGCATCCTGTCGATCTCGTTGGCGAGCACCCGCGCCTTGTCTTGGTTCAACTCGGACAGCGTCTGATCGATCTTGGCGTCGATCTCCGGGCTGCCGATCTTGCCGTAGTTGCTTTCGCCGTCGGAACGGAATATCTGTGGCATGGCAGACAGCGGATAACCACCGCCCTGCCAACCGAATTCGACAACATCGAAGTCGCCGGTTCCGACGTACTGGCTGAAGAATCCCGTGCCCGGCTTGGGGTCGAGCACCAGCTTGACGCCGATCTGCGCCAGGTTCTGCTGTGCGACCAGTCCGATCTGACGCCGGAATTGCTGATCGAAGAACGGGTCACGGATCACCAGTTGCTTTCCGTTCTTCTCCCGGACCGTTCCGTTGAGCTTCCAGCCCAGCGCATCGAGGTCTCGGCGGGCCTGGTCAGGGTTGTAGGTAACAGGGCCGGTGTTGTCCTGGTAGCCCACCTGGCCGTCAACAAAAATGTGGTTGTTCAGCGGCACCGGATGGCCGGTCAGGCCGTGCAGGACCACGTTGGCAATGGCCTGGCGGTCTATGCCTTTGGCGATCGCCAACCGGAGCCTTGGATCCTCCATGATCGATCCGGCCGCGCCGTTGAAGGTGATGTGGTACCAGAGCAGGGCCGGTGCACTCCGGATCGTGATACCGCGCGTGCGCTGCGCGGTGACCATGTCGTCGAGAGAACCCACGTCCGCTGCGTCGATGGCATTGTTCTGCAGGGCGGGGATCACGCCTAGGGGGTCGAGCACCAGGAATGTGATGGAGTCGAGTCGCGGCTTGCGACCCCACCATCGTGGATTTCGGGTCAGCACGATGCGCTGTGCGGTCCGGTCAACCTTGGACACGATGAACGGTCCGGCTGACGGGCCGGGGGCATCGAGTTGGCCGGTGTTGAAGACGGCCGGGTCAGCGGTCAGGCGGCTGGGTTGCAGGCCGCCGAACAACCCGCGCCATTCCGCGTAGGGCTTGTCGAAGGTAACCACCGCCTGACGGTCGTCAACGCCCCGAGTCACCGACTTGATCCGTTCGTAGCCGGCTCTGCTGGCGATCAAGAAGCGCGGGTCGCGGCCGCTGCACGCGTTGAACAGCGATTCGAGGTCTTTCCAGGTTATTGGGGTGCCATCGCTCCAGACAGCTTTCGGGTTGATGGTGTAGGTGATTACCTGCGGGCTGGTGCCGGTCAGTTCGGCAGCGGTGAAGTAGTCCGTGTTGAGTCTTTGCGTCCCGTCCGCGCTGGTAATAAAGGTCCCTGGCAGCGTCGGACTGAGAACCAAACCGGTGTCGGCCGTGTTGCCGTCGATGTTGGACACGTTGAAGTTGTCCGGGAATGAGGTGAGCGAGAGCCGAAGGTTGCCGCCGTCGCGCAGGGACGCCGGGTCCCGGGGGTTGATGTCGACCGTGGCGCCAACTCGCGCTGTCGAGGCCTTCGGGAGGTCGCGATACCCGTCTGAGCAGCCGCTGACGATCAGAACAACTACCAGCGCCAGCAGTGCAAGCCTGCGAACCGTCGGCGGGTGCGTCACGCGCACGATGTTAACCGCCGGCGACATCGGAGTGGGCCCGCGGAACCGCAGCCAGCAATCGCTGGGTGTACTCGTGCTGTGGGTTGGCGAACACCTGGTCCCCGCCGCCCTGTTCCACGATCGTGCCCCGGTACATCACCGCTACCCGGTGCGCCAGGTGCTTGACAACGGAAAGGTCATGGGACACAAACAAATACGACAACCCGAATTGTGCTTGTAAATCCAGCAGCAGGTTGATGATGCCGGCCTGGATCGACACGTCGAGCGCCGACACCGGCTCGTCGAGCGCAAGGATCTTCGGCTGCAGCGCAAGTGCCCGCGCAATGCCGATCCGCTGCTTCTGCCCGCCAGAGAACTCGGCGGGATAGCGGCTGGCGTCGGCGCGGTCCAGTCCGACGATCGCCAGTAGCTCGGCGACGCGTTCCTCGCTTCGCCTTCGGTCGAACCCGTTGGCGCCCAACGGTTCAGCAACGATGTCGAACACCGGAAGGCGGGGGTCCAAAGACGCCACCGGGTCCTGAAATACCACCTGCAGTTCGGTCTGCAGCTTACGACGCGCTGCTTTGTCGAGCGCGGAGACGTCGGTACCGAGTACCTCGATGGAACCGGCCTGCGGTGTGTTGAGTTCCAGAATCTGGCTGAGCGTGGTCGATTTGCCCGAACCAGATTCGCCGACGATGCCTAGCGTGCGTCCCTGCTCCAACGTGAAGCTGACGCCGTCGACCGCCCGTACCTCACCCACTCGCCTGCGGAATACCACGCCCTTGGTGAGTGAGTAGGTCTTGGCGAGGTCGGTTACCCGCAGCACCACAGGTGGCTCGCCGGGTGCGTCCTCGATTGCAGCCGGTTGGGTTGACACGCCGAAGATTTCGGCAGCACTGCGTCCAGCGACCTCGTCGGTGCGGATACACGCCGCCCAGTGGCTGTCCCCGACGGCAACGAGATCGGGCTCCGCCGAACGGCATTCGTCGATCGCCAGCGGACAGCGGGGATGAAAGGGACAGACGCCTGGTGACAGCGACGACATCGTCGGCGGCGTACCGGGGATCGGAATCAGCCGGGTGCCCTGTGGTGCGTCCAGCCGCGGCACCGAACCCAGCAATCCGACGGTGTAGGGCATCCGGCGGTCGCGGTGAAGGTTTTCGACGGCGGCGATCTCGACCCCGCGTCCGGCGTACATGACCATTGCCCGGTCGGCGAATTCCGACACCACACCCAGGTCGTGGGTGATGATCAACACGCCGGCGCCGGTGACGTCGCGCGCGGTTCTGAGTACGTCGAGGATTTGGGCTTGCACGGTGACGTCCAGCGCGGTGGTCGGCTCGTCACAAATCAGCAGGTCCGGGTCGTTCGCGATCGCGATCGCGATCACCACCCGCTGGCGCTCGCCACCGGACAGCTCGTGCGGGAAAGCCCTTGCCCGGGCTTGCGGTTGGGAAATGCCGACCAGCTCGAGCAGCTCCAGGGCGCGCTTGCGGGCGTCCGCGCGGCTGATGCCGCGGTCGTGCACCTCGATGGCTTCGGCTATCTGGTCGCCGATGGTGTAGACGGGGGTCAGCGCCGACATCGGGTCTTGAAATATGGTCCCGATAGACTTGCCGCGGATCCGTGACATCTCCTGGTCGGATAGCCCGAGCAGCTCCTCGCCGTGCAAGCGCACCGATCCCGCCACGTCCGCGTACTCGGGTAGCAATCCGATTACCGCCATCGCGGCAGTGCTTTTGCCGCAACCGGATTCGCCGACGATTGCCAGCACTTCCCCCGGGTCGATGTGGTACGTCATGCCGCGGACAGCGGAAACCGTAATGTCGCCAGTCTCGAAGGTGACGTTCAGATCTGTCACCTCTAGTAGGGCCGTCATTTCGGGCCACGTTTCTTGCGGCGCGGGGGCCGGCTGCGGGGATCGAACGCATCCCGCAGACCATCGCCGGCGAGGTTGGCGCAGAACACGATCAATATCAGTGCTCCGGCCGGAAACAGGAACACCCAGGGGAACGTGGTGGCCGAAGAAGTGCCGTCGGCGATCAGCGTGCCGAGCGACACGTCGGGCGGCTGGACACCGAATCCCAGGAAACTCAAACCCGTTTCGGAAAGGATCGCGATGCCGACGTTGAGTGTGGCGTCGATGATGAGGATCGAGGCGACGTTCGGCACGATGTGATGTACGATGACCCGACGGCTCGAGATACCCATATATCTTGCGGCACGGATGAATTCGCGTTCACGCAGGCTTATGGTCAAGCCGCGTACCATTCGCGAGCTGACCATCCAGCCGAAGGCCGCCAGCAACACGATGAGCCAGAAAATGTTGCTCGACCCTTTGAGACGCGGAGTGACGATGGCGATCAGCAGGAAGCTCGGCACCACAAGCAGCAGGTCCACCAGCGACATCAGGGATTGGTCGCGCCAGCCGCCGAAGTAGCCGGCGACCGATCCGACGGTGGCTGCGATAGTGGTCGAGATCAGTGCCACACAAAACCCGATCAGCATCGACTTCTGCATGCCGCGCAGGGTCCGGGCCAGCAGGTCCTGGCCGAGGGCATTGGTGCCGAACCAGTGTTTGAGTGACGGCGGTTGCAGCAGCGCGTCGTAGTCGAGATGGTTGTAGTCGTAAGGGAGTAGCGACGGCAGTCCGTAGCAACCGATGAAGGCCACCAATAGCAGAATCAACGCCACCACTGCCGGCTTGTTGCGGATGAACCGGCGGACCAACAGGTTTCGCCGCGAAGTGAACGCCGCCGGGTGGATACCGGATCGGGTTTCCGTAGCGGCCTCTTGGGTCATGACACGCGCACCCGTGGATCTAGTACCGCATAGAGGACGTCGGACAGCAGGCCGCCGAGCAGGACCGCCGCCCCGGAAAACAACGTGATCGCCGCGACGACGTTGGTGTCCTGAGTTGCGATACCGAGCACCACCCATTCGCCCATGCCGTGCCAGCCGAAGATCTTCTCGACGAAAATCGCACCCACGACCAGGCCGCTGATCCCGTAGGCGAACAGTGTGGCGAGTGGAATCAGCGCGGTACGCAGACCGTGTTTGAATAGCGCACGGCGGCGGGTCAGGCCTTTAGCGCGGGCGGTACGGATGAAATCCTCGCTCAGCACGTCCAGCATCGCGTTGCGCTGGTAGCGGCTGAAGCTCGCGATCTGGATCAAGGCCAGGGTGAGCGTCGGCAATACAAGGTGTTGCAGGCGGTCGACGAATCGGCCCCCCATTCCGCTGGGCGGGATCGGTGAGGTCTCACCGGTGTAGAGGAACATCCGGACGCCGGTGAACGTGTTCACTCGCACCGCAGCCAGGATGAGCAGGCTCGCCAGCACGAATGTCGGAATGCTCAGGATGATGAGCGACAGCACGGTGATGACACGGTCGCTGAGCCGGTACTGACGGATGGCTCCCCAGGCTCCGACGATGACCCCTATCACCGTGCCCACCACTGAGCCGGTCACCACGAGTCGCAGGCTGACGCCGATCCGATGCCACAGTTCAGCGGAGACGGGGTGACCCGTCACGGTCTTACCGAAGTCACCGCAGGCCACGCCGGAAATCCATTGCCCATATCGGATCGGTATGGGCTTGTCCAAGCCAAGCTGTACCTCCTTGGCATGGATGGCCTCTGCCGGCGGCTTCGGGTGCCGCTGAATAAAACTCTCCAGCGGTTCAAACGCCACGGAGGCCAGGCAGAAGGCGAAGAACGACGCCAGCACCAGCAGCACGATGTAATTGATGAGCCGACGCACAAGAAAGCGGATCATGCCTGACCGCCCCGCGTGCGTCGCATTGGGACAGGTTAAGAGATGCGGCCGCGGTTAGCGCGAGCAACGTGGCCCGGCAGCCACGAACTTGATGGTGCCGACCCGCTTCGCCCGGCTGCGCCGCGCTCGCGATCGCCACGAACGTGATGGTGCCGACCCGCTTCGCCCGGCTGCGCCGCGCTCGCGATCGCCACGAACGTGATGGTGCCGACCCGCTTCGCCCGGCTGCGCCGCGCTCGCGATCGCCACGACTGGCGTCGAACCATTGCGATCCGGTTGATCCGGACCGGTGAAATCCAGTCGGCCGGTTGTTAAGATCCACCCCGGCACCGATCTGTACAGCAAATTCCATCCCGTGATACCCGAGGAGACTTGCGTGACGGTTACCGAGGACTACCTGGCCAACAATGCCCAATACGCGAGCAACTTCAGCGGGCCGCTACCCATGCCGCCCAGCAAACACGTCGCGGTGCTCGCTTGCATGGACGCCCGGCTCGATGTCTACCGTCTGCTGGGTATCAACGAAGGGGAGTCCCACGTCATCCGCAACGCCGGCGGGGTAGCCACCGACGACGCTATCCGCTCACTGGCCATCAGCCAGCGGTTGCTGGGGACCCGAGAGATCATCCTGATCCACCACACCGACTGCGGGATGCTCACCTTTACCGACGACGACTTCAAGCGCGACATCCAAAGCGAGACCGGGGTTAAACCACCGTGGGCGGCCGAGGCCTTCCCGGATGCCGCGGAGGACGTCAAGCAGTCGCTGCGCCGCATCGAGAACAGTCCGTTCGTCACCAAGCACGTGTCGCTGCGCGGGTTTGTCTTCGACGTCGCCACCGGCAAGCTCAACGAGGTCACGCTGTAGCGAGGCTGCCCAGCAGACGCAAAGCCCCTGATTCGTGGTCGAATCTGGGGCTTTTGCGTCTGCTCGCCGTAGTGCCGAATCTCGCGCTACTAGCCCACCTTGTAGGTGGCCAGCGCCTTGGCGAGCAGCTTGCCCGAAGGATCGACGATTTCGGCCTCGCAGTTGACCAGCGACCGGCCGCGCCGCAGCACCCGGCCCACTCCTATCACGTCGGTGCTGCGTGCCGGCGCCATGAAGTCGAGCGTCATCGACACCGTCACTCCCCGTAGTTCGGGCGGCGCCTCGGCGCCGCACCAGGCCGCCGCCATGACGGTGAGGTCGGCAAGCGTGGCGATGGCGCCGCCATGGACCATGTCGCCGAGGGTGGTGTTGGAGGGATCCCACGGCAGCCGCAACCTGACTTCGTCGTCTCGGAGCTGCTCGGCGCTGATGCCTAGTTTGGCGACGAACGGCGACTGGGGGAGGAACTGCGCGATGACATCGCGGCCGCTTGGGTTTGTCATGGGTCCATAGTGTTGCCGAGCAGACGGAAAAGCGCCCTAATCGAGCCCGAATTAGGCGCTTTTGGCGTCTGCTCGCCGTTGCACAGCTGTGCAACTCGCCGTTGACAGCTGTGGCAACGGACTGCTTCTATATATGGCAATAAGCACAAACATGGTCAATTCAACCAGAATTACCAGGAAGACCCTAGGGGTACCGTGACCGTCGACGCAGATGCTGGCCCCGCAGCCGGGCAAACCGACCACCGCCCGGTCGCCGGGCAATATGAACTGAGCCACCTGCGCTCGCTGGAAGCAGAGGCAATCCACGTCATTCGGGAGGTCGCAGCCGAATTCGAGCGGCCGGTGCTGCTGTTCTCAGGCGGCAAGGACTCCATCGTCATGCTGCACTTGGCGCTCAAGGCTTTTCGTCCGGGGCGGCTGCCGTTCCCGGTCATGCATGTCGACACCGGTCACAACTTCGACGAGGTCATCACCACCCGCGATGAGTTGGTTGCCGAACATGGCGTGCGCCTGGTGGTCGCCTCCGTGCAGGACGACATCGATGCCGGCCGAGTCGTCGAAACGATCCCGTCGCGCAATCCCATCCAGACCGTGACGCTGCTGCGCGCCATCCGGGAGAACAAGTTTGACGCGGCATTCGGCGGCGCGCGACGCGACGAAGAGAAGGCACGCGCCAAGGAGCGGGTGTTCAGTTTCCGCGACGAGTTCGGCCAATGGGACCCCAAGGCGCAACGGCCGGAATTGTGGAACCTCTACAACGGACGACACCACAAAGGCGAGCACATCCGGGTCTTCCCGCTGTCCAACTGGACCGAGTTCGACATCTGGTCATACATAGGCGCTGAAGGCGCCCAGAACGTGAAGTTGCCGCCCATTTATTTTGCGCACCGGCGCAAGGTCTTCCGGCGCGACGGCATGTTGCTGGCGGTGCACCGGCACATGCAGCCGCGCGCCGACGAGCGGGTGTTCGAGGCGACCGTGCGATTCCGCACCGTCGGCGACGTCACCTGTACCGGCTGTGTGGAATCGACGGCCGCCACCGTGTCCGAGGTCATTGCCGAGACGGCAGTGGCCCGGCTGACTGAACGCGGCGCGACGAGGGCCGATGACCGGATCTCGGAAGCCGGCATGGAAGACCGCAAACGGCAGGGTTACTTCTGATGGCCGCACCCGCCACACTCCTGAGGCTCGCTACCGCCGGATCCGTCGACGACGGTAAGTCCACACTGATCGGGCGGTTGCTCTACGACTCCAAGGCTGTGATGGAGGACCAATGGGCTTCTGTGCAGCAGACGTCCAAAGAGCGCGGCCACGACTACACCGACCTCGCACTGGTGACCGACGGTCTGCGGGCCGAGCGTGAGCAAGGCATCACCATCGACGTTGCCTACCGCTACTTCGCAACTCCCAAGCGGAAATTCATCATCGCCGACACGCCCGGACACATCCAGTACACCCGCAACATGGTCACCGGCGCGTCCACCGCCCAACTGGTGATCGTGCTCGTCGATGCTCGGCACGGTCTGCTGGAGCAGTCCCGTCGGCACGCGTTCCTGGCGTCGCTGCTGGGCATCCAACATTTGGTGCTCGCGGTCAACAAGATGGATCTGATCGGCTGGGACAAAGAGAAGTTCGAGGCGATTCGCGACGAGTTCCACGCCTTCGCCGCGCGTCTGGATGTGCAGGACGTGGCCACCATCCCGATCTCGGCGCTGCACGGCGACAACGTGGTCACCAAGTCGGACCAGACGCCGTGGTACGAGGGCCCGGCGCTGCTGTCGCACCTCGAAGAGGTCTACATCGCCGGTGACCGTAACCTGGTCGACGTGCGGTTCCCGGTTCAGTACGTCATCCGGCCCCACACCCTCGACCACCAAGACCACCGCAGCTATGCGGGCACCGTGGCCAGCGGGGTTATGCGGCCCGGAGATGAAGTGGTCGTGCTACCTCTCGGCAAGACGAGCCGGATCAAGGCGATCAGCGGACCGAACGGTCCTGTGGACGAAGCATTTCCGCCGATGGCGGTGTCGTTGACCCTCGCCGACGAGATCGACATCTCGCGTGGGGACATGATCGCGCGGACAAACAATCAGCCGAGGATTGCGCAGCAGTTCGATGCGACCGTGTGCTGGATGGCCGATTCCGCGGTGCTCGAACCCGGCCGCGACTATCTCATCAAGCACACCACACGGACCACGCGTGCCCGCGTCACCGAACTCGACTATCGGCTCGACGTCAACACCCTGCATCGTGATAAGTCCGCAATAGCGTTGCAGCTCAACGAACTTGGCCGTATCTCGTTGCGCACGCAGGTACCTCTGCTGCTCGACGAATATACACGCAACGCCAGTACCGGATCGTTCATCCTGATCGACCCCGACACCAATGGCACCGTGGCGGCGGGCATGGTTTTGCGCGACGTGTCAGCGCAAACCGCAAGCCCGAACACCGTGCGGCACAAGTCACTGGCGACGGCCGAGGACAGGGCGAGCCAGGGCAGGACGGTGTGGTTTACCGGTCTGTCCGGCTCCGGCAAGTCGTCGGTGGCGATGCTGGTGGAACAGAAGCTGCTCGAAAAAGGCATTCCCGCTTATGTTCTCGACGGCGATAACCTGCGGCACGGTTTAAACGCAGACCTGGGCTTCAGCATGGCCGACCGAGCGGAGAACCTGCGGCGGCTGGCGCACGTGGCAACGCTGCTCGCCGATTCCGGCCAAATCGTGTTGGTGCCGGCGATCAGCCCGCTGGCCGAGCATCGTGCGCTGGCCCGTAAAGTGCACGCCGACGCCGGATTCGACTTCTTCGAGGTGTTTTGCGATACCCCGCTGGAAGACTGCGAGCGCCGTGACCCGAAGGGACTTTATGCAAAAGCGCGTGCGGGTGAGATTACGCATTTCACCGGCATCGACAGTCCGTATCAGCGGCCGAAGAAGCCCGACCTGAGGCTCACTTCGGATCACACGCTCGACGAGTTGGCGCAGCAAGTCATCGACCTGATCGAGTCACGATCTTGACCGACCACGAGCTGGCCGGGCAGCTGGCGACCCAGGCCGGAGAACTGCTCCTCGCTGTGCGCGACGAGCTGGCCGAAGCGACGGAGTCCGAGCGAAAAGCAGCGGGGGACAAGCGATCGCATGATTTCTTGATGGGTGCTCTACAGCGGCACCGGCCGGATGACGCGGTGCTGTCCGAAGAAGGTGCCGACGACCCGGTGCGCCTGCGATCCGAGCGTGTCTGGATCGTCGACCCGCTGGACGGCACGCGCGAATTCTCCGAACTCGGCCGCCACGACTGGGCGGTACACGTGGCGTTGTGGGAGTCCGGTGAACTCGTCGCCGGCGCGGTAGCCCTTCCGGCGCAGGGCATTACGCTGGCCACACCACACGTGACTCCGCCGTCGGCCTATTCGGGCCCGCCCCGGATCGTGGTGTCGCGCACCCGCCCGCCGGCCATCGCGCTACAGGTGCGCGAACGTCTGGACGGCATCCTGGTGCCGATGGGATCGGCGGGGGCCAAGGTCGCGGCGGTCATCCAGGGATTGGCCGATGTATACGTACACGGCGGCGGTCAGTATGAGTGGGACTCCGCGGCTCCGGTCGCGGTCGCACGCGCGGCCGGCTTGCACACCTCGCGCCTAGACGGCTCTGCGCTGCAGTACAACCGGCCCGACCCGCTGTTACCTGATCTCATGGTGTGCCGACCGGAGTACGCCGACGCGGTGCTCAGCGTGACCGACTGACTGGCAGAATTCTCGAAATGCGGATGTCGGCCAAAGCGGAATACGCGGTCCGGGCGATGGTCCAACTTGCCACGGCCACCAGCGGCACACTGGTCAAGACCGAGGACTTAGCTCAGGCGCAGGGCATACCGCCGCAATTTCTCGTCGACATCCTGACCAACCTGCGCACCGACCGCCTGGTGCGGAGCCACCGCGGTCGCGACGGCGGTTACGAACTGGCTCGTCCGGGAAGCCAGATCAGCATTGCCGACGTACTGCGCTGCATCGACGGACCGTTGGCGAGCGTCCGCGACATCGGCCTCGGGGACCTGCCCTACTCGGGGCCGACGACCGCGCTGACCGACGTCTGGCGGGCGCTGCGCGCCAGCATGCGGTCGGTGCTGGAAGAAACAACCCTGGCCGACGTCGCGTCCGACGCTCTGCCCGAGCACGTCGCGCAACTCGCTGACGAGTACCGCGTCCAGGAGAGCCAGCGGCACGGGGCACCGCGGACGGCCGACTGAGCCTGATGCGCTCTTCGTTTTGGCCGCGAGTGTGCGCGTATGTACAACGACACGCCGTTCGGGCTGTCAATATGCGCACGCTCGCGCTCGGGGACTCAGCCGCCCGAGCCGTAGGGACGGGTGAGAATCTCCATCGAGTGCCCGGACGGGTCCGGGAAGTACACCCCGCGGCCACCGTCTCTTCGGTTGATCTCGCCTGGCCGGTTGGCGCCCGGGTCCGCCCAATGCTTGAGGCCCCGCGACTGGATCTTGCCGTAGATGGCGTCGAACTCTTCCTCAGAAACGAGGAAGGCGTAGTGCTGACGGGGAATTTCCTCGCCCTCGCCGACATCCGCGTAGTCGAGGCTGGCGCCATGTTCGAGTGCGACAACCATGAAGGGGCCGAACGGCTTTGGGCTGGGCAGGCCGAACAGTTCGGCAAGAAACTCTGCGGACGCGCGCTTGTCGCGTGACCGGACAATGGTGTGGTTGAAGCTGATAGACATTTCTCTTCCTCTCTGGCCCGCGAGCGTGCGTGTTTGCCCGCCGACACGCCGCATTCGCCGTACATCTGCGCACGCTCGTCGCGGCGCTCACTTCGGCGCGGTGAGTTCCAAGGCTATGTTGTCGGGGTCGCGAAACTCCAGAATGTAGGACGGCCCAATGTCTTTCACCGGCTCGTGCCGAATGTTGAGTTGGTCGAGATGCGCAGCCGCGGAGTCTAATTCGGCTCTGCTGCTCATGCGGAAGGCGATGTGGTCCAAGCCGGCGCGATCTTCGTCGAAGCGATCTGTGGCCACCGGCCGCAGCCCGAGTAGTGTGCCGCCCAGGTCGTAAATGACACCGCCGAACAGGAAGCCCAGCTGGCGCCGCGTTGTCTCGTCGGCGTTCTCGGGAACCTCGAGCAACACCGGCCAACCGAAGACGCTCTCGTAGAACTGCCGGGATCGCTCGATGTCGGTGACCGTGAGGCGGACGTGCGCGATGGAAGTGCTGGCTAAGCCCATCGACCCATGCTGCCAGAATCGCATACGTGCAGATAGCAATGACCATGCCGGTGATGGAGCCGGACCTGGACGCGCCCCTGTTGAAGAGCTGGGCGCGCGCCATCGATGAAGGCCCGTTTTCGTCGCTCTGCTGGGGCGAACGCATCGCGTTCGACAACCCCGACAACCTGACGCTGCTTGGTGCGTTAGCCGCCTGGACCGATCGAGTGCGGCTGTTGACGACGGTCATCGTGCCGCAGTTGCATGACCCGGTGATGCTGGCCAAGGGATTGGCCACCGGCGACATGCTGTGTGGTGGCCGGCTGACGGTGGGCGTCGGCGTGGGCGGCAGGCACGAGGACTACCACGCCGTGGGTGCCGATCCCGCGACGCAGACGATGCGTGGCATGGCCGAACGGGTGGCGGTGATGAAGCGAGTCTGGGCCGGCGAGAAGATCACCGAATCGGTGCTGCCGGTCGGGCCGCGGCCGGTCCAGGTCGGGGGCCCGCCGCTGTTCGTCGGCAGCATCGGGCCAAAGACCGTCCGCAGCGCGGCTGGCTGGGCCGACGGGTTGGCCGGCACCACCTTGGACCTTGACGTCGGCAAGCAGAACGAACTGTTCGACGTTGCGCGGGCTGCATGGGCTGCGGCGGGCAAACCCGAACCCCACCTGGCTACGTCGTTCTGGTTCGCATTCGGGTCGCCTGAGCAGGCCCGTGCCCAGGTACATCGTCATCTGCGGCGCTACATGAACTGGATACCGGCCGAGTATGTCGACGCGATGGCGCCGATGACCGGGTGGGCCGGCAGTGAGGACGAGCTGGTCGCGGTGCTGCGGAAATTCGCGGCGATCGGCACCGACGAAGTTCAGCTCATCCCGACCAGCTCGGATGTCGGGCAGCTGCGTCGCGTCGCGGACGTGGTGTCCGACCTCTAGGCCGGCGCCTCGCCCGGAGGCGGCTGTACTTTGCGCAGTGTGCCCAACAGCTCGCGGTATGGGCCGACGAGGTAGGCCGTGTCGCCGGCCCTGAGCAAAGCGTCGCGGCGCGGGTGCAACCGGACCCGTGCGCCCTGCCGGGTGATCGCGATGACGCGCGTCTGGGTGGATATTTCGAACATCCGCATCCCATCGAGTTCGCTGCCGGCTTCTACGTGCATGGCACCCAACACGAAGGAGCTCTGTCCGACCGAAAACGTCCCCAGCACCTGCAGGCCCATCGCGGCGCCGATGAACCACGGTGCGGCGAGCTCGACGGTCGATCGGACGTTTTCGAAACCGAACCGCTGCGCCACCGCGAAACCCAGCGCGCGGTCGTATACGCGCAGTACAAGCGGAACGTCGGTCCGGGTGATCTCGGGCGTCACCCTGGGCACCAGCATTTCGACGAGCACAATGCCGATCTCAATGTTGACCATGTCATCCTCGGTCAGCACGGCCACGCCGCGGGCACGGTCGACACGGGCCGACTCCAGCGTCTGGCGCAGCGTCGCGTCCCCGAAGATCACCGGCACGTCGAGGTCGGCCGCCAACGACAGGAAGCGGTTGTCGTCGTCGTTCTCGATGACTGCCACGTCGTATCCGGCGGCGGTCAGATCGCAGACGACCTTGATGCCGAGCGAGCCCAGTCCGACGACGATCACGTGGTCGCGCAGGTGGCTCACCCGCCGACGTCCGGCTGAATGTGTGAAACGACGAGAAAGCAGCAGGTCGGCGACGAACGCCACAAGGATCGCCGTGGTGGTCACGCCGACGAACATCAAGCCGATGCTGAAAATTCGAAGCCAGGCAGGCTGTTGGACGAAGCTGAAGTCGCCGTAGCCCACGGTGGCGATGGTCTCGGTGCTGAAGTACAGCGCGTCGAGCCAGGTCATCCCTGGCGGTCGCTGGTAGGTGAAGCGCAACAGGATCGTTGAGCTGATCAGCAGGGTCAGCATGACCGCCAATGCGGGGAAGAATGTCGGGTTGACGTCATCGCGTGCGGTGCGCGCGGCGTCGAGGACTCGCCGCAGCAGCGGCCGCCGGGTGCGCGTGCTGGTCAGCCGAGGGACCTTGATGTTGCGGGCGGCCAATTCGTCAGTGGTGCCGATCATCGCCGTCCAGTCACCGGCGTGCACCCGCAGGTCGCGGCCGGGGCAGGCGACAATCTCGCCGGGGGTGGGGGAATTCTCGCCCTGAATCACCGCCACCGGGGCCAGGTCACCGTATAGCTCGCGCAGCGTCGCGTCCCGGGGCGCCTCGGTGGTCGAGACGACGAAATTGATGCCGGCTGCTTCGAACGGGTGCACGTTGTGCGCCAGCGATGCCTCGACGACCGACGGCGCGGTGAGGTCGGCGACATCGAGGATCGCGCCGGGCCCGTTATCGTCGGCCACCGCTTCCCGCAGCACGTCGTTGGCCAGGCGCGCAACCACGCGCACATCCGGGTTGGCTTTCCTTGCCAGCAGCGCGATTTCGAGGTTGGTCGCGTCGTCGTCGCCTGCGCAGACGACAGCGGCCGCTCGCGTCACTCCGGCATCGGCAAGCTCGGCCGCGTCGCCGATTTTGACAATGCGCGCACCGGCGTTGTTCAGCTCGTCGATTATCGTGGTCGCCAGCGGGTCCTCACCGCTGACGATGATGTGACCGTGCATGCTCATGCGTTTCGTAGCATTCGCATAGACACCCACTTCTGGTGACATTGGCTTCTGTCCGTCTCTATGACTATCAGACGACGTCCGGATTTGCGCTGTGAAAGCCCTAGTGTGCCGCCAACAAGCAGAATTCGTTGCGGCGGCGCGGCGATGAGTTCTGCGGCCGCCGGCGGTCAATACCAACATGACGATCACACAGCGCAACCTCGACGGATATGGGGCACCGCCAGTCGAGTGGGCCCGCGTCTACGCCGTGCTGGATAGCCAGCTGCCGCAGGCGCCGGGAACCGGCGGCCCGCAGCGCCACACGGCCTGGCTCACCACGATCAACCCTGACGGCAGCCCGCACGTAATGCCTGTGGGGGTGATGCGGTGCACGGGTAGTTGGTATTTCACCTCTGGGCCGACGACTCGTAAGTCGCGCAACCTGGCGCGCGACCAAAGATGCGTGCTCAGTGTGGCCACCGAACCGTTTGACCTCGTCGTCGAAGGAATCGCCGCGCGGGTCACCGATGCGGACGAATTGCATGCGGCGGCCCAGGCTTTCGCGGCTAACGGATGGGAGGCCGAAGTCGAAGGTGACGCATTCACCGCGGAGTACAGCGCCCCGTCGGCCGGGCCCGCGCCCTGGTATGTCTATCGCGTGACGCCCTCGACGGTGTTCGCGCTCGGCACGTCGGAACCGTTCGGCGCCGCCAAATTTGAGCTGGACTGAGCACGCATCGTGTCCATGCCGATATCTCCTCGCGTTATCGATCCGAGAGGATTGATCCGGTGCGCCCAAAGCCGAGATTCGCAATGCTCGCCGCCATCGCAATCGCGATATGCGGTGTCCCGGCTGTTCCGGCGCATGCGGCAACGCCATCGTGGAACGGTAAGTATTCGCTGGTGAGGTACGCCGTCGACAAGTCCGGGACCAGCGTGGCCGCCAAACAGGCCGAACCCACCTTCAGCGCCGACTACGTCTTCGTGACGGCCTGTTCGGCAGGCAAGTGCGTCGCCACGGCCACCGACGGCCCTATTCCCAAGAACCCGACGCTGCCCCAGCCGTCTCACTACAGCTGGGACGGAGCCAAATGGGTTGAGCGTTTCGACTTTCAGTGGGATTGCTATATGGGAGAAGGCGTGCCGAAAGTGTGGGCACCGGCGAGTTCGTGGGCGTACTACACGCCTGGACCCGATGGGACAATGCGTGGTACCTGGCACACCGACATCAGCAGCGGACCGTGCCGTGGAACCGTCGAAATGCCGGTGGCGGCGTTTCCTTCGAGAAATCCATGATCCTGACCGGCGTCACGCGATGCCAGTCCCGTTTGTCACTCCAGTCTCCAGAAAGGAAGGATGTGACGTTTAGTCCGCCTAATGGGATCTCCGAGCGACAAATGGCTTGGCGTGCACCGGTTAAAGTTGTGACGAGTGGGACTTACGGCGCGAATGCTGTTATGCCGCAGCGATCGTCGACATCAGCGGCCGAAGCGTTTCGAACAGCGGTTGCCGGTCGCGAAGATAGAAGTGGCCACCCCGAAGGATCTGCACCGAGAAGTCCGCCGTTGTCCGCGAACGCCATTCGTGCAAGTCGGACTCACTGACAATCGGATCCTCGCTGCCGCCGAAGACATGGATCGGGCATGGCAGTTCCGCTGTGTCGGCTTCCTCATCTGTCATGCAGAGCCGCAAGTCGTGCCGAGTGACCGTGACGGCGCGCTCGTGCAACGTGGGCCATCTCGTCAGTTCCGAAGGCAGCCCGCCCAGATCGGACAGCAGCGTCGCGAGCTGCTTGTCGTCTAGCATGTCCACGGCGTGCAGTGGCGGCGGAAGATGCGGTGGCGCATAGGCGGACAGGAATACCGCTCGTGGCAGCGGAGAGCCCTCGGCGGCCCGTGCACACGCTAAGCGGTATGCCAGGAGGGCCCCGAAACTGTGGCCGAAAAACATGTGTGGGTCGTCGAGGCTGGCGCGCAACTCTTCGTTCACCTCGTCAACAAGGTGCCGCAGCGTGGCGAACCGCTCACGGTTGGCAATTTCAACCGGAATCACCTCGAACGCCGGCTTCAGCGCCCTGTTCCAGGATTTGAACGCCAACCCGCCGCCCCCGGCGTGGTGGAAGCAGAACAGCCGCACGGTCCGTCGCCTTTCTCTCAGTGACTTGCATTCACCATCGCGTAAGCCACTTGACGGATCCTTGGAAGATTCTTGGGGATTCGTGCGGCGGCAGGTATCAGCGGAGCAGTTCCAGCTCCTTGGCCAGCACCTTGACCGTGAATCGGATCTGTTCCTCTGAGTGGCAACTGGTGACGAAGAACCGCAGCCGCGCTTTGTCTTCCGGCACAGCCGGATACAGGATCGGGTTGGCATTGATACCGAGCCGCATCAAGGCATCCGACAGTTTCAGCGCCTTGGTTGAGCTGCCGACGATGCACGGGATCACGGGGGTGCCCGCGCTGTCGCCGGTGTCGATGCCGGCTTCTCGCGCCAGACTTAAGAACAGCTCGGCGTTTTCGCGCAGCCGACGCAGGTGTTCGGGCTGTGACCGCATCAGCCGGATCGCCGCCACGGACGCCGCAGCCACTGGCGGTGGCATGCCGGCGCTGAAGATGAACCCCGGAGTGGTGTATTTCAGGTACTGGATAACCTCACGGGTTCCGGCGACGTAGCCGCCGCAGCCGGCGAGGGCCTTGGAAACGGTGCCGGCCCACAGTTCCACGTCGTCGCGGTTGACGCCGAAGTGTTCTCCGATGCCGCCACCGTTCTGGCCGAGAACGCCGATGCTGTGGGCCTCGTCGATCATCAGCAGCGCTTGGTGCTTCGTCTTCACGGCGATGAACGCGGGCAGGTCGGGGATGTCGCCGTCCTGGCTGTAGACGCCCTCGATAACGACGAGCACCCGACGGTACTGGTGGCGAACAGTGGTGAGGATGTCGTCCAGTGCCGCGTGATCGTTGTGCGGAAACGGTCGCCTCGTCGCGCCAGATAGCTTGCAACCCTGGACAATACTGTCGTGGGCGAGACTGTCGTGGATGACCAGGTCACCTTCGCCGAGCAGGTGACCTATCACCGTGACGTTCGTCGCGTGACCGCTGTTGAGAACCATCGCGTCCTCGGTGCCGATCAGGTCAGCCAACTCGCGCTCGAGTTCGAGGTGCACAGGCTTTTCGCCCGAGAGCAGCCGTGAGGCCGACGACGAGCTGCCGTAACGCACGACGGCATTCAAGACCGCGGTGGCAACGCCCGGGTGTCCGGACATGCCGAGGTAGTTGAAGCTCGAGAAGTTAACTACCGGTTCGCCATTCACGATCGAGGTGTCCCTCGTTATCCCGTCGTTGACCACGAAGAACGGATTGTCGACGCCCAGTTCGGCGGGGAGCTTCAGCCGTTCGGCGAAGGCGACGACCTCCGGAAATTGGGCGATCCGGTACTCCGGCGGTACCGCCGGCACCGACGTGTCCGTGGTCGCGTCGACGTCAGCCACCGGCGTGCCGCCGACGTGAGCGATGACGTCGCCGATCGTCGTCGTAGGCCCGAACCAGCCCGGATCGGCCACCAGCCCGGGCAGCTTGCGGGCCATTCCGCTGAACAGGTCGGTGACCATGATCGAGTCGAAACCGAGGTCTCCGGCGATGGTTTGGGCTTGGCGCAACGAACTTTCGGGGAAGCCACTGACCCGGGCCACTTCGGCACGCACGACGGACGCGACATCGTCGACTGCACGATCCGCGGGCTGCGGGGTGGCCGCGCCCCCCTCCGCAAGCGAGGCAAGTACCTCGGCCTGCTCCCGAAACAATGCAATGAGATTGTCCATCGTTGTTTCGTGCTTGACCATCGGCGGTTCCCCCGTCAAGGGAATAGGCTCTGCGGTCTCCGGGAGCGGCGCGATGACCGGCTCGACCGGTTTGATCCAGGAGCGGTGCGTCGTCACGAAGCGATAGCCGCTGAGCCGCTGGGGGACTCGCGCGTGCTGCGGATAAAGGTTGTCCCACTTGGGGTTGAGGCCGTCCCGATAGAGTGCAGCGACGGTTTCGGTGAGCTCCAAACCACTGGCGTCCGGACCGGGAAGCGGTGTCAGCGCTTTGAATACCGTCTCCGAGTGTGCCCGCGCGATCATCGGAGTGAGTGTGCGCTTCGGACCGAGCTCGACGAGATGGGTTGGTTCGGCTTGCAGCGCCGCGGATGCCGCGTCGGCGAACCGGACGGTTCCAGCGGCGTGGGCCACCCAGTAGGCGGCGTCCATCGACTCGCTGTCTTCGAGCAACCGGCCGCGCAGCGTGGAATAGACCGGAATACTTGGCTGGGCGAACGTGCACGTGGCCGCCACGGCCGCGAATTCTTCGAGCATCGGCTCCATGAGCGGCGAATGGAATGCGTGCGAGACGGTGAGTTCGCGGACGGACGCACCGATCTCGTGCAGTGCGACGGCGGCCCGGTCGATCGAGTCGGCGGCGCCGGACAGCACCAGTTCACTGGGCCCGTTCACCGCCGCGATGGCGAGCGACGGATCTGCCTCGACCAATTCCGCGACGTCGTCGGCCGTTGCGCGAACGGCGAGCATTTTGCCGGCATGCGGCAGTCGCTGCATCAGCCGGCCACGCGCGGCGACCAGCCGGCACGCATCGTCGAGGCTGACGACGCCGGCGATCACAGCGGCGGCGAATTCGCCGATGCTGTGTCCTAGCACCCAGGCCGGCTCAGCGCCCAGCTCCATCAGTGCGCTGGCGAGCGCGTACTGCACGGAAAAGATTGCCGGTTGGGCGAATTCGGTGCGATTGATCCGGTCGTCCGCGCCGAACAGGACGTCACGAATGGGCTGGCCGAGGTAGGGCAGCAGGGCAGCTTCCACAGCGGAAAGCGCGGCACGGTAGGCGTCGCTGCTGTCATGCAGGCGACGCGACATCCCCGGATACTGCGTGCCTTGCCCGCTGAACAGCCATCCCGCCGCAATGCCCTGCGCGGTACCCGACACGGCCGCAAGGCCGCCCGCGGGGTGCGCCAGCATGCGCAGACGCTTCACCGCCTCGTCGCGGTCGTGGACGGAGATCGCCAGCCTCGCCTTGCCGGTGGACTTGATTCGATTGCTCGACCAACACAGCTGCGCGAGAGGCGCTGAGCTGCAGGCGATGTCGTCCGCCAGGCGGGATGCGTTGAGGTACAGGCCTTCGCGGCTGTTCGACGACAGGGTGAGTACGCCGCCGCCCGATACGACGGGAGCATCTTCACGCGCCGGAGCACTCGCCAGCACGACGTGGCAGTTGGTGCCGCCGATCCCGAAGCTGGATACACCCGCGTACGCGGTCTCCGCGGAAAGGGGCATCGGTTCGGTGACCAAGCGCAGACCACTCGCGGCCAGTCGCAGCTGTGGATTCTCCTGATCGGCGAAACGCGACGGCGGGACGACGCGGTGGTGCAGGCTCAGCACGGCCTTGATGAGACCCGCGACGCCCGCGGCACCTTCGGTGTGGCCGAGGTTGCCTTTGATCGACCCGACCGCGCAGGGCTCGCCTCGCCGGCGGCGGTGGGCGGAGGCCAAAGCCTTCACCTCGATCATGTCGCCGAGAAGTGTTCCGGTGCCGTGCGCTTCGAGAAAGTCGATCTGCTCCGGTGCGAGGCCGGCCACCCGGTTCGCGGTTTCCACGACTTTTTCCTGAGCCCAGCGGTTCGGCGCGGTGATGCCGTTGCTGCGCCCGTCGTTGTTGACGGCGCTGCCTTTGATCACCGCGTACACGGGAAGCCCGTCGGCCAGGGCGTCGTCCAGTCGTCGTAGTACGACGACGGCGACACCTTCGCCGCGGCCGATGCCGTCCGCCGACCCGCTGAACGGCTTGCACCGGCCGTCGGGCGCGGAGAGGCCGGCTTGGGTGTAGAACACGTTCAGCGCCGGGGTGATGATGATGTTCACACCCGCGGCCAGCGCCTGGTCGCATTCCCCGGCACGCAGCGCGGCCGCCGCGACGTGCACGGCGACCAGCGACGACGAGCAGGCGGTGTCGACGGCGAGGCTGGGGCCCTTGAGGTCGAGCTGGTAGGACAACCGGTTGGCCGTCATGAAATAGCCGTTGCCCGAGCCTGCCTGCGCCGTGATCTGCGAGAAGTCGCGCATGTGCTGATGCGCCCATTCGTTGGCCATCACGCCGACGAAGACGCCGGTGTTCGTGCCCGCCTGTGATCGCGGGTCGAGGGTGGCGTCCTCGAGCGCGCGCCACGCCGCCTGCAGCAGCAGGCGTTGCTGCGGGTCCATGGTCTGCGCCTCGCGCGGCGTGATGCCGAAGAACTCGTGGTCGAAAGCGTCTGCGTCACTGATGAATCCGCCGGTGCGGTGATTGATCGCGCCTGGTTTACCGGCAGCGTCGTAGAACTGCGCGGCGTCCCACCGGTCCTCGGGCACCTCGGCGATCCCTTCGTCGCCGCTCATCAGCAGATCCCATAAAGCCGCCGCGTCGGGCGCCTTCGGGAACCGGCAGTCGATCCCGACGATGGCGATGTCGCTAGAGGTCATGCCGTCACCAGTTCCCGAGGGCCGACGGCGTCGGAGATGAAGTCCGCGATATGCGTGAGGGTCGGGTAGTCGAAGACCAACGTCGGGTCGACGTCGATGTCCCAGTGCGCCTCGATATCGCCGACGAGGCCGAGCGCGCGGACCGAGTCGACACCCATTTCGGCGAGCGGCAGCGTCGGGTCGATGGCGTGCGACGAAACCTCGAGGTGGCAGGCTAGCCGGGAGGTAAGCCAGCCGAGCACATTGCGGGCCGATCGGTGCGCGTGCATGAAAGCTCCTTGTTCCTTGTGGATTACGCGATTTCGAATAGTGCGAGTTGGCCAGGGCGAGCCGTGGCGACGGCCGGGTCGACGCTCTCGTGGAGGACGTCGCTGAGTTCCTGCTGCAGGAAAGCCGCCCGCATCGAAGCGCGCTGCACCTTCCCGCTGGTGGTGAGGTGAATTCCGCGGCGGCCCACCAGCACCACGCTCGGGGCGGGAATCTCGAAGCCGCGAGCTACGGTCACTTTGATTGCGCTCGCGAGCTGCGCGAGCGACGTTCCGTCGAGCATGTCGGTCTTGACGGTCTGGATGACGACGAGACGTTCGCTGTCCTGTCCGTCGACAGCGACCGCGACACCGCGCGCGGCGAAGGCCGGGTGTACGTCCTGCACGAGCTCCTCGATGTCCTGCGGGTACAGATTGCGGCCGTTGACGATAAGGAGGTCTTTGCGGCGGCCGGTCACGAAGAGGTGCCGATCCTTGATCAGTCCCAGGTCGCCGGTACGCAGGAAAGGGCCCTCAACGTCCTCGCCGTCGGCCGTCTGACCGCCGAAGCGCTCCTCGCTTTCCGCTGCGCGGTTGTAGTAGCCGCTGGCGACACTGGCGCCGCGCAGCCATATCTCGCCGACCTGGCCGTCGGCCAACGGCTGGCGGCTCTCCGGGTCGACGATGCGGACGTCGATGCCGGGACCGGGAATTCCCGAGCTGACCAGGCTGACCGCCCGGTCCACCGGCGGCGCGAATTCGTTGCGCTCGAGCGCGGCGGCGTCGGCGTCCAAGCAGACAAAGGCCGCCGCTTCCGGGGTAGCCGTCGCGAACAGGGTTACCTCGGCCATCCCGTAAGCGGGTCGCATGGCGGAGGGACGAAAGCCGGCCGGCCCCAGGAGGTCGTTGATCGCCTCGATGGTGCGGCGGCGGATCGGCTCCGCGCCATTGAAGGCGACCCGCACTGAGGACAGGTCGAGTCCGTCCAGCTGCTCCGGCGATACGCGACGAGCGATCAGGTCGTAGGAGAAGTTGGGTGCCGCGGTTACCGTGGCCTGGTACGTGCTGATTGCTTGAAGCAGGCGGATCGGCTGCTTCAAAAAGGCCAGCGGCGACATGATCACCATGTCCATGCCGGCGTAGAAGCACGTGATCTGGCTGATCAATCCCATGTCGTGAAAGTGCGGAATCCAGCCGACCAGTTTCGAGTTGTCGTCGAAGTCGAGAAACTGCGTAATCGCGAATTCGTTGTGCAGCATATTGCCGTGGGTCACGGCGACGCCTTTGGGGTCGCCTGTCGATCCCGAGGTGTACTGCAGAAAGGCGATGGTCTTGGCGGTGAGGTGGGGCATCGTCCACCAGGCTGCGTCGGCGTGCGCAACATTGGCCGAGACGCACTCGACCGGCTGCGCCAGGCTGAGTCCCTGGATGCCCGCGGCGATGGTGTCGAACAGATTGGTGCTGGTCAGCACCAGCCGGCTGCCGGCGTCGCGCAGGATTCCGGCGACGCGCTTCAAGCTGCGCTGATCGTGGGGGAGCGGCGCCGGCACAGCGATGACCCCGGCATACAGGCAGCCGAGGAAGGCTCGCCAGAATTCAATGCCGGGATCGAACAAGAGCACCACAGGTCTGTTGGTTCGTGGCTGTGAGCTGAGCCAAGCGGCGACCTCGCGGGCACCGCGGTCCAGGTCGCGGAATGAGGTCACTTCCTCGACGAGTCCACGTCCGAATTCGCGGAGGTAGGTGTAGCTCCGGGTGTCGCCGTAGACCTCGAACTGCGACCGAAGGTGTGCAACGAGGTTTTCGTGGGCAAACTGGGGCGTCGCGTCGATCGTGCGGGTGTCGGCTGGTAGGGCGGTCATCCGTCTGTCCGAATCCGTGTGGGTTGGTGGCGCTTATGACCATCACCCGGCGCCCTTTCTGGATTCTCAAAGGATTCTTGGAGCGCTCGGCACCGGACGTCTGACATGGGCCTCCGAAACCACAAATTCGAGAACGTTCCGGCGTGTTAGCTGCGAAAATGGCTAGCGCTGATCTCGGGATCGAAGGAGAAGTCGCATGCTGGAAGTGATTGACAAAGGCCGTTGCACCGACGAGAACCCGGTGCCGCTGCTTTTTGTTCACGGTTCTTGGCATGCTGCATGGTGCTGGGATGAGCATTTCCTCGATTTCTTCGCCGCCCGTGGACACCGCGTCGTCGCGTTGAGCCTGCGTGGTCATGGGCAAAGTTCCGGCGCAGAGCGTTTGCGCTGGACACGCATTCAGGACTATGTCGACGACGTCGCCGCGATAGTGGCGCAACTACCGTCTCTGCCGGTGCTGGTTGGGCATTCGATGGGTGGCTTCATAGTTCAGCAATACCTGGCACGCCGCACTACGGCCGGCGCCATTCTCGTCGCACCCATTCCGCCTAACGGTGCACTCCGCGTGACCGGCTATTTCGCGCGCCATTATCCTCGGGTACTTGTCAAAGCCAATGTGACTATGAGCCTGGCGCCGGCTGTTGCCACTCCTGAACTGGCGCGAGATCTGTTCTTCTCCGCGTCAATGCCGGATTCGCAGGTCAACTCTTATCAACAGCGACTCCAAGACGAGTCATTTCGGGCCTATCTCGACATGGTCGCCTTTGATCTGGTCCGGACCAAACGCGTGAACCGCGTCCCGATGCTGGTACTGGGCGCCGAACACGACACGATCGTCACGCAGCGCCAAATCCGCCGCACGGCTGCGGTATACGGCGCCGAGGTGGAAATCTTCGCTGACATGGCCCACGACATGATGCTTGAGCCGGGATGGCAGGCAGTGGCCGAACGAATGGAAAGCTGGCTGAAAGCCAAGGCTTACGACCGCCGACTACTCACCTGAGACTTGGTGTGCCGGTGCGTCTTTCAGCGTGTCAGCGGGCTGTAGAAGACCAAGCCGTTGCCTTGGTTGTCGTAGACTACGGCGCGGCGCTCGTGCGCATCGTCGTACGGGCCTTTCACGATGCCACCACCGCTGGCCTCGACTGCCTTCGCCGCGGCGTCGACGTCAGAGGTCTTGATGCCGACGACTACCTGCCCGGGTATGGGATGGTCCACCGCGGTCGCGAGTGCGAGAGTGAGCGACCCGCCATCGAGGGCGGCGAAATGGGCTCCGTCGCGGAACTTCAGCGACATCCCCAGTGCCTCGCTGTAGAACCGGATCGATTCTTCCAGGTCGTCGGTCGATAAAACGATCATCCGTACGTCATGCTCGCTCATTGGTGCCTCCGTGGATCGCTTGCATCCAACGGTAATAGCAGCCAGCCACCTCGTCGCGGGGCGTGGGAGATGATGGCAGCGTGACAGTGAAGAAGACCAACGACGTGCTGCGCATCGGCGAGTTCGAGCCGATATTCGATGCCGAACTGTCGGCGCGCTACGAAATTCCGAGACTTCCAGACGGTCCGCAACGGTCCGAGTTTCTGACGGAACACGCAGCCGACGTTCGCGTAGTGGTGACGTGGGGCCGTCCCGGGGTCGACGCGGAAACGATCGCAGCGCTGCCCAACCTGGAAGTGATCGTCAACAACGGCGCCGGCGTGGATGCAATCGATCTGCAGGCGGCGAAGCGCCGCGGTATCGGCGTCAGCAACACTCCGGACGTGTTGTCGGACACCGTTGCCGATACCGCGCTGGGGCTGATCCTGATGACGCTGCGCCGTTTCGGCGCCGCCGATCGTTACGTGCGGGCGGGTAACTGGCTGCGCGATGGGCCGTTTCCTTACGCCCGGGATGTCAGCGGCCTGCAGGTCGGGATTCTGGGTTTGGGGCGTATCGGTTCGGCTATCGCGACCCGACTGCTCGGATTCGACTGTGCCATCGCCTATCACAACCGTCACCGCATCGAGGGGTCGCCATACCGATATGCGGAGTCGCCCGTCGAGTTGGCTGAGTCGGTCGATGTCCTGGTCGTTGCGACGACCGGCGACCACGGGACGCGCAAACTCGTCGACCGCGCAGTGCTCGAGGCACTGGGCCCCGAGGGTTACCTGATCAACATTGCGCGCGGCAGCGTCGTCGACCAGGACGCACTAATGGAGTTGCTGGCCGGCGGCGGACTGGGCGGAGCGGGGCTGGATGTCTTTGCCGATGAGCCGAATGTGCCCGCCGAGCTGTTCACCATGGACAACGTCGTGCTGTTTCCGCATATTGGCAGCGCAACGACCCGGACCCGCCGCGCGATGGCGCTGCTGGCGATCCGCAACCTCGACAGTTATCTCAGCACCGGTGAGCTGGTGACACCCGTATTGCCGATTATCAGCCGCTAGCGGCCTTAGGCTTGGAGCCGTGAACGACGGACGGTACGACGGCTACCGCATGGTCGATGCGAGCTCTCGGCAGATCGTCTTTCGAGTACGCGGTCCGCGGATTGTTGACGTCAAGACCAGCCAGTTAGCCTTTCGTATTCGCGATGAGAGCCGGATTGTTGATGCCGACAGGACCCAGCTACTGTTTCGCATTCGCGATGGCGGGCGCGTCGTTGACTCCGACAGCGGTGAGCTGAGGTATCGCCTTAGACGCTGACTGCGCGTTTCGTGGTCGACACGCACCCTCGCTGTCGCGCGTTCCGCGGCGAGCGCACATTCCGGTGCGTGAACTGCGAAGCAACGCATAGGTTCAGCAGCGGTACGTGAACGTCAACGGTCCGAGTACGGCTTTCCAGCGCCATGATGTTCCCAGTTTCGCTGGAATGGAGACGGGTAGGCGGTGTATCAGGCGCGGCAGTCCGGCACTGCTCGCGAGGTCTAGCTCTGAGTAGTCATGAAGCGGCTACCGACAGCGTTTCCAGCTGGTAGATGCAGCCGCCAGGGATGTCCGGCTGAAGCACGCGCAAACTGCGCAGCCAGGCACCCCAAGAAGGAGGAGATTGCGAAGTGCCCTCCGGAATCAGCCCCCTGCCCGACCCGACGGATCTGAAGTGATGGGTAAGCGCCGCGACGTCTATATAGCGGCCGTGACCACCGTCGCGACCATTATCGCGGCGTGCATGGTGCTCGTTGCCATGATTGCGCTGGCCATGGTCTTGACCGATCAGCCACGGGTGGATCAGCCGCCGCGGCCGACAGTTCCACCCACATCGGCCGCACCGTTGCCCCTGTAGTCGACCGACCGCCGCAAGTACCACGACCACGGCCGGAGGTTAAGAGAAAATCCGGTGAGCCTTAGTCCGTTTGCTCATCCGCTTCATTCCTGGCCGCTTCGGCTTTGGAGCGACCCTTTCCGGCGGTCCGCCGCTTTTGAATGGCAGCGTCGCTATGCAATTCGGGGCTACCGCTGGGCTTTGCCCGCGCGGCCCACTCGTGACCCTCAGCCACCTGCTCGTTCAGTTGCGCTGCCCGATCACTTGCGGCCTCGCGATCGCGTGCTGAGTCCGGCATATCACAACGATAGCGGGCAATCGCGGCCGGTGAGCGGACGTAAAGTTTCTGCCAGACGTTGGCCGTTCGAATTGTTTGGGTGCTACCGAGATTACGATTAGTACAGGTCAGACGGTGCCCCCGGCAGGATTCGAACCTGCGGCCTTCTGCTCCGGAGGCAGACGCTCTATCCCCTGAGCTACGGGGGCGCACCAACACCAGGCTGCACCATTGGGCTCGAACAGACTAACGCATCGGAATGACCACCTGCCCACCGCAATCGATTCGGGGCGCAAGCACCTCAGACCATAGGATGGACCTTCGTGACCCCCGCTGACCTCGCTGAGCTGCTCAAAATCACCGCCGCCGCGGTGCTGGCCGAGCATGCCCTCGATGTGTCCGTGTTACCGCAAACGGTGACGGTGGAACGGCCACGCAACCCCGAGCACGGCGATTACGCCAGCAACCTGGCACTTCAGCTCGCCAAGAAAGTCGGGGCAAACCCGCGCGACCTGGCCGGTTGGCTTGCCGACGCGCTGACCCAGGTCGACGGCATCGCCTCCGCCGAAGTAGCCGGACCGGGGTTCATCAACCTGCGCCTCGAAACGTCTGCGCAAGCCAAGATAGTCAATGACGTCATCGACGCCGCCTCGGCGTACGGCCACTCCGATGTCTTGGGCGGGCGCAAGATCAACCTCGAATTCGTCTCGGCCAACCCGACCGGACCGATCCACATCGGGGGCACCCGCTGGGCAGCGGTGGGTGATGCTCTGGGCCGGCTGTTGTCGACGCAGGGCGCCGAGGTGGTGCGCGAGTACTACTTCAACGATCACGGTGCCCAGATCGACCGATTCGCCGCCTCTCTGGTCGCAGCCGCTAAAGGCGAGCCCGCTCCTGTGGATGGCTACGCGGGCACCTATATCGGCGACATCGCCGAGCAGGTGGTGCAGAAGGCGCCCGACGCGCTGAGCATGCCCGACCCCAAGATGCGGGAAACCTTCCGTGAAATCGGTGTCGACCTGATGTTCGCCCACATCAAAGAGTCCTTGCACGAATTCGGCACCGATTTCGACGTTTACACTCACGAAGACTCGATGCACACCAGCGGCCGCGTCGAGCATGCCATCGCGAAGCTTCGCGAAACCGGGAACATCTACGAAAAAGACGGCGCAACCTGGTTGCGCAGCAGCGCTTTTGGTGACGATAAGGACCGGGTCGTGATCAAGAGCGACGGCAAGCCGGCCTACGTCGCCGGCGACCTCGCCTACTACCTCGACAAGCGGGAACGCGGCTTCGACTTGTGCATCTACATGTTCGGTGCCGACCACCACGGATACATCGCCCGACTCAAGGCCGCGGCCGCCGCATTCGGCGACGATCCCGACACCGTCGAAGTGCTGATCGGACAGATGGTCAACCTGGTCCGCGACGGCCAGCCGGTTCGGATGAGCAAGAGGGCCGGCACCGTGATCACGCTCGACGACCTGGTCGAGGCAATCGGCGTCGACGCCGCACGTTACAGCTTGATTCGCTCGTCGGTGGACACCCCGATAGACATCGATTTGGCGCTGTGGTCCTCGGCGTCCAATGAAAACCCGGTGTATTACGTGCAATACGCGCATGCCCGGTTGTCGGCGCTGGCCCGCAATGCCGCCGAACTCGGTCTGATTCCCGACACCGGACACCTCGAACTGCTCAATCACGACAAAGAGGGCACGCTGCTGCGCACCCTCGGCGAATTCCCCCGGGTGCTCGAAACCGCTGCGTCCCTGCGGGAACCACACCGGATATGCCGCTACCTGGAAGACCTCGCCGGCGACTATCACCGGTTCTATGACTCGTGTCGCGTGCTGCCCCAGGGCGACGAGCAGCCTACCGACCTGCATACCGCGCGCCTGGCGCTGTGCCAGGCCACCCGCCAGGTCATTGCCAACGGGTTGGCGATACTCGGCGTCACCGCTCCGGAGCGCATGTGAACGTCCATCCCGCCGGTCCCCGGCACGCCGAAGAAACCCGTCCGGCCAGCGGCCCGCCGCGGCCCCAGTCGGCCGACGAGCTGCTGCGGCTGGCTCCGAACGTCTGGCCGCGCAACACCACTCGCGACGAGACCGGAGTGGCCCGCATCGCAGGGATCAGACTGACCGACCTCGCGGCCGAGTACGGGACTCCGCTGTTCGTCATCGACGAGGACGACTTCCGCTCTCGCTGTCAAGAGATCGCCGCGGCATTCGGCGGCGGAGCCAATGTGCACTATGCCGCAAAAGCCTTCCTGTGCAGCGAGATAGCGCGATGGATCGACGAAGAGGGTCTGTCGCTCGACGTGTGCACCGGCGGCGAGCTGGCCGTCGCGCTGCACGCCGGCTTTCCGCCCGAGCGGATCACACTGCACGGCAACAACAAGTCGGTCGCGGAGTTGACCGCGGCTGTCAAAGCCGGTGTCGGCCATGTCGTTTTGGACTCGATGATCGAGATCGAACGTCTCGACACCATCGCGGGTGAGGCGGGCATCGTCCAGGATGTGCTGGTGCGTCTCACCGTCGGCGTGGAAGCGCATACCCACGAGTTCATCTCGACCGCGCACGAAGACCAGAAGTTCGGGCTGTCGGTCGCCGGCGGCGCTGCCATGGCGGCAGTCCGACGCGTGTTCGCCACCGACCACCTGCGACTGGTCGGTCTGCACAGCCATATCGGCTCGCAGATCTTCGACGTCGCCGGCTTTGAGCTCGCCGCACATCGAGTCATCGGCCTGCTGCGCGAGGTGGTGGGCGAATTCGGGCCCGAAAAGACCGCGCAGCTGTCGACGGTCGATCTCGGTGGCGGCCTGGGTATCTCGTATCTGCCCGCCGATGATCCGCCGCCGATAGCCGAGCTGGCCGCCAAGCTCAGCGCCATCGTGAGCAAGGAATCAGCGGCCGTCGCGTTGCCGGCACCCAAGCTGGTGGTCGAGCCTGGCCGCGCAATCGCCGGACCCGGCACCATCACGCTGTATGAAGTCGGCACCGTCAAGGACGTCGACGTCAGCGCCACGGCCAACCGCCGCTACATCAGCGTCGACGGCGGCATGAGCGACAACATCCGCACCGCGCTGTATGACGCACAGTACGACGCCCGGTTGGTCTCGCGGCTCAGCGAAGCGCCATCGGCGCCGGCGCGCATTGTTGGAAAGCACTGTGAGAGCGGCGATATCGTTGTGCGCGACACGTGGGTGCCCGATGACCTACAGCCCGGTGACCTGCTTGGGGTCGCGGCAACCGGTGCTTACTGTTATTCGTTGTCGAGCCGTTACAACATGATCAGTCGGCCCGCTGTGGTGGCGGTGCGCGCTGGACAAGCCCGCCTTATCCTGCGCCGCGAGACGGTCGACGATCTGCTGAGTCTGGAAGTGAGGTGAACCGTGCCCGGTGACCAAAAGCCCGTCGGTGTAGCGGTACTCGGGTTTGGGAATGTGGGCAGCGAAGTTGTCCGCATCATCGAGGACAGCGCTGACGATCTCGCAGCCCGCGTCGGTGCCCCATTGGTGCTGCGCGGTATCGGTGTGCGCCGCGTCGCCGCCGACCGCGGAGTGCCGGTCAGCATGCTCACCGACGACATCGACGAACTCGTCTCGCGCGACGACGTCGACATCGTCGTCGAACTGATGGGGCCGTTAGAACCTGCCCGCAGGGCCATCCTGGGCGCGATGGAGCACGGCAAGTCTGTCGTCACGGCGAACAAGGCGTTGCTGTCGATATCCACCGGCGAATTGGCGCAAGCCGCTGAAAACGCGCATGTCGACCTGTATTTCGAGGCGGCTGTCGCGGGCGCCATCCCGGTCATCCGTCCGCTGACCCAGTCTCTGGCCGGAGACACCGTGCTGCGGGTGGCCGGCATCGTCAACGGCACCACCAACTACATCCTCTCGGCGATGGACAGCACCGGCGCCGACTACGACAGTGCGCTGGCCGACGCCAGCGCACTGGGTTACGCCGAGGCCGACCCTACTGCCGACGTCGAAGGCTACGACGCCGCCGCGAAGGCCGCGATCTTGGCCTCCATCGCTTTCCACACCCGGGTGACCGCAGCCGACGTGTATCGCGAGGGCATCACCAAGATCAGCCCAGCCGACTTCGTGTCCGCACGGGCGCTGGGGTGCACCATCAAGCTGCTGTCGATCTGCGAACGCATCACCACAGACGAAGACCAGCAACGGCTTTCGGCTCGGGTCTATCCGGCACTGGTTCCGTTGTCGCATCCGCTCGCCTCCGTCAACGGAGCGTTCAACGCGGTGGTGGTCGAGGCCGAGGCAGCGGGTCGGCTGATGTTCTACGGCCAGGGCGCCGGCGGCGCGCCCACCGCCTCGGCGGTGACCGGTGACCTGGTGATGGCCGCACGCAACCGGGTGCTGGGCAGCCGCGCGCCGCGCGAGTCCAGGTATGCTCAACTTCCGGTCGCGCCAATGGGTTTCATCTCTACGCGGTACTACGTGAGCATGAATGTCGCCGACAAAACCGGTGTCTTGTCGTCGGTGGCAGCGGAATTCGCCAAACGCGAGGTGAGCATTGCCGAGGTCCGCCAGGAAGGTGTGGTGGACGAGGGTGGACGACGGGTGGGAGCCCGCATCGTGGTCGTCACCCACCACGCGACCGAGGCTGCGCTCTCCGAAACCGTCGAGGCGCTGGCGGACTTGGACGTCGTGCAGAGTGTCGCAAGCGTGCTGCGATTGGAAGGAACCAGCCTATGAGCGCGCCCCGGATAACCCAGACGGCCACTCACCAACCCTGGCTGGGGGTGATCGCGGCGTACCGCGACCGGCTACCGGTTGGCGATGATTGGGCGCCAGTGACGCTGCTCGAGGGTGGCACCCCACTGATCGCCGCCACCCGGCTCTCCGAAAAGACCGGCTGCACCGTCCATCTCAAGGTCGAGGGCCTCAACCCCACCGGTTCCTTCAAAGACCGGGGCATGACGATGGCAGTCACCGATGCGGTTGCCCGCGGGCAGCAGGTCGTGCTGTGCGCATCGACCGGAAACACCTCGGCCTCGGCGGCCGCATATGCTGCCCGCGCCGGCATCACGTGCGCGGTGTTGATACCGCAGGGCAAGATCGCGATGGGCAAGCTTGCGCAGGCGGTTATGCACGGCGCCAAGATCATCCAGATCGACGGCAACTTCGACGACTGCCTGGAGTTGGCCCGCAAGCTGGCTACCGACTTTCCGACGATCTCCTTGGTCAACTCGGTCAACCCGGTGCGAATCGAGGGTCAGAAAACGGCGGCGTTCGAGATCGTGGACGCGCTGGGCACCGCGCCGGACGTGCATGCTCTTCCGGTCGGCAACGCGGGGAACATCACTGCGTACTGGAAGGGCTACACCGAGTATCACCGCGACGGTGTGATCGACAAGTTGCCGCGAATGCTGGGCACCCAGGCCGCAGGCGCGGCGCCCCTGGTGCTCGGCGAACCGGTGCGCCATCCGGAGACCATCGCGACGGCGATCCGCATCGGCGCACCGGCGTCGTGGACCGCGGCCGTAGCGGCTCAACAGCAGTCCAACGGACGCTTCCTGGCCGCTACCGACGAGGAGATCCTGGCCGCATACCACCTGGTCGCCGGTACCGAGGGCGTCTTCGTGGAACCCGCGTCGGCGGCCAGCATCGCTGGCCTGCTCAAAGCCGTCGACGACGGTTGGGTGGCCCGCGGGTCGACGGTGGTGTGCACGGTGACCGGCAATGGTCTGAAGGATCCCGACACGGCGCTGAAGGATATGCCGAGTGTGTCGCCGCTGCCGGTAGATTCCGTGGCCGTCGTCGAGCAGTTAGGGCTGGTCTAGTGGCGATCGCAAGCGCGGCGGAGCCGGGCGCGGCGGGTCGCCGCCCATTTGACCCCGTGGCGATCGCAAGCGCCGCGGAGTCGGGCGCGGCGGGTCGCCGCCCATTTGACCCCGTGGCGATCGCAAGCGCGGCGGAGTCGGGCGCGGCGGGTCGCCGCCCATTTGACCCCGTGGCGATCGCAAGCGCGGCGGAGTCGGGCGCGGCGGGTCGCCACGCGTCGGGTCGCCGCGCGGCGGGCCTCGCACTGCCGGCCGGGCTGGTCGGAAGCGCCGTGGTTTCGGCGTCCAGCGCCAACCTCGGCCCGGGCTTCGACAGCCTTGGCTTGGCATTGAACCTGTGCGACGAGATCGTAGTCGAGACAACGGATTCCGGCTTAGTTGTGCAGGTCGAGGGCGAGGGCTCCGACCAGGTCCCGTTGGGTCCCGATCACCTGGTGGTGCGCGCCGTCACTCGTGGACTGCAGGCGATGGGCGCCAGCGCCGCCGGCCTGGCAGTGCGCTGCCGCAACGCAATCCCGCACTCGCGCGGTCTCGGCTCGTCCGCGGCTGCCGTGGTGGGCGGGCTGGCGGCGGTAAACGGTCTTGTCGCACAACTAGATTCGGCACCGTTGAGCGAAACCCAGCTGATCCAACTGGCCTCAGAGTTCGAGGGTCATCCGGACAACGCCGGGGCTGCCGTAATGGGCGGTGCGGTGGTGTCGTGGATCGACCGCACCGGTGTGGAGCCCGTCTACTCGGCGGTGCACCTGCGGCTGCACCCCGACATCCAACTTTTCCTGGCGATTCCGCAGGAGCGCTCGTCGACCGCGGAGACCCGGGTGCTGCTGCCGGAACAGGTCAGCCACGAGGACGCGCGGTTCAATCTCAGCCGTGCTGCATTGCTGGTAGTGGCGTTAACCGAACGGCCCGACCTGCTGATAGCGGCTACCGAAGACGTACTGCATCAGCCGCAACGCGCGCCGGCGATGCCGGCTTCCGCGGAATATCTCAGGCTGCTGCGGCGTCATAACGTGGCAGCGACGCTTTCTGGCGCGGGACCTGCGGTCATCGCACTGAGTACGGAACCCCAGTTGCCGGCCGAAGCGTTGCAGTATGGCTCTGCAAATGGATTTCGCATCACCAAGATGAGCGCCGGCGAAGGAGTTCGCTGGAGCCCGGGGGTTACAGTCACCAGTTGATCCAGACACTTGCCGGTGGGTTTGCTTGCTTCAGGCAGGGAAGCGGGCTATCCTCGGAGCCGTCCAGCAATCGCAGCATCTGCATCTGCAAAAAACTGCCTTGCCGCTAGGACAACTACCAATTCTTCTCGTGAACGAGGTTCGCCGTCTCAACCGCCAATCCTGGCGATCACCGTTGCAGAGTCGATGATTGGGCGCACTCGGCAATTTAGCTGAATGCATGGAACCCCCGCACAAAACTGATCGGCGGGGGAAGAAAGGAAATCCGTGACTGATACGGACCTCATCACGGCTGGCGAAAGCACCGACGGTGACACGCCGTCGAATGCCGTGACCACAGATACTTCAGACGTCAAGACCGCTGCGTCGGCCGGCTCCCTATCCACCATGGTGCTGCCCGAATTGCGCGCGCTGGCTAATCAAGCCGGCGTCAAGGGGACGTCGGGTATGCGTAAGAACGAACTCATCGCCGCGATCAAGGAAAGTAGGGGAAAGGCCAACGGGGCATCCGCCGGCCCGTCAGCCCCGTCAACCCCGTCGACGGAAGACAGCGGCACTTCCGGGACTGCTGAGCCGGAGGCCAAAGCCGAGGCTCCAGCCGCCCAAGACCAACAGAGCGATTCATCGGCCGAGGGGCCGCGCCGCGAGCGCCGCAACGCCTCTCGTGAGCCTGGATCGGCTTCTCGCACTGGCGCACAACAGGATCGCGAAAGCACCACCACCGACGAGGATGACAAGCGCCGGGACGGCCGGCGGGATACCAAGTCGGAGGACAGCGGATCGGAAACCGGTAGCGACCAAAGCGGAGACCAGCAAAGCTCGGGTGGGCAGCAGGCTCGCGGCTCGAATCAGCAAGATGACGACGGTGAGGGCCGTCAGGGCCGGAGGGGACGCCGGTTCCGGGATCGCAGGCGCCGCGGCGAACGCTCAGGCGAAGGCGGCGACACCGAGCTGCGTGAGGACGATGTCGTCCAACCGGTCGCCGGCATCCTCGATGTTCTCGACAACTACGCGTTCGTGCGCACCTCGGGTTATCTGGCCGGTCCGCACGACGTCTACGTGTCGATGAATATGGTGCGCAAGAACGGCTTGCGCCGCGGTGACGCGGTGACTGGCGCGGTTCGGGTGCCGAAGGAAGGTGAGCAGCCCAACCAGCGGCAGAAGTTCAACCCGCTGGTGCGCCTCGACACCATCAACGGCGGATCGGTCGAAGACGCCAAGAAGCGGCCCGATTTCTCCAAGCTGACGCCCCTGTATCCCAACCAGCGGCTGCGTCTGGAAACCACCCCGGATCGGCTGACCACGCGGGTCATCGACCTGATCATGCCGATCGGTAAGGGGCAGCGCGCACTGATCGTGTCGCCGCCCAAGGCGGGCAAGACGACAATCCTGCAGGACATCGCCAACGCGATCACCAGGAACAACCCCGAATGCCACCTCATGGTCGTGCTTGTCGACGAGCGGCCTGAAGAGGTCACCGACATGACTCGTTCGGTCAAAGGCGAGGTCATCGCCTCGACGTTCGACCGGCCGCCGTCAGATCACACCTCGGTCGCCGAGTTGGCCATCGAGCGCGCCAAGCGGCTCGTTGAGCAGGGCAAGGACGTCGTGGTGCTGCTCGACTCGATCACCCGTCTGGGTCGCGCCTACAACAACGCGTCGCCGGCGTCAGGGCGCATCCTCTCGGGTGGTGTCGACTCCACCGCGCTCTATCCGCCCAAGCGGTTCCTCGGCGCCGCCCGCAACATCGAAGAAGGCGGATCGCTGACCATCATCGCCACCGCGATGGTCGAGACCGGTTCCACCGGTGACACGGTCATCTTCGAAGAGTTCAAGGGCACCGGTAACGCCGAACTCAAGCTGGACCGCAAGATCTCTGAGCGCCGGGTCTTCCCCGCGGTCGACGTGAACCCTTCGGGTACCCGCAAGGACGAGCTGTTGCTGTCACCCGACGAGTTCGGCATCGTGCACAAGCTGCGCCGCGTGTTGTCGGGTCTGGACTCCCATCAGGCCATCGACCTGCTGATGTCGCAGTTGCGGAAGACGAAGACCAACTACGAGTTTCTGGTTCAGGTGTCCAAGACGACACCGGGATCAATGGACAACGACTAACACGACTATCCTCCTGAGCCGTGGCGGAGACGCTTCAGCAACTGCTTCGTGAACGGCTCGACCAGGACACGCCGGCGCTCAAATACGGCGAGCGGGTGTGGACCTGGCGCGAACATCTCGCCGACGCCAGCTCCACCGCCGCGGCCCTGATTCGCGCCGCCGATCCCGACCGGCCGCTGCATGTCGGCGCCTTGCTGGGCAACACCCCGGAGATGCTCACCGCCATGGCATCGGCCGCGCTTGGCGGATACGTCCTGTGCGGGATCAACGGCACGCGCCGCGGCGCCGCGCTGGTCAGAGATATCGCGCGTGCCGACTGCCAGATCCTGCTCACCGATCCGGTGCATCGACAGCTACTGGACGGTCTCGACCTGCCCGGCGTGCAGGTAATCGACGTCACCGGCGAGTCCTGGGCGGCCCGGCTGGCCGATGCAGGAAAGCTGGACCCGTATCGCGAGGTCGCAGCCACCGATACGTTCATGATGATCTTCACCTCGGGGACCAGTGGTGAGCCGAAGGCTGTGCAAATAGCCCATCTGACCGTGCTGTTTGCCGGAATGAACCTGATAGGGCGGTTCGACATCGCTGACTCCGACGTCTGCTATCTGTCGATGCCGCTGTTTCACTCCAACGCGCTGCTGGCCGGCTGGAGCGTGGCGGTCGGTTCCGGCTCGGCCATGGTTCCCGCGGCGTTTTCGGCGTCCGGCCTGCTGTCCGACCTGCGGCGATACGGAGTCACGTACTTGAACTACGTGGGCAAGCCGCTCGCCTACGTCCTGGCCACGCCCGAGCAACCCGACGACCACGACAACCCGCTGCGGGTCGCGTTCGGGAACGAGGCAAGCGAGCGCGATATCGCCGAGTTCAGTCGAAGGTTCGACTGCACGGTGTGGGACGGCTTCGGCGCCACCGAGGGCGCCATCATCATCACCCGGGAAGACGGCTGCCCACCGGGGTCGCTCGGTCGGGGTTTTCCAGGTGTCGCCATCTACGATCCCGAGACGCTCGCCGAGTGCCCACCGGCTGTGTTCGGCGCCGACGGTGCCCTGACCAACGCCGACGAGGCGATCGGGGAGTTGGTCAACACCACAGGTGCCGGGCTGTTCTCCGGTTACTACAACGATCCGGACGCCACCAGTGCGCGACTTCGAAACGGCATGTACTGGTCTGGAGACCTCGCCTATCGGGACGCCAACGGTTGGATCTACTTCGCCGGGCGCAGCGGTGACTGGCTGCGCGTCGACGGAGAGAACATGACAACGGCGCCGATAGAGCGGATCCTGCAGCGGTTGACGCCGATCAGCCAGGTCGCGGTGTACGCGGTGCCCGACGAACACGTCGGCGACCAGGTCATGGCCGCGATCGTGTTGGCCGACGACGCCGATCTGACGCCCGACGAGTTCGGCGAATTCCTGGCCGGCCAGCCCGACCTGTCGCCCAAGGCATGGCCCCGACGCGTCTGGCTCACCGATCGCCTGCCCGCCACGGCGACCAACAAGGTCCTCAAACGGGAGCTCTCCGCGCGCGGCGCGCGGCCCGATGGCGGTGTGCTCTGGACGCGCGAGGGGAAAAGTAAGACGTACACCCGCTGCTAGTCCGCCGGGAATGCGCGGCCGCTTCTCGGTGTTTGGGCTGATAACGGTTGACCTGGCATAATCGACGGTCGACCACCCCAGAACCAGCTCAGGTTCGGCGGAGTTCGAGCCCGATCGCCGATCGAACACGACGGCGCCGGGCGGCCAACGATCGAAGAGGACAGCATGAAATCAGACATTCATCCGGCCTACGAGGCGACCACGGTCGTCTGCGGATGTGGCAACACCTTCGAGACACGCAGCACCAAGCCCGGGGGCCGCATCGTCGTCGAAGTTTGCGCGCAGTGCCACCCGTTTTACACCGGAAAGCAGAAGATCCTGGACAGCGGCGGCCGGGTGGCCCGCTTCGAAAAGCGCTACGGCAAGCGCGCCAAGGGCGACGCTGCTTCAACCGACAAATAGCTGGCTCACCGACGCCCGAACTGTGTGGAAATAGCACAGGCCGGGCGTCGGTTCGCGTTTGCGGTGGTTGTGCAAGGAGGTGAGAGATGACGCAGCCGGTACAGGCGATTGATGTGCTGCTCGCCGAGCACGCCGAGCTCGAGCGTGCGCTGGCAAACCCCGAACTGCACAGCAAGCCCGATGAGGCGCGCAAGGCCGGACGCCGGTTCGCCCGACTCGCCCCGATCGTCGCCACTCACCGCAAGCTGGTGGCCGCGCGCGACGACCTGGAGACCGCACGCGAGCTGTCCGCCGATGACGAGTCATTCGCCGAAGAGGTCACCGAATTGGAATCGCGGGTGGCCGAGCTGGACACCCAACTCACCGACATGCTGGCACCGCGCGACCCGCACGACGCCGACGACATCCTGCTCGAGGTCAAATCCGGTGAGGGAGGCGAAGAGTCCGCCTTGTTCGCCGCCGACTTGGCCCGTATGTACATCCGCTATGCCGAGCGGCACGGCTGGAACGTGTCGGTGCTGGACGAAACCACTTCGGATCTGGGCGGTTACAAGGACGCCACGCTGGCCATCGCGAGTAAAGGCGACACCGCCGACGGCGTCTGGTCGCGGCTGAAGTTCGAGGGCGGCGTGCATCGGGTCCAGCGCGTCCCGGTGACGGAATCCCAAGGGCGAGTGCATACTTCGGCGGCCGGCGTGCTGGTGTATCCGGAACCGGAAGAAGTCGGCGAGGTCCAGATCGACGAGTCGGATCTGCGTGTCGACGTCTACCGCTCCTCCGGGAAGGGCGGCCAAGGTGTGAACACCACCGACTCGGCGGTGCGGATCACTCATCTGCCCACCGGGATCGTGGTCACCTGCCAAAACGAACGGTCGCAGCTGCAGAACAAGACGCGAGCATTGCAGGTGCTGGCGGCACGACTGCAAGCGCTCGCCGAGGAACAAGCGCTGGCCGACGCGTCTGCGGACCGAGCCAGCCAGATCCGCACCGTGGACCGCAGCGAACGGATCCGCACCTACAACTTCCCGGAGAACCGCATCACCGATCACCGAATCGGTTACAAGTCACACAATCTCGATCAGGTGCTCGACGGAGATCTGGATGCGATGTTCGACGCGCTGAGCGCCGCTGACAAGCAGTCCCGGCTGCAGCAACCGTCATGACAGTCCAGTCCAAGCTGCGGCGCGCGATCGACTCCGCTGCGGCACTACTGGCCGACGCGGGCATCGACTCGGCCCGTTACGACGCCGAACTGTTGGCCGCTCACCTGGCCGGCACCGATCGCGGCCGGCTACCGTTGCTCGAGCTGCCCGACGAGGAGTTCTTCGGGCGGTACCACGACGTCGTCACCGCCCGTTCGCGCCGAATTCCCTTGCAGCACATCATCGGGACGGTCGCGTTCGGGTCGGTTGAACTGCAGGTGGGGCCGGGAGTGTTCATACCGCGCCCAGAGACCGAGTGCATAGTGGAGTGGGCCGTCGCGCAGCGGCTTGGAACACGCCCCGTGATCGTTGACCTGTGTACGGGATCCGGCGCACTGGCTGTCGCACTGGCCCAGCGCTGGCCCGCAGCACGGGTGATCGGCATCGACGACTCCGAGGCAGCTCTCGAGTACGCGCGCCGCAATGTCGAAGGCACCGCGGTTGAGCTCGTGCACGCCGACATCACTGAGTCTTTTGCTCAACCGCGCCTGCTTTCCGAACTCGACGGGCGGGTGGATCTGGTGGTGGCCAACCCGCCTTACGTTCCCGATCACGTGACGCTGGAACCCGAAGTAGCCCAGCATGATCCGCCGCACGCGGTGTTCGGCGGGCCGGACGGGATGGCGGTGATAGCCGCCGTCGTTGACCACGCTGGACGCTGGCTGCGTCCCGGTGGTCTGCTGGCCATCGAGCATGACGACACCACGTCGTCACCGACCGTCGAATTATTGTCGGACACAAGGCTGTTCGATAACATCGTGGCCCGCAAGGATTTGGCCGGCCGGCCAAGATTCGTGACAGGCCGGAGGATTGGCGCCGATGCCTGAGATTTACCAGTGTGCTGACCCCGACCAGCGTGCGCGCGGAATCGCCTCGGCGGTAGAAACGCTCAAGGCCGGACGACTGGTTGTCATGCCGACGGACACTGTCTACGGCATCGGCGCTGACGCCTTCGACCGCGATGCCGTGGCCGCCCTGCTGTCGGCGAAGGGCCGTGGACGCGATATGCCCGTGGGTGTCCTGGTCGGCTCGTGGCACACGATCGAGGGTCTGGTCTACTCCGTGCCAGACGGAGCCCGGGAACTGATCCGCGCATTCTGGCCCGGCGCGCTAAGCCTGGTGGTGCCGCAAGCCCCGTCGTTGCAGTGGGATCTGGGCGATGCCCGCGGCACCGTGATGCTGCGAATGCCGTTGCACCCGGTCGCCATTGAGCTGCTCCGCGAGGTCGGGCCGATGGCGGTGTCGAGTGCCAACGTCTCTGGCCGCGCACCCGCCGTCGACGCCGACGACGCGCGCAACCAGCTCGGCGATCTGGTCCACGTCTACCTGGACGCGGGTCCGTCGGCGCAGCAGGCTGCGTCGACGATCGTCGACCTGACCGGCGACACGCCTCGCGTCCTGCGACCGGGGCCGGTGAGCACCGAGCGGATCGCCGAGGTTTTAGGCGTGGATCCCGCAACCCTGACCGTCTAGCCGAAGCGCAGGTCTCAGGTTGGTGCAGTACGGTCTCGAGGTGTCCAGCGATGTAACCAGCCTTGCCGGTGGTTTGCTCGCCCTGGCCGATCGCGGCGCCGGTGTCCCGCTGCGCGAGCTAGCGCTGGTCGGCCTGACCGCAGCGATCATCACCTACTTCGCGACCGGGCCGGTCCGGGTGCTGGCCACCCGATTGGGCGCCGTCGCCTATCCGCGCGAACGCGACGTGCACGTGACGCCCACCCCACGGATGGGCGGACTGGCGATGTTTCTGGGCGTCGTCGCCGCGGTCTTTCTGGCCTCTCAGCTTCCCGCGCTGACCCGCGGCTTCGTCTACTCCACCGGCATGCCCGCGGTGCTGGTGGCAGGGGCGGTGATCATGGGTATCGGGCTGATCGACGACCGCTGGGGCCTGGACGCGCTGACGAAGTTCGCCGGTCAGATCACCGCGGCAAGCGTGCTGGTCACCATGGGTGTCGCCTGGAGCGTGCTGTACATCCCGATCGGCGGTGTCGGCACCATCGTCTTGGACCAGGCTTCGTCGATCCTGCTCACCCTGGCGCTGACGGTGTCGATCGTCAACGCGATGAACTTCGTCGACGGCCTCGACGGGTTGGCAGCCGGGTTGGGACTCATCACGGCGTTGGCCATCTGCATCTTCTCGGTTGGTTTGCTCCGCGACCACGGCGGTGACGTGCTGTTCTATCCGCCCGCCGTGATATCTGTGGTTCTTGCGGGGGCTTGTCTGGGCTTTCTGCCGCACAACTTCCACCGGGCCAGGATCTTCATGGGCGACTCGGGTTCGATGCTGATCGGCCTGATGCTCGCCGCGGCCTCCACGACCGCCGCCGGACCCATCTCGCAGAACGCTTACGGTGCTCGCGACGTGTTTGCTCTGCTGTCACCCTTCCTGCTGGTGGTCGCGGTGATGTTCGTGCCGATGCTCGACCTTCTGTTGGCGATCGTCCGCCGCACCCGCGCGGGCCGCAGCGCGTTCAGCCCCGACAAGATGCACCTGCACCACCGGCTGCTGCAGATCGGTCATTCACATCGGCGCGTGGTGCTGCTGATCTATCTCTGGGTCGGCATCGTTGCCTTCGGCGCCGCGAGCACGATCTTCTTCAACCCCCGCCACACCGCGGCGGTAATGCTGGGCGCGATCGTCGTCGCCGGCATCGCGACGGTGATACCACTGCTGCGCCGCCGCGACGATTACGACGACTACGACGACGACCGCCGCGGAGACTACGACACGGAGTAGTAGGTGGCTCCGCTTTATGGTACGGTGCAGCTAGAGGCCCGAAATGCACCTCGCGGGTCGCCGGCCACCCGGCCTATCGGGTGCTAATCCGATCGAGCCGATTCACGACCGACACCAGGAGGTACCCCATGGGTGTTTCCAGCAGGACGACTGCGATACGCTCTGCGGGCCACCGATCGGTCGGTCGGCAGGTACCGGCTCCACCAACCCTGGATTGAGGTGCTGCAGTGACGACACCAGCGCAGGACGCGCCGTTGGTGTTTCCCGCTGTTGCTTTCCGCCCGATTCGCCTTTTCGTCATCTGCGTTGTGCTCGCCGCCGGTGCGACGTTGGCGGCCGCTTATATCGGTCACTTGATGCTTGGCGTTTACTTCGGTGTTGGACTGCTCCTGGGTTTGCTCAACGCCCTGCTGGTGCGGCGTTCGGTCGGAGCGATCACCGCCCAAGAGCATCCGCTGAAACGATCGATGGCGGTCAACTCAGCAGCACGACTGGCGATCATCACCGTGCTTGCCCTCATTGTCGCGGCCCTCGTCCGGCCTGATGGACTGGGCGCCGTGTTTGGGCTGGCCCTTTTCCAGGTACTACTGGTGTTTTCGACCGCGCTGCCGATCGTGAAGAAGCTGCGCGCCGGGGATTCGGCCATGACTTCGGACGCGACCGAGGGGAGGACTTCCAGCGATGATTGAGACGTTTCTGGCCGAAGCCCAAATCGAGGTCGGGGACCACGACAAGGCGAAGTGGCTTGGGCTGACCGTCAACGTCGACACGGTGCTTTCGACCGCGATCGCCGCGGTGATCGTGATCGCGCTGGCCTTCTATCTGCGCTCCAAGGTGACTTCGACGGGCGTTCCTGGTGGCGTGCAACTTTTCTGGGAGGCAATCACCATCCAGATGCGCGGCCAGATCGAGGCTGCCATCGGTATGCGGATCGCGCCGTTCGTGCTGCCGCTGGCGGTCACCATCTTCGTCTTCATCCTGATCTCCAACTGGCTGTCGGTCCTCCCGCTGCAATACAAAAACAAAAGCGGGCACGCCAGCGAATTGCTCAAGTCGGCGGCCGGTGACATCAACTATGTTCTGGCACTGGCCCTTTTCGTATTTGTCTGCTATCACGGCGCGGGGATCTGGCGCCGTGGCATCATCGGACACCCGGTCAAGTTGCTCAAGGGGCACGTGGTCTTCTTGGCGCCGATCAACTTGGTCGAGGAGCTCGCCAAGCCGATCTCGTTGTCGCTCCGACTTTTTGGGAATATCTTCGCCGGTGGCATTTTGGTGACCCTGATCGCCGCGCTCATCCCGGTTTACATCATGTGGGTGCCAAACGCGATCTGGAAGTCATTCGACTTATTTGTCGGCGCCATCCAGGCGTTCATTTTCTCTATCCTGACCATCTTGTACTTCAGCCAAGCGATGGAGCTCGAGGAGGATCATGACTGAATCCGCCATCAATTGGCCCGACTCACAAGCCATTACAGAAGCCGCGTAGATCGCTAACAGATAGCCATCCGATAAAGGAGGAAAAGAATGCCAATGGATCCCCAAATCGCTGCCGGTGCACTCATCGGCGGCGGACTGATCATGGCCGGCGGCGCGATCGGCGCCGGTATTGGTGACGGTATTGCGGGTAACGCACTGGTTTCGGGCATCGCCCGGCAGCCCGAGGCGCAGGGACGGCTGTTCACTCCGTTCTTCATCACCGTCGGTCTGGTTGAGGCGGCCTACTTCATCAACCTGGCGTTCATGGCCTTGTTCGTCTTCGCAACCCCCGTCAAGTAACACCGCTGGTGATGGGGGTAATGAGTGACGTGACTCTTACTGCTCTGGCCGCAAACCAGGCCGAGGGAGGTAACAACTTCCTCGTTCCCAACGGCACCTTTTTCTTTGTGCTGGCGATCTTCCTGGTGGTGCTTGGTGTCATCGGCACTTGGGTGGTGCCGCCGATCCTTAAGGTGTTGCGGGACCGCGATGCCATGGTTCACAAGACCATGTCCGACAACAAGAAGGCATCCGAGCAATTCGCCGCTGCCCAGTCCGACTACGAAGAAGCCATGAAGGATGCGCGAATTAAGGCGTCGTCGTTGCGCGACGATGCCCGGGCCCAGGGTCGTAAGGCCGTCGACGAGGCCCGCGCGGGTGCCGAACAGGAAGTGGCATCGACGTTAGCGCTGGCCAACGAGCAACTGAAGCGGGAGAGGGACACCGTGGAGTTGGATTTGCGAACCAATGTCGCAAACATGTCGGCGACCCTGGCGAGTCGAATTCTGGGCGTCGACGTCACTCCCTCAACCGCGACGAGGTAATTACCGATGCTGACTTTCGTTTCGCAACTGATCGGGTTCGCGGTCATCGTGTTCATAGTGGTGCGTTTTGCCGTGCCGCCGGTGCGCCGCTTGATGACTGCCCGGCAGGAGACGGTCCGCCAGCAACTCAAAGACTCCCTCGCGGCCGCCGAACGCCTCAGCGAATCGTCCACCGCCCATACCAAGGCAGTGGAATCCGCTAAGGAGGAGGCCAAGCGGGTCGTCGAAGAGGCCAAAGAAGACTCCGAACGCATTGCGGAACAGTTGCGGGCCCAGTCCGAGGTCGACGCGGAGCGCATCAGAACACAAGGCGCCCGCCAGGCCGAGCTCCTGCGGGCCCAGCTGACCCGTCAGCTTCGCCTCGAGCTCGGCCACGAATCAGTGCGCCAGGCAGGGGAATTGGTGCGCAACTACGTGAGCGATCCGAAGCAGCAGTCGGCCACCGTGGATCGCTTCCTGGACGAGCTCGATGCGATGGCGCCGGAGACGGCCGATGTCGAGTATCCCCTGATGGCAAAGATGCGCTCGGCCAGCCGACAGGCGATGAGCGACCTGGTGGACCGGTTCGACACCATCGCAAAGGATCTCAGCGATCAAGGCCTGTCCAAGCTCGCCGGCGAGCTGGTGTCGGTGGCCAAGATGCTGGACCGCGAACTCGTCGTGACCAGGTATCTGACCGTGCCCTCAGAAGACGCGGCGCCCCGGGTCCGGTTGATCGAGCGGCTGGTATCCGACAAAGTCGGGGATCCCGCGCTGGAGGTACTGCGGGCAGCCGTGTCGCAGCGGTGGTCGACCAACTCCGACTTGGTCGATGCCATCGAACACGTGTCGCGGCAAGCGTTGCTGACCGTCGCCGAACGCGAGGACAAGGTCGGCGAACTCGAAGACCAATTGTTTCGGTTTTCCCGGGTGCTCGACGCGCAGCCCCGGCTTGCCATCCTCTTGGGCGACTACGCTGCACCGGCCGAAGACCGTATCAGGTTGCTGCGCAAGGTGCTCGACAGCGCGAGCGGCCGGGTATACCGGATCACGACCGCACTGCTGTCCCAGACCGTCGAGCTGTTGCGGGGCCAGGCGGCCGAAGAAGCAGTGACGTTTTTGAGCCAAGTAGCAGTCGCGCGCCGTGGCGAAATCGTCGCGCAAGTCGGTGCGGCCGCCGAGCTCAGCGATGCCCAACGCACGCGTCTCACCGAAGTGCTGAGCCGGATCTACGGTCATTCGGTGACGGTGCAACTGCAGATCGATGCCGAATTGTTAGGTGGGCTCTTGATTTCCGTGGGCGACGAGGTGATCGACGGTACGCTCTCGTCTCGCCTGACCGCGGCGCGGGCTCAGCTACCGGACTGAACACCAACTAGTCATCACCCACGTGCAAGACGAAACAAGTAGGAAGACGAAAAGCCATGGCCGACTTGACAATTTCCGCTGATGACATCCAGAGCGCGATCGAGGAGTACGTAAGTTCCTTCACCGCCGACACCTCACGCGAGGAAGTCGGGACCGTCGTGGATGCCGGGGACGGCATCGCGCACGTCGAAGGGCTGCCGTCGGTCATGACCCAGGAGCTGCTCGAGTTTCCCGGCGGAATCCTCGGCGTCGCACTCAACTTGGACGAGCACAGCGTCGGAACCGTGATCCTCGGTGACTTCGACAAGATCGAAGAAGGTCAACAGGTCAAGCGCACCGGCGATGTCCTGTCGGTTCCCGTCGGCGACGCGTTCCTGGGGCGGGTTGTCAACCCGCTCGGCCAGCCGATCGACGGGCAAGGAGACATCGAGACCGACGACCGGCGCGCGCTGGAGCTGCAGGCGCCGTCGGTGGTGGAGCGGCAAGGAGTGAAGGAGCCGCTGCAGACCGGCATCAAGGCTATCGACGCGATGACCCCGATCGGCCGCGGTCAGCGCCAGCTGATCATCGGTGACCGTAAGACGGGCAAGACGGCCGTCTGCGTCGACACCATCCTCAACCAGCGGCAGAACTGGGAAAGCGACGACGAGCAGAAGCAGGTGCGGTGCGTCTACGTGGCCATCGGACAGAAGGGCACCACGATCGCCTCTGTCCGTCGCGCGCTGGAAGAGGGCGGCGCGATGGACTACACCACCATCGTTGCGGCTCCGGCTTCAGACTCCGCCGGCTTCAAATGGCTTGCGCCGTATACGGGTTCGGCGATCGCCCAGCACTGGATGTACCAAGGCAAGCATGTGCTGATCGTCTTCGACGACCTGACCAAGCAGGCCGAGGCATACCGCGCCATCTCGCTGCTGCTGCGCCGCCCGCCCGGTCGCGAGGCCTACCCCGGCGACGTGTTCTATCTGCACTCGCGACTTCTTGAGCGCTGCGCCAAATTGTCCGACGACCGCGGTGGCGGTTCGCTGACAGGTCTGCCGATCATCGAGACCAAGGCCAACGACATCTCGGCCTACATCCCCACCAACGTCATCTCGATCACCGACGGCCAGTGCTTCCTGGAGACCGACCTGTTCAACCAGGGTGTCCGCCCGGCCATCAACGTCGGTGTCTCGGTGTCGCGAGTCGGCGGCGCGGCACAGATCAAGGCGATGAAAGAAGTGGCAGGAAGCCTCCGCCTGGACTTGTCGCAGTACCGCGAGTTGGAAGCCTTCGCCGCCTTCGCGTCTGACCTGGACGCCACCTCGAAGGCGCAGTTGGAGCGCGGCGAGCGGCTGGTCGAGTTGCTCAAGCAGCCGCAGTTCCAGCCGATGCCCGTTGAGGAGCAAGTGGTTTCGATCTTCCTGGGCACCGGCGGCCACCTGGACTCGGTGCCGGTGGAGGACGTCAAGCGGTTCGAGGCCGAACTTCTGGATCACATGCGGGCGTCGGAGGAGAAGTTCCTCGAAGGCATCCGCTCCAGTCAGAAGATCAGCGAGGAAGAAGAAGACCAGCTGACCGAGATCATCAAGCACTTCAAGAAGGGCTTCGCGGCCACGGGCGGCGGATCGGTGGTACCCGACGAGCACGTCGACGCGATGGACGAAGAGGACCTCGAAAAGGAGTCGGTGCAAGTCAAGAAGGAAAAACCCAAGGAGCAGAAGGACTCCAAGAAGGACTCCGGCAAGAAGGAATCCGTTAAGAAGGACAAGAAGTAGCTAACGATGGCTGCCACACTTCGCGAATTGCGCGGGAGGATCCGTTCGGCCGGGTCGATCAAAAAGATCACCAAGGCCCAGGAGCTGATTGCCACATCGCGCATCGGAAAGGCACAGGCCCGGCTGGAATCCGCGCGGCCCTACGCATTCCAGATCACGTCTATGCTGCTCACCCTGTCCGCCGAAGCCGCTCTGGACCATCCGCTGCTCGTCGAGCGCACGGAACCGAAGCGGGCCGGTGTCCTGGTGGTCTCTTCTGACCGTGGTTTGTGCGGCGCGTACAACTCCAGCATCTTCCGCCGCTCCGAGGAGCTGTTCTCGCTGCTGAGAGACGAAGGAAAGCAGCCGGTTCTGTTTACGGTGGGCCGTAAGGCGCTGAACTACTTCAAGTTCCGCAACTGGGACATCGCCGAATCGTGGACGGGCTTTTCCGAGCAACCCCAATACGAAAACGCCGCAGAGATCGGTTCGACCTTGGTCGATGCGTTCATGAAGGGCACCGGCGACGACGAGGACGAGCAGTCTGAAGACGAGCAGAGCGTCGACGAACTGCACATCGTCTACTCGGAGTTCAAGTCGATGATGTCGCAAACCGCGGTGGCTCACCGCATCGCTCCGCTGGTGGTGGAGTACGTCGAGGAAGACGAGGGACTACACACCCTGTACTCCTTCGAGCCGGACGCGACGACACTGTTCGATGCGCTGCTGCCCCGGTACCTGACCACCCGCGTGTACGCGGCGCTGCTGGAATCGGCGGCGTCGGAACTGGCGTCGCGCCAGCGGGCAATGAAGTCGGCGACCGACAACGCCGACGACCTCATCAAAGAGCTCACTTTGGAGGCCAACCGCCAGCGGCAGGCCGAGATCACCCAGGAAATCAGCGAAATCGTCGGTGGCGCAAACGCGCTCGCCGACGCGGCCGCCAACTAGCCCCACAAGGAAGCGAAAAGGATATGAGCGCTACATCGGGAACGACTACAAAGACCGACAAGTCCGAAAAGTCAGGGAACTCCGATACCAGCGGCCGCGTGGTACGGGTGACCGGGCCGGTCGTCGACGTCGAGTTCCCGCGGGGCTCCGTCCCGGAGCTGTTCAACGCCCTGCACGCCGAGATCGGCTTCGAGTCGCTCGCCAAGACCCTGACGTTGGAGGTTGCCCAGCACCTCGGCGACAACCTGGTGCGCACGATCTCGTTGCAGCCCACCGACGGCCTGGTGCGCGGCGTCGAGGTGACCGACACCGGTAAGTCGATCTCGGTGCCGGTAGGTGAAGAGGTCAAGGGCCATGTCTTCAACGCGCTGGGGTACTGCCTGGACGAGCCGGGATACGGAGAAGATTTCGACCACTGGTCGATTCACCGTAAGCCGCCGGCGTTCGAGGACCTCGAACCCCGCACCGAGATGCTGGAAACCGGCCTCAAGGTCGTCGACCTGCTGACCCCGTACGTGCGTGGCGGCAAGATCGCCCTGTTCGGCGGTGCCGGCGTGGGTAAGACGGTACTCATCCAGGAGATGATCAACCGCATCGCCCGCAACTTCGGCGGTACCTCGGTGTTCGCCGGCGTCGGCGAGCGCACTCGCGAGGGCAACGACCTGTGGGTCGAGCTCAAGGAAGCCGACGTGCTCAAGGACACCGCGCTGGTATTCGGTCAGATGGACGAGCCGCCCGGCACCCGTATGCGCGTGGCGCTGTCCGCGCTGACAATGGCGGAATGGTTCCGTGACGAGGCTGGCCAGGACGTACTGTTGTTCATCGACAACATCTTCCGGTTCACCCAGGCCGGCTCGGAGGTGTCGACGCTGCTCGGCCGGATGCCGTCCGCGGTGGGGTACCAACCAACGCTGGCCGACGAGATGGGTGAGCTGCAGGAGCGCATCACCTCGACGCGCGGCCGGTCGATTACCTCGATGCAGGCGGTCTACGTGCCCGCCGACGACTACACCGACCCGGCCCCCGCGACGACGTTCGCGCACCTGGACGCCACGACCGAGCTGTCGCGTTCGGTGTTCTCGAAGGGCATCTTCCCCGCGGTGGACCCGCTGGCGTCGAGCTCGACCATTCTGGACCCCAGCGTCGTCGGCGACGAGCACTACCGCGTGGCCCAGGAAGTCATCCGAATCCTGCAGCGGTACAAGGACCTTCAGGACATCATCGCGATTCTGGGTATCGACGAGCTGTCTGAAGAGGACAAGCAGTTGGTGAACCGCGCCAGGCGCATTGAGCGCTTCCTCTCGCAGAACATGATGGCGGCCGAGCAGTTCACCGGTCAGCCTGGGTCGACGGTACCGGTGAAGGAAACCATCGAGGCATTCGACAAGCTGGCGAAGGGCGACTTCGACCACGTGCCCGAGCAAGCCTTTTTCCTGATCGGTGGACTCGATGACCTGGCCAAGAAGGCCGAGAGCTACGACGTCAAGCTGTGATCGAAGGCTTGCGACTGTGGCGAAAGGTGGTGTGGCATGGCGGAAATGAACGTTGAGATCGTCGCGGTCGACCGAAAGATCTGGTCGGGCGAGGCCACGTTCCTGTTCACCCGCACTACCGTCGGCGAGATCGGCATCCTGCCCCACCACATCCCGTTGGTAGCGCAGTTGGTCGACGACGCCATGGTGCGTGTGGAGCGGGAAGGCGACGGCGACCTGCGGATAGCGGTGGACGGCGGTTTCCTGTCGGTGACCGAGGAGGGGGTCATCATCCTCGCCGAAACAGCCGAGTTCGAGAAGGACATCGACGAAAGCGCTGCCAAGCAGGATTCCGAGTCCGACGATCCGAAGATCGCGGCCAGGGGGCGCGCCAGATTGCGTGCCGTCGGCGCGATCGACTAGCCGCCTCGGGCAAGAAGATGAGCGCGCCCATGATCGGCATGGCCGTGCTCGTCGTCGTGTTGGGAGTGGCGGTCCTCGCGCTGAGCTATCGGTTGTGGAAGCTGCGGCAGGGCGGAACAGCGGGGATCATGCGGGATATCCCCGCCATCGGCGGCCACGGGTGGCGGCATGGCGTAATCCGTTACCGCGGTGGCGAAGCCGCGTTCTACCGGTTGTCCAGTTTGCGCCTGTGGCCGGATCGGCGGCTCAGCCGGCGCGGCGTGGAGATCATCGCCAGGCGCGGGCCGCGCGGCGACGAGTACGACATCATGACCGACGAGATCGTCGTGCTCGAACTGCGCGACACCACACAGGACCGCCGCTCGGGCTACGAGCTCGCACTCGACCAGGGTGCATTGACGGCGTTCTTGTCCTGGCTGGAGTCCCGGCCTTCACCGCGTGCCCGCCGCCGCAGCGTGTGACTTACGTGGCGAGCAGCCGCAGAATCGCCCAAAATGCCCTTATTTTGGGCGATTCTGCGTCTGCTCGCGTTAGCTGCCGCCGCCCGGTCGCCACAGCACGTCGTCGCCCGCGTTGGCCACCCGCGACAGGATGAAGAGCAGATCCGACAGCCGGTTGAGGTATTTCGCCGGCAGCACGCTGACACCGTCCGGGTGCGCATCGATCGCGGCCCATGCCGACCGCTCTGCGCGACGAACCACCGTACGGGCGACGTGCAATAGCGCAGACAACGGCGAACCACCGGGCAGCACAAAGGAATTCAGCGCCGGCAGGTTCTCGTTGTAGCGGTCGCACCAACCTTCGAGGCGATCGATGTACGGTTGGCTGACTCGTAGCGGCGGGTGCTTGGGGTTTTCCACCACAGGGGTCGACAGATCCGCGCCCGCGTCGAACAAGTCGTTTTGAATCTGACGCAGCACGTCCGCGATTTCCGGTTCAGGCCGCCCCGCCGCGATTGCGACACCGATCGCGGAGTTGGCCTCGTCGCAATCCGCATATGCCACCAGACGGGCGTCATTCTTCGAGACCCGCGAGAAATCGCTCAGTCCCGTGGTCCCGTCGTCGCCGGTTCGCGTGTAGATGCGGGTGAGGTGTACTGCCATAGCCAAAACGGTACCGGGCTGACGTCTTAGCTGACTGACAAGCCGATACGGCTTCACTAGACTGACCCGGGTGGCTGAGCGTTTCGTGGTGACCGGCGGTAACCGGTTGTCCGGCCGGGTCACAGTCGGCGGCGCCAAGAACAGCGTGCTCAAGCTCATGGCCGCGACATTGCTGGCCGAAGGCACCAGCACCATCACCAACTGTCCGGACATTCTCGATGTGCCGCTGATGGCGGAGGTGCTGCGCGGCCTGGGTGCCACCGTCGAGCTCGACGGCGACGTCGCCCGGATCACCTCGCCCGACGAACCCAAGTACGACGCCGACTTCGCCGCGGTTCGGCAGTTCCGGGCCTCGGTCTGTGTGCTGGGCCCGCTGGTCGGCCGGTGCAAGCGGGCCAGGGTTGCGCTTCCGGGTGGTGACGCGATCGGATCGCGCCCGCTGGATATGCACCAGGCCGGTCTCCGACAGCTGGGCGCGCGCTGCAACATCGAGCACGGCTGCGTGGTTGCTCAAGCAGAAACGTTGCGCGGCGCAGAGATTCAGTTGGAATTCCCCTCTGTGGGAGCTACCGAGAACATCCTGATGGCAGCCGTCCTGGCTGAGGGCGTCACCACAATCCACAACGCCGCGCGGGAGCCCGACGTGGTCGACCTGTGCACGATGTTGAACCAGATGGGCGCGCAGGTCGAAGGCGCGGGTTCACCGACCATGACGATCACCGGCGTCCCGCGGCTGTATCCGACCGAACACCGCGTCATCGGCGATCGCATCGTGGCCGCCACGTGGGGCATCGCAGCGGCCATGACCCGCGGTGACATCACGGTGTCCGGCGTCGATCCCGCGCACCTTCAGCTGGTGCTGCACAAGTTGCACGACGCGGGTGCCACCGTCACCCAGACGGACGACAGTTTCCGGGTGGGCCAGTACGAGCGGCCCAAGGCCGTCAATGTCGCGACGTTGCCGTTTCCCGGCTTTCCGACCGACCTGCAGCCGATGGCGATCGCGCTGGCGTCGATAGCCGACGGCACGTCGATGATCACGGAAAACGTGTTCGAGGCACGGTTCCGGTTCGTTGAGGAGATGATCCGGCTCGGCGCCGATGCCCGCACGGACGGCCACCACGCCGTCGTGCGGGGTCTTCCGCAGCTCTCGAGCGCGCCGGTCTGGTGCTCCGACATCCGGGCCGGCGCCGGTTTGGTGCTGGCGGGCCTGGTCGCCGACGGAGACACCGAGGTCCACGACGTCTTCCACATCGATCGCGGCTACCCGCTATTCGTGGAGAACCTGGCGAGTTTGGGTGCTGAGATCGAGAGGGTAGAGTAGATACCGCCCGACAGGCTCGGTCGCCGCCCAGGATGGCCGAAAACCGGGGCTTGACTCCTCTACCAGAGCTGTATTAAGCTGGCAGGGTTGCCCGGAATCGGGCAAAACAAGCAAGAGTGTTGTTTGAGAACTCAATAGTGTGTTTGGTGGTTTCATATTTTTGTTGTTGTTTTTTTGACCATATCTTGCACCCCCCGTGTGTGGGTATGGTCGTCTTTTGATGCCAGTTGATTTGGTGTCTTTTTGTTAGGTCAGATTTTCTCTGATTGTGAATTCACCTCGTTTTATCGAGGAGTTTTTGTTTGGAGAGTTTGATCCTGGCTCAGGACGAACGCTGGCGGCGTGCTTAACACATGCAAGTCGAACGGAAAGGTCTCTTCGGAGATACTCGAGTGGCGAACGGGTGAGTAACACGTGGGTAATCTGCCCTGCACATCGGGATAAGCCTGGGAAACTGGGTCTAATACCGAATATGACCACGGGACGCATGTCTTGTGGTGGAAAGCTTTTGCGGTGTGGGATGGGCCCGCGGCCTATCAGCTTGTTGGTGGGGTGACGGCCTACCAAGGCGACGACGGGTAGCCGGCCTGAGAGGGTGTCCGGCCACACTGGGACTGAGATACGGCCCAGACTCCTACGGGAGGCAGCAGTGGGGAATATTGCACAATGGGCGCAAGCCTGATGCAGCGACGCCGCGTGGGGGATGACGGCCTTCGGGTTGTAAACCTCTTTCAGCAGGGACGAAGCGCAAGTGACGGTACCTGCAGAAGAAGCACCGGCCAACTACGTGCCAGCAGCCGCGGTAATACGTAGGGTGCGAGCGTTGTCCGGAATTACTGGGCGTAAAGAGCTCGTAGGTGGTTTGTCGCGTTGTTCGTGAAATCTCACGGCTTAACTGTGAGCGTGCGGGCGATACGGGCAGACTGGAGTACTGCAGGGGAGACTGGAATTCCTGGTGTAGCGGTGGAATGCGCAGATATCAGGAGGAACACCGGTGGCGAAGGCGGGTCTCTGGGCAGTAACTGACGCTGAGGAGCGAAAGCGTGGGGAGCGAACAGGATTAGATACCCTGGTAGTCCACGCCGTAAACGGTGGGTACTAGGTGTGGGTTTCCTTCCTTGGGATCCGTGCCGTAGCTAACGCATTAAGTACCCCGCCTGGGGAGTACGGCCGCAAGGCTAAAACTCAAAGGAATTGACGGGGGCCCGCACAAGCGGCGGAGCATGTGGATTAATTCGATGCAACGCGAAGAACCTTACCTGGGTTTGACATGCACAGGACGCGTCTAGAGATAGGCGTTCCCTTGTGGCCTGTGTGCAGGTGGTGCATGGCTGTCGTCAGCTCGTGTCGTGAGATGTTGGGTTAAGTCCCGCAACGAGCGCAACCCTTGTCTCATGTTGCCAGCGGGTAATGCCGGGGACTCGTGAGAGACTGCCGGGGTCAACTCGGAGGAAGGTGGGGATGACGTCAAGTCATCATGCCCCTTATGTCCAGGGCTTCACACATGCTACAATGGCCGGTACAAAGGGCTGCGATACCGCAAGGTTAAGCGAATCCTTTCAAAGCCGGTCTCAGTTCGGATCGGGGTCTGCAACTCGACCCCGTGAAGTCGGAGTCGCTAGTAATCGCAGATCAGCAACGCTGCGGTGAATACGTTCCCGGGCCTTGTACACACCGCCCGTCACGTCATGAAAGTCGGTAACACCCGAAGCCAGTGGCCTAACCCTTTGGGAGGGAGCTGTCGAAGGTGGGATCGGCGATTGGGACGAAGTCGTAACAAGGTAGCCGTACCGGAAGGTGCGGCTGGATCACCTCCTTTCTAAGGAGCACCACGAAAAACACTCCAATTGGTGGAGTGTGAGCCGTGAGGGGTTCTCGCCTGTAGTGGGCGAGGGCCGGGTGCACAACAGCAAACGACTGCCAGACACACTATTGGGTCCTGAGGCAACACTCAGGTGTTGTCCCACCATCTTGGTGGTGGGGTGTGGTGTTTGAGTATTGGATAGTGGTTGCGAGCATCTAATGGATGCGCTGCCCTAATGGTGGCGTGTTCATAAATGTAATTTCTTCTTTGGTTTTTTGTGTGTAAGTAAGTGACTAAGGGCGCATGGTGGATGCCTTGGCATCGAGAGCCGATGAAGGACGTGGGAGGCTGCGATATGCCTCGGGGAGCTGTCAACCGAGCTTTGATCCGAGGATTTCCGAATGGGGAAACCCAGCACGAGTGATGTCGTGTTACTCGCATCTGAATATATAGGGTGCGAGAGGGAACGCGGGGAAGTGAAACATCTCAGTACCCGTAGGAGAAGAAAACAATTGTGATTCCGCTAGTAGTGGCGAGCGAACGCGGAACATGGCTAAACCGCACGCATGGGTAACCGGGTAGGGGTTGTGTGTGCGGGGTTGTGGGATTGATACGTCTCAGCTCTACCTGGCTGAGGGGTAGTCAGAAAGTGTCGTAGTTAGCGGAAGTGGCCTGGGATGGTCTGCCGTAGACGGTGAGAGCCCGGTACGCGAAAACCCGACACCTACCTTGTATCAACTCCCGAGTAGCAGCGGGCCCGTGGAATCTGCTGTGAATCTGCCGGGACCACCCGGTAAGCCTAAATACTACTCGATGACCGATAGCGGATTAGTACCGTGAGGGAATGGTGAAAAGTACCCCGGGAGGGGAGTGAAAGAGTACCTGAAACCGTGTGCCTACAATCCGTCAGAGCCTCTTCGTGGGGTGATGGCGTGCCTTTTGAAGAATGAGCCTGCGAGTCAGGGACATGTCGCGAGGTTAACCCGTGTGGGGTAGCCGCAGCGAAAGCGAGTCTGAATAGGGCGTATCCCCTTTTGGGGTGTAGTGGCGTGTTCTGGACCCGAAGCGGAGTGATCTACCCATGGCCAGGGTGAAGCGCGGGTAAGACCGCGTGGAGGCCCGAACCCACTTAGGTTGAAGACTGAGGGGATGAGTTGTGGGTAGGGGTGAAAGGCCAATCAAACTCCGTGATAGCTGGTTCTCCCCGAAATGCATTTAGGTGCAGCGTTACGTGTTTCACCACGGAGGTAGAGCTACTGGATGGCCGATGGGCCCTACTAGGTTACTGACGTCAGCCAAACTCCGAATGCCGTGGTGTATAGCGTGGCAGTGAGACGGCGGGGGATAAGCTCCGTACGTCGAAAGGGAAACAGCCCAGATCGCCGGCTAAGGCCCCTAAGCGTGTGCTAAGTGGAAAAGGATGTGCAGTCGCAAAGACAACCAGGAGGTTGGCTTAGAAGCAGCCACCCTTGAAAGAGTGCGTAATAGCTCACTGGTCAAGTGATTGTGCGCCGATAATGTAGCGGGGCTCAAGCACACCGCCGAAGCCGCGGCAACCGCAAGGTTGGGTAGGGGAGCGTCCCTCATTCCGCGAAGCCACCGGGTGACCGGTGGTGGAGGATGGGGGAGTGAGAATGCAGGCATGAGTAGCGATAAGGCAAGTGAGAACCTTGCCCGCCGTAAGACCAAGGGTTCCTGGGCCAGGCCAGTCCGCCCAGGGTGAGTCGGGACCTAAGGCGAGGCCGACAGGCGTAGTCGATGGACAACGGGTTGATATTCCCGTACCCGTGTATGAGCGCCCGTGATGAATCAGCGGTACTAACCACCCAAAACCGGATCGATCATTCCCCTTCGGGGGCGTGGAGTTTCGGGGCTGCGTGGAAACTTCGCTGGTAGTAGTCAAGCGATGGGGTGACGCAGGAAGGTAGCCGTACCAGTCAGTGGTAATACTGGGGCAAGCCTGTAGGGAGAGCGATAGGCAAATCCGTCGCTCATTAATCCCGAGAGGTGATGCATAGCCGATTGAGGCGAATTCGGTGAGCCTCTGCTGCCAAGAAAAGCCTCTAGCGAGCACATACACGGCCCGTACCCCAAACCGACACAGGTGGTCAGGTAGAGCATACCAAGGCGTACGAGATAACTATGGTTAAGGAACTCGGCAAAATGCCCCCGTAACTTCGGGAGAAGGGGGACCGGAATACCGTGAACACCCTGCGGTGGGAGCGGGATCCGGTCGCAGAAACCAGTGAGAAGCGACTGTTTACTAAAAACACAGGTCCGTGCGAAGTCGCAAGACGATGTATACGGACTGACGCCTGCCCGGTGCTGGAAGGTTAAGAGGACCCGTTAACTCGTAAGGGTGAAGCGGAGAATTTAAGCCCCAGTAAACGGCGGTGGTAACTATAACCATCCTAAGGTAGCGAAATTCCTTGTCGGGTAAGTTCCGACCTGCACGAATGGCGTAACGACTTCTCAACTGTCTCAACCATAGACTCGGCGAAATTGCATTACGAGTAAAGATGCTCGTTACGCGCGGCAGGACGAAAAGACCCCGGGACCTTCACTACAACTTGGTATTGGTGTTCGGTACGGTTTGTGTAGGATAGGTGGGAGACTGTGAAGCTTCGACGCTAGTTGAGGTGGAGTCGTTGTTGAAATACCACTCTGATCGTATTGGATACCTAACGTCGAACCGTATATCCGGTTCACGGACAGTGCCTGGCGGGTAGTTTAACTGGGGCGGTTGCCTCCTAAAATGTAACGGAGGCGCCCAAAGGTTCCCTCAACCTGGACGGCAATCAGGTGGCGAGTGTAAATGCACAAGGGAGCTTGACTGCGAGACCTACACGTCAAGCAGGGACGAAAGTCGGGATTAGTGATCCGGCACCCCCGAGTGGAAGGGGTGTCGCTCAACGGATAAAAGGTACCCCGGGGATAACAGGCTGATCTTCCCCAAGAGTCCATATCGACGGGATGGTTTGGCACCTCGATGTCGGCTCGTCGCATCCTGGGGCTGGAGCAGGTCCCAAGGGTTGGGCTGTTCGCCCATTAAAGCGGCACGCGAGCTGGGTTTAGAACGTCGTGAGACAGTTCGGTCTCTATCCGCCGCGCGCGTCAGAAGCTTGAGGAAACCTGTCCCTAGTACGAGAGGACCGGGACGGACGAACCTCTAGTGCACCAGTTGTCCCACCAGGGGCACCGCTGGATAGCTACGTTCGGACAGGATAACCGCTGAAAGCATCTAAGCGGGAAACCTTCTCCAAGATCAGGCTTCTCACCCACTTGGTGGGATAAGGCCCCCCGCAGAACACGGGATCGATAGGCCAGACCTGGAAGCTCAGCAATGGGTGCAGGGAACTGGCACTAACCGGCCGAAAACTTACCAACACACATCGCAACCACTAATCGGTACCCACGACAATTGTCGCGGCACCACACCCCCCATCAATACAACCAACACAATAGAGGTAAAGTAATAGAGTTACGGCGGCCACAGCGATAGGGAAACGCCCGGTCCCATCCCGAACCCGGAAGCTAAGCCTGTCAGCGCCGATGATACTGCCCAATTCGGGTGGAAAAGTAGGACACCGCCGAACATATACAAAAACACCCCCTGCAAAGGGGGTGTTTTTGCTTTTAATTGTAGGCATCGCGAGCGTGGCGCTCGCGGCGTATGCCTACTCGAACAGCGTCAGTTCCGCCGGCGCCCGGCTCTTCTCCAAGTCCAGCAGTGTCTGCTTCCGGTCGAGCCCGCCGCCGTAGCCGGTGAGTTTTCCGCTGGCGCCGATTACCCGATGGCACGGAACGATAATCGCGATGGGATTGTGGCCGTTGGCCAGTCCGACCGCGCGTGCGGCACCGGGTGCGCCGATCTGCGTGGCGATTGCTCCGTAGGAGCGCGTCTGGCCGTACGGGATGGTCATCAGCGCCTGCCAGACCCGACGCTGGAATTCGCTGCCGCGCATGTCCATTTCGATATCGAATTCGGTGAGCTCGCCGGCGAAATAGGCCTCGAGTTGCTCGACCGCTTCCGCGAACGCGCCATGATCGAGCGCCCAGTCGGCGCGGCTCGGTTCATAGGTCTGGTCGACCATCCTCAGATTCGTCAGTACAGAGCCACGGCCGGCCAGGGTCAACGGCCCGATTGGGCTCTCGATGGTGCGGTAGTGAATCATGCAATTTCCCCTTGGGGTTTCAGTGGCCTTCTACTGGCCATCGGTTTACCGGATGCTCGAGGGTGGTCCACAGATGCTGGGCGGCGTAGGAGCGCCAGGGCCGCCAGCGCGCGCTGTGCTCGATCAGCGTTCGTTGCGCGGTGGGCAGGCCCAACTGCTCGGCCGCCAGCTTAAGGCCGAGGTCGCCGGCCGGGAAGGCGTCTGGGTCGCCCAGGCCGCGCATCGCGATCACCTCCGCCGTCCAGGGCCCGACGCCCGGAAGGTTCAGCAGTTGCTCCCGTGCCCTGTCCCAGTCGCACCCGGCGTCCACGACGACGCTTCCATCGGCAAGTCCGGCGACCAGGGCGCTCACCGTTCGTTGCCGGGCCTTGGGGACGGCCAGATGGACGGGATCGATGTCGGCAAGCTGTTCGACCGACGGGAAGGTATGGGTCAACGTGCCCGCGGGATCGTGGACCGGCTGCCCGTAGGCGGCGACCAGTCTGGCCAGGTGGGTTCGCGCGGCTTTGGTCGACACCTGCTGCCCCAGCACCGCACGCAGGGCGAGTTCCGTCTCGTCGACGGTGCGGGGGATGCGTTGTCCGGGCGCCTTGGCCACCACAGGAGCCAGGTCCAGGTCAGCGCTGAGCGCTTCGACGACCGCTTCGGGGTCGGCGTCGAGGTCCAGCAGTCGTCGGCACCGGGCAATCGCGGTGGTGAGGTCGCGGAAGTCGTCGAGCACCAGCTGGCAGCCGACATGATCGACGGCCGGGGTCAGGGTGACCACCGCGTTGCCGCAGGGAAGCCGCAGGCTGCGCCGGTAAGCACCGTCGCGGACCTCCTCGCAACCGGGCACGGCGCCGGCGGCCAGGTGACCGAAGACGCCGTCATAGGCGAACGGGGTGCGCACCGGCAGTCGAACCGACAGGGCTCCCGGCGACGCGGCTCCGGCTTTCAAAGTCCCGAAACTGGTGGCAGCGCGCTTGCGCAACGCCGACGGCGTGTTTTCGAAGACCAGACGCACCGTGTCGTTGAACTGCCGGATGCTGGAAAACCCAGCGGCGAATGCGACGTCGCCGAACGCCAGGTCGGTGGTCTCGATCAATACCCGGGCGGTCTGCGTCCGTTGTGCACGGGCCAGCGCGAGCGGGCCGGCACCGACCTCGGCCTGCAGAAGCCGCTCCAGCTGGCGCGTGGTGTAGCCGACGCGGGTCGCGAGGCCGCCGACGCCCTCGCGGTCTACCGTGCCGTCGGCGATGAGCCGCATCGCCCGCGCAACCACGTCGCCGCGCACGTTCCATTCGGGCGAACCCGGCGATGCGTCGGGACGGCACCGCTTGCAGGCCCGGAAGCCCTCCCGTTGCGCGGCCGCCGCGGTCGGCAGGAACCGTACATTGCGGGCGAACGGCGGCCGCACCGGGCAACTGGGACGGCAGTAGATCCGGGTCGTCAGCACGGCGATGACAAACCAACCGTCGAACCGTGCGTCCTTGGACTGGACGGCCCGGTAGCAGCGTTCGAAATCTTCATGCACGCTTCCACAGTTACACCCACCCACCGACAAAACTGGCGGAAAAACGACATCAATGTCGGGCCGGTGGTAACCGTCGCAGCTGTGAAGTCGTAGCTGCCGGCGTTAGCGCCATGGCAGGTCGGTGTCCCCGCCTCTCCAGCGCGACGGTGGAATCATCGGCTCGCAGCGCAACCCGGATGCTTCGACGTGGCGCAGGGCGGCGTCCAGGTGCCGTCGCATCCGCTGCTCGGCCTGGCGTGGATTTCGTTCGGTGATGGCCGTGGCGATCGCACGATGCGATTTTGCGGCCTCCTCCCGGTCGTATTGGCTGATGTCCTGTGTGGCCGCCGCCCACCGCACCGCCTGCTCGATGGCGGCGAGAACAGTGATCAGGATGGGGTTGCCGCTCGCCCGCGCGACCATGTCGTGGAATTCGTGATACCCGGCCCCGTCGGGCGCTATACCGCCTTGCGCGACGGTGGCGATCGCCGTCCGCTCTGCTGCGCTGGCACGTTGGGCAACATGCGCGACGGCGGCGGGTTCGAGCATGCGCCGGAACTCCAACAAGTCGCCCCAGGTTGCGCCGGTCAGCGTGAGCAGCTGCACCAGCGACCGGGCCACCCGTTCGGGTTCTGGATGGCGGATGCGCACACCGCTGCGACCTTGACTGGTTTCGGTCAGACCTTCGGCGCCAAGGAGCCGCAGCGCCAGACGTACCGTTTCGCGGCTGACGCCGAGCTGGGCGATGAGGTCGGCTTCGGCGGGCAACGATTCTCCCGCCGCCAGTTCGCCGCTCAGGATTCTTCGGCGCAGAGCGCCGGCCACGATTTCGGGCGCCCGGGCGGGCCTGGCGGTCGTCATAATACTTAGTATACTATGTCCGCATGGTGACCATTCCGCCCGCCGCGGTTCTGAGCGGCGCTTTCCGGCCGATGCGTTTCGAAGCGACCGTCGAGGACTGCGTGACGACGTTCGGTGAGATCCCGCCAGAGCTGTCCGGCGGGTTTTATCGCGTTGGGCCGACATTCAAACGCCCTACGCGGCAAGGCGGCAACGGCCTGCTGGCCATGGACGGGATGGTTCAGGGGCTCACGTTCGACAACGGCCGGGCAGATTTCCGAAACCGCTGGATTCGCACTCCGAAGTTTCTGCTCGAGGAACGACACGGGCGCGCCATGTTCTGCTGGGCCGACGGTCAGTGGACCGATTGGCGCAACATCGGATTCGGTCCGGCGCTGCACGACGAGTTGACCCGTGGAGTGCCCCAGGGCACCAACAACATCAACTGCTTTCCGTTCGGTGGGGAGATTCTGGCCTCCGGCGAGCAGGGCAGCCCGCCGGTGGCATTGGACCCGATGACGCTTGAAACCCGCGGCATCGTGGGCTGGTCGCCACAATTGTCGCGCGGCATCTTCGAACCAGCCGGCTTCGGCGACGCGGCGTTTACCGCACATCCCAAGTGGGACACCGCGACCGGAACGTTGTATGGCTGGTCGTATGCGAACCGCGCCCCCTACGTGACCATCCATGTTGTGCGGCCCGACGGGGCTGTGCTGTCTCGCGCGCTGTCCGACGCGCCGTATTGCTCCGAAGTGCACGACATGTGGTTAACGCCGGACTGGATTGTGTTGCCGTTCCAGGGCTTTGCGTTCGATCCCAACCGTGTCGCAGGTGGCCAATCGGTGCAGGGTTGGAATCCTGAACTTCCGATCATGCTCGCGCTGGTTCCGCGCGACGACATCGCCGACGGTGAAATCCGCTGGATCACCGCTGAAATTGAGCCGCAATACGTCATGCATACCCTGTCGGCCGGTGCTGCCGGCGACACGCTCACGCTCGACGCACCGGTCTTTGAGCGTCCACCATTCCCGCTGGACATCGACCGATTCGAGGGCGACGATGTCGCGCTGTTCTTCAACCTGGCCCGCAGCACGCTTGGCCGCTGGACGGTGGACCTGAACACCGGAGCAGTGAAGTCCGAGTTGCTCAGCGACCGTCCGTGCGAGCTGCCGAAGGTCGACGAACGGTATTACGGCCGGGGCCACCGCTGGGGATACCTGATCGGTGGCGACGCCAAAGGCAACGGAATGCGGATGCACAGCCTGGTCGTGCGGGACCTGGACACGGGCAGTGAGCAGGACTACCGCCTGCGTCACGAGCGCCCTTCGCTGGTTATGGAACCGACCTTCGTGCCACGAACACCGGACGCTGCAGAAGGTGACGGGTACCTGATGGTGCCGGTGTCGCGCTGGACCGAAAACCTCGGCGAATATGTAATATTCGACACCTACGACATCACTGCCGGGCCGGTGTGCCGCATCGAAATCCCGTTCCTGCTGGGTTTCACTCCGCATGGACACTGGATGGACTTTCGATGACCGCGGCGCTTAGCGCAGCCGAAGAGGCCGAGCTGCGCACATCGGTATATGGAATCGTGGCGAAGTTCGGCAACGACTACTTCACTCGCTGCAGCGAGACACTGGAGCATCCCACCGAACTGTGGAACGCGCTGGCCGCCGGCGGATTTGTCGGAGTGAACCTGGCCGAGGAATACGGCGGCGGCGGAATGGGATTGACCGCCTTGAGCATCGTCGCCGAGGAAGCGGCCGCGGCAGGGTGCCCGGAGATCATGCTGATGATCTCCCCGGGAATCGTCGGCAGTCTGCTGGCCCGCCACGCCACCGATGAGCAGAAGGAGCGCTGGCTGCGGCCCATGGCGGCCGGAACGTGCAAGATCGCTTTTGCGATTACCGAACCCGACGCGGGGTCGAACTCCCATCACATCACCACCACCGCCAGACGCGACGGTGACACGTACTACATCACCGGACAGAAGACCTTCATCACCGCGATCGACCAAGCTGACGCGGTGCTCGTGGTCGCTCGCACCGGCACCGATTCCCAAGGCAGAGCGCAGCTTTCGTTATTAATGGTAGATCGCGAGGCACCCGGCATTGACATGCACCGCATTCCGATGACCTTCGAGATCACCGACAAGTCGTTCACCGTCTTCTTCGACAACGTTGCGGTGAGCCGCGATCGCATCATCGGCGGTGAGGGCAACGGCCTTCGCGTCGCATTCGACGGGATGAACCCTGAGCGGGTGATCATCGCGTCGATCTGCAATGGCGTCGCCCGATACGCGATGGACAAGGCCGTCGCGTACGCGCGTGAACGATGCGTGTGGACGGTGCCGATCGGCGCCCACCAGGGTGTCGCGCATCCATTGGCCGAAGCCAAGATCGCGCTCGAAGCCGCCCGGCTGATGACGCGGCACGCTGCGGCCGGTGTCGACTCCGGCGCAGATGCCGCAGAGGCGAGCAATATGGCGAAATTCTTGGCGGCAGAGGCCGCGACACGTTGCGTCGACCAGGCAATCGAGGTCCATGGAGGTAGCGGATTCACCCGAGAAGTGGCTCTGGCCAACATGTATGAGTTCGTGCGGCTGTTCAAGACCGTGCCGATCACACGCGCAATGGTTCTCAATCACATCGCCCAACACAGCCTCGGACTGCCCAGGTCATACTGAGAGCTGCGGCGCCCGTGGTCAGTTGAGTCGTCCGGTTGCGGAGACGGACGGTGCTGCTTGTTCGCCGCTTTCCACGGCGCCTTCCATGTGGATTGGCCAGCTGCTGCGTTCGGCGCCGGCGAAGTGCACACGGCCATGACGGTGTGGCAACGATCGGCGGAACTGGGTGAATCGGCTCGGTGGCAGATGCGCGTATGTGCCGCAGGTCAGGCGGTACGCCTTCATTTGCCCCTTCCCTCCCCAGACCCGTGTGAGCCGTTGCGATCCAGCAGATAGCCTCGATCAGCCAGTCTTGTGCCAGTTCGCCGTGCCCTTGGAGACGACAAGGCGACCTAGGGTTCCGACCGCGGCGGCTGATCCACCGACGTAAGCCTTGGTGATGTCCCGGGCTGACACGTCAACACCTTGGGGCACGCCTCTGAGCCACGCGATGGCGTCGTCACGTTCGTCGTTGTGATACACGCGCACCGGACAGGGCATCCACGCGCCGATGCCGCGGGTGGTCTCGCGGATCCACGCGATGTCACTCACGACAGCGCAGCCATCGAGCAACCGCACGTAACCCGCTCCAAGTCGGGCATCCGCCCACAGCGCACCCGCAGTGATGCGTTCGAAGCCCGGACCGAATTGGTAAAGCAGCCGCAGTCGGCTTCCTGTTCGTCGCGCCTGATACACCAGCGGCGCGAAGGCGCGCTCGTAATCGTCTGTCGTTACCGTCCCCACGGCTTCGAGGGCCTGAATGTCGACTGGCAAGCCCATAAGTTCTTTCAGCACAACGCTTCTCCAATACCGATGGTGACATCGACGTACCTTTCCGTTCTCAGCACGTCGCGGCCGCAGAAATGGACGACCCTATCTCCACTTCCTAAGGCAACTATTGCATAGGGCTATGGTAGTCGAGTCGGCGCGATCGGGCCACGTACCCGCACGACGATCCGGACCTACGGCCGCAGACCCTCGGCTATTTGCGTGGCTTGGCCGGCTCGATGGGCGACGCCAGCTGGGTGCGCTGATCGTGGCCCCGAAGCTTCACATGCCTGCCCAACGACCAATGCTCGCACTCACTTTCGCTCGCGCCCTCCAGCGTCTGCGACGAAGCCAGCAATTTGCCGGGGCGCGATTTGGCCAGTTCGCACAACCGGGCCGCCTCGTTGACCGGCTCCCCGATCACGGTGTACTCAAACCGCTCTTTGGTCCCCACATTGCCGGCGACGACCTGTCCGGCCGCCACGCCGATGCCGGCCTGGCAGTCGGGCATTTCCTCGCACAATCGGTTGGCCATGGCGCGTGCGGCGGCCAGTGCCGCATCTTCGGGGCTGTCCAGCGTATTCGGCGCGCCGAAGATGGCCAGTGAGGCGTCGCCTTCGAATTTGTTGACCAGACCACAATGGCGGTCGACCTCTTCGACGATGATCGTGAAGAACCGATTCAGCAGCTTGACCACATCGCCTGGAGGTTGGCTGGTCACCAGCTTGGTGGAGCCGATGATGTCGATGAATACCACCGCGACGTGACGTTCTTCGCCACCCAGTTTCGGTCGCTCGCGTTCGGCGGCGGCGGCGACCTCTCGCCCGACGTGCCGGCCGAACAGGTCGCGCACGCGTTCGCGTTCGCGCAGGCCGTCGACCATCGCGTTGAAGCCGCGCTGCAGCTCGCCGAGCTCGGTCCCGTCGAATACCACCAGGTCCCCGCGGAGATCGCCGCGCTCGACGCGCCGGAGCGCCGCACGGACCACCCGCACCGGGGTCGCCGTCAGCCAGGCCATGATCCACATCAGGATGAAGCCGAATATCAATGTCGCCGCGGCCACGATCAGCACTCCGACCGCGAACTCGGTCTCGGTCAGATTCCGCATCGTGATCTGGAAAATGGCGAGCAGGGCAATGCCGACGGTGGGAACGCCCGAACCCATCAGCCACACCATCATGGTTCGGCCCATGATGCCCTGCTCCAGGCGCCGAGGCGGTGGCCCCGCCTGCAGCGCCTGGGCGGCCACTGGGCGCAACGCGAACTCGGTGAGCAGGTAGCTGCCGGTGGAGACCATCAGGCCGCAGAACGCGACCGTGATCAGGAACCGTGGGATGAACTGGTGATTGATCGTTCCGTAGAGCGTGGTCAGCAGCACTGCGCCAATGCCCCACAAGACGAGGTCGCCGAGCGCAACACGCCACGCGGCCACGAAGGTGTTGAGCTCGTCGTCGTGGGTCGGTGTGCGTTCTTCGATCGCCCAGCGCAGCGCAATCACCGTTCGTCGGGTAATCCAATACGCGCCCACCGCCAACGCAAAGGTGATGTAGCCCGGCACGACGCCGAACGTGAGCCACTTGGGTGCGTCGTGGAACACGCTCGGTTGGGGAATGGCGACCGTCACCAACAGGATGTTGGCGGCGATACCAATGAGATTTGCCGCCACGATGAGGACGGTCATGATGACCTGGATGCGTACCCGCCGGCGCTGTTGGCTCTCTGACACCCGCCCGAGCAGCCAAGAGCCGTACGCAGGGGTATCGGGCAGTCGGCCGCTCTGCCGAGTCAGCGTCTCGAGCACCCGGCCCAAGCGTTGCCCAACGCTTTTGTTGGTGGCCTTCTTGCCGGACATGGTGGCGCCAGCCTAATTCGTTGACCACGCTCTAAGGTGAGTCGGGTGCGTCTAGTGATCGCTCAATGCACCGTCGACTACGTTGGCCGGCTCACCGCGCACCTGCCCTCAGCCCGCAGGTTGTTGCTGTTCAAGGCCGACGGGTCGGTCAGCGTGCACGCCGACGACCGCGCCTATAAGCCGTTGAACTGGATGAGCCCGCCGTGCTGGGTGACCGAAGAGCCCGGCGAGGCCGCGCCGGTGTGGGTAGTCACCAACAAGGCGGGCGAGCAGCTGCGGATCACCGTCGAGCAGATCGAGCATGATTCCAGCCACGACCTGGGTGTGGACCCGGGACTGGTCAAAGACGGCGTGGAAGCCCACCTGCAAGCGTTGCTGGCCGAGCACGTGCACCTGCTGGGCGAGGGATACACGCTGGTCCGCCGGGAATACATGACCGCGATCGGGCCCGTCGACCTGTTGTGCCGCGACGAGCACGGTGGCTGTGTCGCAGTCGAGATCAAGCGGCGCGGCGAGATTGACGGCGTCGAGCAGCTCACCCGGTATCTCGAATTGCTCAATCGCGACAGTGTTCTCGCGCCGGTCAAGGGGGTGTTCGCCGCCCAGCAGATCAAGCCGCAGGCTCGCACTCTGGCTGTTGACCGCGGGATCCGTTGCCTGACACTGGATTACGATCAGATGCGCGGAATGGACAGCGACGAGTACCGGCTGTTCTGACGTTTGTGCGACTAAGCTGGCCGAATGGCCCGGCGCCGTAAACCGCCACGCGGGCAGCCACCGCTATCGGCTGGGCTGCGCCGAGTGGAAACCGGTCCCGACGGCTACGAGTACGAAGTGCGACCGATCGCCGCGGCCCGTGCCGTCAAGACCTATCGGTGTCCCGGATGCGATCATGAGATTCGTTCCGGCACTGCGCATGTGGTGGTGTGGCCGACTGACTCAGTGGTGGCCGGAGCCGAGGATCGGCGGCACTGGCACACCCCGTGCTGGAAGAACCGCGCCAACCGCGGCCCTACCCGAAAGTGGTCTTAGCTCGCCGGCTCGACCAACTCGATCAGCACCCCGCCGGCGTCTTTGGGATGGATGAAGTTGATCCGTGAATTCGCCGTACCGCGCCTGGCCGATTCGTAGACCAGCCGTACGCCCTGGGACCGCAGTCGCCCGCACAGCGCGTCCAGATCGCTGACCCGGCAAGCCAGCTGCTGGATGCCCGGTCCGCGCTTGTCCAAGAACTTTGCTATCACCGACGACTCGTTGAGCGGGGCCATCAACTGGATTTGCGCCGTGGTGCCGGGCACCGACAGCATCGCCTCGCGGATGCCCTGGTCGTCGTTGACTTCCTCATGGACCAGGATCATGCCGAGGTGGTCGTTGTACCACTCGATCGAAGCGTCCAGGTCGGCGACCGCGATGCCGACATGATCGAGGCCTGTCACCAACGAGGCGGCCAATACCTGACGGGCGTCAACTTGATCGGTCGTCATCACACAACGGTAACCTGGCGATTGAGATTGCGCTTCTCCGGTAGGTCGAATCGGGCTTCCCAGGCCCTTTAGGAGGTACTAATGACGACGTCGGTGATCGTTGCTGGAGCCCGCACCCCGATAGGGAAATTGATGGGCTCCCTGAAGGATTTCAGCGCCAGCGATCTGGGCGCCATCGCGATCGCCGCGGCGGTGGAAAAGGCCCGGGTGCCGGCCGCTGCGGTGGAGTACGTGATCATGGGCCAGGTCTTGACCGCCGGGGCCGGTCAGATGCCGGCCCGGCAGGCAGCGGTTGCGGCCGGTATCGGCTGGGATGTACCGGCCCTGACCATCAACAAGATGTGCCTGTCCGGGATCGACTCGATCGCGCTTGCTGACCAGCTCATTCGCGCCGGAGAGTTCGATGTGGTGGTCGCCGGCGGCCAGGAGTCCATGACCAAGGCGCCGCACCTGTTGATGGACAGTCGCTCGGGCTACAAGTACGGCGACGTCACGGTTTTGGATCACATGGCCTACGACGGGCTACACGACGTGTTCACCGACCAGCCGATGGGCGCGCTTACCGAACAGCGCAACGACGTCGACAAGTTCACCCGGCAGGAGCAGGACGAATACGCTGCCGGGTCGCACCAGAAAGCGGCCGCGGCGTGGAAGGACGGCGTCTTCAACGACGAGGTGGTGCCGGTGGATATCCCGCAGCGCAAGGGCGATCCGCTGCAGTTCACCGAAGACGAGGGAATTCGCGCCAACACCACCGCCGAGTCGTTGGCCGGTCTCAAGCCCGCGTTCCGCAAGGACGGCACCATCACCGCCGGCTCGGCCTCCCAGATCTCCGACGGGGCGGCCGCCGTTGTGGTGATGAACAAGGAAAAAGCCCAGGAAATGGGGCTGAAGTGGCTCGTCGAAATTGGTTCACACGGCGTAGTCGCCGGACCGGATTCGACGCTGCAGTCTCAGCCGGCCAACGCGATAAAGAAGGCGCTCGACCGCGAAGGAATCTCGGTTGAGCAGCTCGATGTCGTGGAGATCAACGAGGCCTTCGCGGCGGTCGCGCTGGCCTCCACGCGCGAACTCGGTGTGGATCCCGAAATCGTCAACGTCAACGGCGGCGCAATTGCCGTGGGTCATCCGATCGGCATGTCGGGGGCCAGAATCACGCTGCACGTGGCGCTCGAGTTGGCACGGCGCGGATCGGGCTACGGCGTCGCGGCCCTGTGTGGTGCCGGTGGCCAAGGTGACGCGCTGATTCTGCGGGCCGGATAAACAATCCACAACTGACCGGTAACTTTGCTGCAGCTAAGCGCGCGGGAATCTGTGTGATTTCTGTCATAGCTGGTGGATCGCGAGCACCGTTAAGCAGCGATTTCGTGCCGGTCCTGGTCCCGTACGGTCGTCGGTGCGACCGGATCGATCGATGACCGAAGCGGCGTGCCAAACTTGATGACGTGACGCGTCCCCGACCCTCTATCGGACCTGCGATGGCCGGTGCGGTCGATCTGTCGGGTCTCAAGCAGCGAGCCCAACAGAACGCTTCGGCAACTGGCCCTGCGGGCCGCGCATCGTCAGCGCAACCGGGTGGTCCGCAGACCACTGAGGTCACCGAAGCCAATTTCGAAGACGAAGTGCTGGTCCGGTCGGACGAAGTTCCGGTTGTGGTGGTGCTGTGGTCACCGCGCAGCGATGTGTGCATAGAGCTGGTTGACGCGTTGTCCGGCCTGGCCGCTGAGGACAATGGCACGTGGTCACTGGCGACGGTCAACGTCGACGTGGCACCCAGGGTGGCCCGGATATTCGGCATTGAGGCGGTGCCGACCGTGGTGGCGTTGGCCGCTGGGCAGCCCGTCTCAAGTTTCCAGGGTTCGCAGCCCGCCGATCAGTTACGGCGCTGGCTGGATTCTCTGCTCTCGGCGACAGCCGGAAAGCTCAGGGGAGCAAGTGGTTCCGGGGAGGCACCGGAAGTCGACCCGCAGGTTGCGCAGGCCCGCCAACAGCTTGAGGCCGGCGACTTCGAAGCCGCCCGACAGTCATATCAGGCCATCCTCGATGTCAATCCGGGCAGCGTCGAAGCGAAGGCCGCGATCCGGCAGATCGAATTCCTTACGCGCGCAACCAAACAACGTCCAGACGCCGTCGCGGTCGCGGACGCCGCGCCGAACGACGTCGAATCCGCGCTAGCTGCGGCCGACGTACAGATCCTCAATCAGGATGTGAGCGCGGCGTTCGATCGTTTGATTACCTTGGTGCGCAGCACATCTGGAGATGATCGGACCGTCGTCCGGACCCGGCTGATCGAGCTGTTCGAGCTGTTCGATCCCGCGGACCCTGAAGTCGTCGTCGGGCGCCGCAACCTGGCCAACGCACTTTATTAGGGTGAGCAGACGCAAAAGCCCCCAAAACCTATGGTTTTAGGGGGCTTTTGCGTCTGCTCGCGCTACTCAGGCTCCAGCCACAAAGCCGACGTCGGGGGCAGCACCAGTACCGCCGATGCCGGACGGCCATGCCACGGGTCGTCGGTGGCCTCGACACCGCCGAGGTTTCCGATCCCGGAGCCGTTGTACACGGTCGCGTCGGTGTTGAGCACCTCGCGCCAACGGCCGGCGAGCGGCAGGCCGAGCCGGTAGCCGCTGTGCTCTGAACCCGCGAAATTGAATACGCACGCCATCACCGAGCTGTCGCTGCCGTATCGGAGGAAGCTCAGCACGTTGTTGGCGGAATCGTTGGCGTCGATCCAGGAGTAGCCCTCGGGGGTGGTGTCCTGACTCCACAGCGCCGGGTGGCCGCGGTAGATGTCGTTGATGTCGCGCACCAGACGCAGAACACCGTTGGAGAAGCCCTGCTCGTCGAGTTGCCACCAGTCCAGACCACCCTGTTCGGACCACTCGGCGCGCTGGCCGAATTCCTGGCCCATGAACAGCAATTGCTTGCCGGGGTGCGCCCACTGGTAGGCCAGCAGGCTGCGCAAACCGGCCGCCTTGGCGTGGTTGTTGCCCGGCATCCGCCCCCACAGCGTGCCTTTGCCGTGCACCACCTCGTCGTGACTGAGTGGCAGCACATAGTTCTCGCTGAATGCGTACAGCATCGAGAACGTCATCTCGTGGTGGTGGTAACTGCGGTACACCGGGTCGTGGCTGACGTAGTTCAGCGTGTCGTGCATCCAGCCCATGTTCCACTTCATCGAGAAGCCAAGGCCGCCAAGGCTGGTCGGGCGCGTAACCCCGGGCCACGACGTTGACTCCTCGGCGATGGTAACAATGCCCGGCGCCGCCTTGTGGGCGGTCGCGTTCATCTCCTGCAGGAATTGCACCGCTTCCAGGTTCTCCCGCCCGCCGTAGACGTTGGGGGTCCAGCCGTCCGCGGGCCGCGAGTAGTCGAGATAAAGCATCGACGCCACCGCATCCACCCGCAGACCGTCGATGTGAAACTCTTCCAGCCAGTACAAGGCGTTGGCCACCAAGAAGTTGCGCACCTCCGGTCGACCGAAGTCGAACACGTAAGTGCCCCAGTCCAATTGCTCGCCGCGCTTGGGATCAGAGTGCTCATACAGCGGGGTGCCGTCGAAGCGGCCCAGCGCCCATGCGTCCTTCGGAAAGTGTGCCGGCACCCAATCCACGATGACGCCGATGCCGGCCTGATGCAGGGCGTCGACAAGCGCGCGGAAGTCGTCGGGTGTGCCGAACCGCGACGTCGGCGCATAGTAGGAGGTGACCTGATATCCCCACGATCCGGCAAACGGATGTTCGGCGACGGGTAGCAGCTCGACATGGGTAAACCGATGCGCCACAACATATTCGGTCAGCTCGCGGGCAAGCTGGCGGTAGCTGAGACCGGGGCGCCACGAGCCGAGGTGGACTTCGTAGGTGCTCATCGGCTCGAACACCGCATTGAGTTGCGCGCGCCGCACCATCCAGTCGTTGTCGGCCCAGGTGTAGTCGCTCGACGTCACCCGCGATGCCGTCTGCGGCGGTACCTCGGTGCCGAAGGCGAACGGATCGGCCCGATCGGTGATGACGCCGTCGGCGCCGTGTACCCGGAACTTGTAAAGGCCGCCGACAGGGAACCCGGGCCAGAACAACTCCCAGACTCCGGATGAGCCCAGCACCCGCATGGGCGCGTCGTTGCCGGTCCAGCCGTTGAAGTCGCCAACCAGGCTGACGCCCTTGGCGTTGGGCGCCCACACTGCGAACGAGACGCCGTCGACCACGCCGTCGGCCGTCTTGAACGAGCGGGGGTGGGCGCCGAGAACTTCCCAGAGGCGTTCGTGGCGGCCCTCGGCGAACAGATGGAGGTCGATCTCGCCCAGGGTGGGCAGAAAGCGGTAGGCATCGGCGATCGTGTAGACGTCGGAGTCGCTATAGCGCACTTCGAGTCGGTAGTCGATGAGGTCGACGAACGGCAGCGCCACGGCGAACAGGCCGGATTCGATGTGCTGCAACGGGAATCGGTCGTCACCGACGACAGCGACGACGTCGGCCGCGTGCGGTCGGTAAGCCCGGATGACGGTGTGGTCGCCGTACTCGTGGGCGCCCAGAATGCCATGCGGGTTGTGGTGGGCGCCTGCCACCAGCCGCGCCAGGTCGGCCGGCTCGGGGGCCAGGTGCGTTCCGGGGAGTTGGTCAGTCCTGCTCATGCTCCCTCACCTCCTGCGCAGCAGCGTGACTCGGGATTCGTCGGGAACCGATGGCATGTTGATGATGTGGGCGACTGCCCGCCCAGGGTCGATACGAATGTAATTTGCCTGTCCCCATTGGTATTCCTCGCCGGTTATCTCGTCGCGCACCCAGAACCGGTCGTAGGGCTCCATACCCAATGCCACCATGTCTAACCACAGCGTCGCTTCTTCGGGCCCGAAAGAATTCAGGGTCACGACCACTAGCACGCAGTCGCCGGTGACCGGATCGAACTTGCTGTAAGCCAGCAATGCATCATTGTCCACGCCGTGGAAGTGGATGGTGCGCAACTGCTGCAGTGCCGGATGTAGTCGGCGAATTGCGTTGAGCCTACTGATAAATGGCTCCAGCGACTTGCCTTCGGCCAGCGCGCCGGCAAAATCGCGGGGGCGTAGTTCGTACTTCTCCGAGTCCAGGTATTCCTCGCTGCCTTCGCGCACCGCGCGGTGTTCGAAGAGTTCATAGCCGGAATACACTCCCCACGCCGGACTCATGGTCGCCGCCAGCACCGCACGGATGGCGAACATGCCCGGGCCGTTGTGCTGAAGCACGGCGTGCAGAATGTCGGGGGTGTTGACGAACAGATTCGGCCGGCGGTAGTCGGCCAGCGCGGCGATGTCGTTGCCGAATTCGGTGAGCTCCCATTTGGCGGTCCGCCAGGTGAAGTAGCTGTAGGACTGCGTGAAGCCGAGCTTGGCCAGCCCGTACTGGCGCGCCGGCGGCGTGAAGGCTTCGGACAGAAAGAGCACATCGGGATCGGTGGCTTTCACCTGACCGATCAGCCAGGCCCAGAAGTCGGGCGGCTTGGTGTGCGGGTTGTCGACGCGAAAGAACTTGACGCCGTGGTCAACCCAGTGTCGAACCACGCGTAGGACTTCGTCGTAGAGGCCCGCGGGATCGTTGTCGAAATTGAGCGGGTAGATGTCCTGGTATTTCTTCGGTGGGTTCTCGGCGTAGGCGATGGTGCCGTCGGGTAACTCGGTGAACCAGTGCCGGTGCTCCCGGGCCCAGGGATGGTCGGGTGCGCATTGCAGGGCCAGGTCCAGGGCCACCTCCATACCCAGGTCGCGGGCTGCGGCGACGAAGTCGTCGAAGTCGTCGATGGTGCCCAGATCCGGATGAACGGCGTCGTGCCCACCCTCGTCGCTACCGATGGCCCACGGCGATCCGACGTCTCCCGGCTCGGCGGTGGGGTTGTTGTTGCGTCCCTTGCGGTGCACCTTGCCGATGGGATGGATTGGCGGCAGATACACCACGTCGAAACCCATCTCGGCGATGCGGGGCAGCGCGGCGGCCGCGGTGGCGAAGGTACCGTGCACCGGTTTGCCGTCGGCGTCCCACCCGCCCGTCGAACGGGGAAAAATCTCGTACCACGCGCCGAACCGGGCCGCCGGGCGATCCACCCAGACGCCGAACTGCTCGCCTCGGGTGACCAGGTCACGCAGCGGATAGTCGGTCAGGATCTCCTCGACGTCGGATGCCAGCGCCGGCGCCGAGCGGGTCACCGGATCCCCGGGCTTCCGCAATGCCGCCGCGGCTTCCATCAGCGGCCAGCGCTGCGCGCGCGGCACACCGGTCGCAGCACGCTCGAACAGCGCGGCACCGATCAGCAGGTCGTTGGACAGCTCCTTTTCGCCTTGGCCGGCTTCCAGCTTGGCCACCAGACCATGGCGCCAGGTGTGGATCGGGTCACCCCAGCCGTCGACCCGGAAAGTCCACAAGCCGACGCTGTCGGGAGTGAACTGACCGTGGAACACGTAGGGCTCCTGTCCCATGGTCATGGGAATCAGCAGCGGCTTGACCCGCGGCGTCGCGGTGGCGGTGGCTTCAACACTTGCCTCGGGAGCCTGCACCGCCTTGATCCGGCGCACTTCGGCCCCTTGCGGATAGCGCAACCCGTGGTAGCGCACGACCAGCGTCGCCGCTACCGCCTCGTGACCTTCCCGCCATACCGCGGCGCTGACCGGGACCACCTCGCCGACCACCGCCTTGGCGGGGTACGCGCCACACGAGACGACGGGCTGGACGTTATCGATCTCGACACGACCGGGCACCCATCACTCCGTTCGCCTGTCGGGCGTCGTTGGGAATTTCCCCTCATCAGGGAATTTGCTTGCACCGGGAAGCTTCGTTGCGCCCCAATACCTACCCGATACCCACCCTAGTGTTCGGCCACACACCCCCAGGTAAATGGTGGCTTAGTCGCGCTGCACACGCGTCGATTCTCAGTAAGCTAATGACGGTGAAAGCCCTCCGCCGGTTTACGGTCCGTGCTCACCTACCCGAGCGGCTCGCTGCCCTCGAACAGTTGTCCACCAACCTCCGATGGTCTTGGGACAAGCCGACGCAGGACCTGTTCGCGACCATCGACTCGAAGCTGTGGCTGAATTGCGGCCACGATCCGGTGGCGCTGCTGGGCGCGGTCAAACCCGCGCGGCTCGACGAATTGGCGCTCGACGAGGGCTTCCTCGGCCGGCTCGACGCGCTGGCGGCCGAATTAGACGACTACCTGAACTGTCCGTTGTGGTATCAGCAGCAGGCGGATGGCGGAACCGGGTCACCCCTGCCGACGGGCATTGCGTACTTCTCGATGGAGTTCGGCGTTGCCGAGGTGTTGCCGAATTACTCAGGCGGCCTTGGGATTTTGGCCGGCGACCACCTGAAGTCCGCGTCCGATTTGGGGGTCCCGCTGATTGCGGTAGGTCTCTACTACCGCTCCGGGTACTTCCGGCAGTCACTGACTGCGGATGGTTGGCAACAGGAGACCTACCCGGCGCTGGACCCGCAAGGACTCCCGCTGCGGCTGCTCACCGACGCCGGCGGCGATCCGGTTCTGGTCGAGCTGAGCCTGCCGGACGACGCGCAACTGCGCGCCCGGGTGTGGGTCGCGCAAGTAGGTCGCGTGCCTTTGCTACTGCTGGATTCCGACGTGCCGGAAAACGAGCACGACCTGCGCAGCGTCACCGACCGGTTATACGGCGGCGACCAGGAGCATCGCATTCGGCAGGAGATTCTGGCCGGTATCGGTGGGGTGCGGGCCATCCGCGCCTACACCGCCCTGGAAGGACTGCCCGCGCCCGAGGTATTCCACATGAACGAGGGCCACGCCGGATTCCTTGGAGCGGAGCGGATCCGTGAGCTGATCACCGAGGCGGGATTGGACTTCGACACCGCGTTGACGGTCGTCCGGTCCAGCACTCTGTTCACCACTCACACACCGGTGCCCGCCGGCATCGACCGGTTCCCACTCGAGATGGTGCAGCGCTACTTCGACGACGACGGTAACGGCGCGCCCACGCTGTTGCCGGGGGTGTCAACGGATCGAATCCTTGCCCTGGGGTCGGAGGACGACCTGACCAAATTCAACATGGCCCACATGGGTCTGCGGCTGGCGCAGCGGGCCAACGGTGTGTCGTTGCTGCACGGTCGCGTCAGCCGGGTCATGTTCAGCGAGCTGTGGGCGGGATTCGACCCCGGCGAGGTGCCGATCGGATCGATCACCAACGGCGTACATGCGCGCACCTGGGCGGCGCCGCAGTGGTTGCAGCTGGGTCGGGAACTGGCGGGGTCGGACTCGTTTGCTGAGCCCGGCGTCTGGCTGCGGTTGCAACAGGTCGACCCCGGTCACCTGTGGGGGATCCGCTCGCAGCTGCGCGCGCTGCTGGTTGACGACGTGCGGGTGCGGCTGCGCCAGTCTTGGCTGGAGCGGGGCGCGTCGGACGCCGAACTGGGTTGGATCGCAACGGCATTCGATCCGAATGTGCTCACCGTCGGATTCGCTCGGCGGGTGCCGACGTACAAGCGGCTGACGCTGATGCTGCGTGATCCGGATCGACTGGAACGGCTGCTGCTCAACGACGACATGCCGATCCAGCTGATCGTTGCGGGGAAGTCCCATCCCGCCGACGACGGCGGCAAGGCGCTGATCCAGCAGATAGTCCGCTTCGCCGACCGGCCGCAGGTGCGCCACCGCATCGCCTTTCTGCCTAACTACGACATGTCGATGGCCCGGCTGTTGTATTGGGGCTGCGACGTCTGGCTGAACAACCCGCTGCGGCCGCTGGAAGCGTGCGGCACCTCGGGGATGAAGAGCGCGCTCAACGGCGGGCTGAACCTGTCCATCCGCGACGGCTGGTGGGATGAGTGGTACGACGGTGAAAACGGTTGGGAGATACCGTCTGCCAACGGCGTGGTCGACGAGACGCGTCGCGACGACCTGGAGTCCAGCGCGCTGTACGACCTACTCGAACACGCGGTGGTGCCGAAGTTCTACGAACGCGACGACGACGGCGTGCCGCCTCGATGGATCGAGATGGTGCGGCACACCCTGCAGACGCTTGGGCCAAAAGTGTTGGCGTCGCGCATGGTTCGCGACTACGTCGAGCATTACTATCTGCCGGCGGCGCAGTCGTTGCGCCGGACGGTTTTTGGCGCTGACGGCGCCGAAGCAGGGGAACCCGAGTTCGCCGAGGCTCGAGAGCTCGCCGCCTATCGCCGGCGGGCGCAGGAAGCGTGGCCGAAGATCAACATCACCGATGTCGACAGCACCGGCCTGCCGGACACTCCGCTGCTGGGGTCCAAGCTGACCCTGACCGCCACGGTGCAGCTGGCCGGCCTGGCTCCCGACGAGGTGACGGTGCAGGCGGTGTTGGGCACGGTGGATGCCGGCGACGCGCTGGTGGATCCGATCACCGTCGAGATGTCGTACACCGGCAGCGCCGAAGGAGGCAGCCAGGTCTTCTCGACGACAACGCCGCTGCCGGTAGCCGGGGCGGTCGGGTACACAGTGCGGGTGCTGCCGAACCATCCGATGCTTGCCAACAGCAACGAGCTCGGCCTGGTCACGCTGGCTTAGTCACCGCGACGATAACGGGCTATACAGCGGACTGCTGGCACGGCCAATGCCCACCGACATATTCGCACCGCCTCAGAAGCAGGTGAGCGATGTTTGCTGGGGTCGCATTGACGCCCACGTAGTACCGAGCGAAATCAGCGGCTGCAGCTAACGACTGGAGTCAACTACCTGGGATAACTAGTCACATGACGAATACGGCTAGAGGGGTATCGACTTCTCGTCGATCATGGCATAATATTTGCTGCCAGCAAAGGGTACGGCTCCTCGCATCGGGTGGGTCAGTGCGAGAAAAGGGGAACCCGTGGCTGCAAACAGTTCTGTATCAGTGCGGCCCGAGAAGGGCGGCTTCGGCCGTCGGGAAATCGCCCCAGGCGGACAGTGCGACATCGCGGGTTCTGAGGGTCAGGCGAGCCAGTGGGACGAGTTGTCGACCGAGGAACGGCGCTGCCGCGAATGGTTGATCATCGCGACGGTGAATCTTTGTGTCCGGCAGGGGTATGACCGCACGACCGTCGACCAGATCGCCGCTGCCGCCGGCGTATCGCCACGTGACTTCACGCGTTACTTCGCGTCCAAGAATGCGGTGATCATGTCGCTCGTCGAAGACGTGCTGCATGCCACCGTCGTCGCACTTGCCCATGTTGAGACAGACATCGACCCGACCGAGGCGCTGTCGATCGCGACCACGGAGATGCTGACCGCCATCACCAACGGCTGCGGCGTCATGACGAGTGACCGAATGCTGGCGATGGCCTGCATCGTCACCTCAAATCGGGATTTGCAACAGCAGGCATCGGCTGCCCGCAAGCAGGTACTGGCACGCGCGCTCGCTGAACGTATGCGAATCGATCCGCAGAGCCGGCGGGTGCAGCGCGCCGTCAAAATGTGGTCGGCGATCGCGGCCGGCCTCTACATCGACCGCCAGTATTTGCCGGCTAACTACGACCCGCTGCACGATGATCGACTGCCCGAGCGGATAAGCGCGCGCCTCGCCGAAACCTTCGATCAAGTGATGGGCCGGGCCCTCCGCAAGAAAAGCTGACGCTTCCGGGATCTTCAGGCGGAAAGACTGTCGGGTGGACCGCACAGCCGCTCCAGCGCCGCCCGGACCTGAGCGGCGTTGGTCGTCCGCCAGAACGGTGGCAGCGACGCCAGCAGGTAGTCGCTATAGCGTGCGGTGACCATCCGGGAGTCCAGCAACGCGATAACACCGCGGTCGGTGACGCGGCGCAGCAACCGGCCGGATCCCTGCGCCAGCAGCAACGCGGCGTGGCTGGCGGCGACGGCCATGAAACCATTCCCGCCGCGCGCGGCCACCGCCCGCTGCCGGGCGCTTAACATCGGATCGTCCGGCCGGGGGAACGGGATGCGATCGATCAGCACCAAGGACAGCGACGGTCCTGGCACGTCGACGCCCTGCCACAGCGACAGCGTGCCGAACAACGACGTCGCCGCATCGGCGCTGAACTGCTCGACCAGCGTCGAGGTGCTGTCGTCGCCCTGACACAACACCGGCGTCGACAGCCGGTCGCGCATGGCCTCGGCGGCCGCCCGCGCGGCCCGCATCGACGAGAACAGCCCCAGCGTGCGTCCGCCGGCCGCGGTGATGAGTTCGGCGATTTCGGTCAGCTGCTCGGCCGACCCGGTGCCGTCGCGGCCCGGCGGCGGCAGATGGGCGGCGATGTAAAGTATCCCGGCTTTGGCGTGGTGGAAAGGCGATCCGACGTCCAGGCCACGCCACCCATCTGCCAGTCCCCACGCGGTCGCCATCGCGTCGAAGGAACCGCCGACCGTCAGCGTCGCCGACGTCAACACCGTTGTCGAACGGGAGAACACTTGCGTGGCAAGCAGGTCCGCCACCCCCAGCGGCGCGACCCGCATAACGGCGCGCGCCACGCCCCGGTTGTCCTCGTGCTCCAGCCAGACCACGTCGGTGCGATCGGGGATAGCGGGGGTGAACGATGTGAGGATCCGCGACGCGGTATCGGAGATCTCGCTCAGCGCAGCGGCAGCTTCGGCGCGTGCCGATGCCGCCTTGGCGTCGCTGGTGGTGTCGATGGCCGACTGTGCCGCACTGGCTGCGTCACGCAGCGCGGAAAGATAGGTCGCCATCTCTTCGTCGAGGTAATCAATGCGGCCCGGTGTCCCGTCGTGAATGGCCGCGGCGAAATTCGTCGACGCCGCCTCCAGCCGCTGGAGCAGTTCCGGGCCGACCAATCGGGTGATCCGTCGCGAGGCCGCACCGAGCGTTGCCGACGTCAGCTCCGCGGTGGCCACCGACGTCACCCGGTCGACAAGCTCGTGTGCTTCGTCGACCACCAACAGCGCGTGTTCCGGCAGCACCGCCGATTCGGTAACGGCGTCGATGGCCAGCAGCGCGTGGTTGGTGACAACGACGTCGACCCGGCCGGCGCGGCTGCGCGCCCGCTCGGAAAAGCACTCCGAGCCGAACGGGCACCGGGCGACGCCGATGCATTCCCGCGCGGAAACGCTGACCTGAGACCAGGATCGGTCCGGCACACCGGGCTTGAGGTCGTCGCGGTCACCGGACTCGGTGGTCGATGCCCATGTCGTGAGCCGTTGCACATCGCGCCCCAGCGCGCTGACCGCTATGGGGTCGAAAAGTTCTTCCTGCGGCCCGTCGTCTTCAGCGGCCGCCCCGCCACCGTGAACCTTGTTCAGGCACAAGTAATTTCGGCGCCCTTTGAGCAACGCGAACTGGGGGCGGCGCGGCAGCGCATCGGCGAGCGAGTCGGCCAGCCGGGGCAGGTCGCGATCCACGAGTTGGCGTTGCAGTGCGATTGTCGCCGTCGACACCACCACCGGTTTGTCGTCCTTGACGGCGCGGACGATCGCGGGAATTAGATACGCCAGCGACTTGCCGGTACCCGTTCCGGCCTGCACGACGAGGTGCTCACCGGTCTCGAAGGCCTGTGCGACCGCGGTGGCCATCTGCTGCTGGCCGCTGCGCTCGCTCCCACCGAGCGCGGCCACCGCGATGGCCAGCAGCTCGGCCACGGACCGGGACGCGGACCTAGTCACGTCGTCGACCGTAGCCGAGTCAGGCCGTGATCGTCGTCGTCGGAATCGCCGGCTCGCCGGGCGCCAATTTCAGCCCCTCCCACGGCAGGCTGCGCAGTCCGGATGCCACCAGCTGACGTGCCGAGTCCAGGTCGGTATCGGCCACCACGTGCCCGCCGCGGACCAGCGCTGTCGTCAACACCCGGCACGGCTCGGCGCTGGCCGGCAGCCGTCCCGCCGGATACACGATCTCCTCGGTCACCGTGCCCGTCGCGCGGGACAACCGCAGCGCCTCCTTGCCGCCGCCGGGGGATTGCTTGTGGCTGCTGCGCTTTTGCACCGGAATGCCGTCGACCTCGACCAGTTTGTAGACCATATTCGCGGTCGGCGCGCCCGAGCCGGTGACCAGCGACGTCCCGACACCGTAGCTGTCCACCGGCGCGGCTTGTAATGCCGCGATGGAGAACTCGTCAAGATCGCCGGACACGATGATGCGGGTATGGGTGGCCCCCAACTGGTCGAGCTGCTGACGCACCTGCCGGGCCAGCACTCCCAGCTCGCCGGAGTCGATGCGCACCGCACCGAGCGTGGCTCCGGCCGCGGCCACGGCATTGGCCACGCCGGTCGTCACGTCATAGGTGTCCACCAGCAGCGTCGTCCCGGTGCCCAGCGCGTCGACCTGGGCGCGAAACGCGCCAAGCTCGTCCGGTCCGTCATTGCTGGTGTGCAGCATGGTGAAGGCGTGCGCGGCGGTGCCCTCGGCGGGTATTCCGTATCGGCGCTGGGCCTCCAGGTTCGATGACGCGGTGAAGCCGGCGATGTAGGCCGCCCGCGCGGCGGCCGCCGCGGCACGCTCATGCGTTCGCCGGGATCCCATCTCGATCAGCGGGCGTTCTGCTGCGGCGCTGACCATGCGCGCCGCCGCGGACGCGATCGCGGTGTCGTGATTGAAGATCGACAGCACCAGTGTTTCGAGCACCACGCACTCGGCGAAGCTGCCATGCACCGAAAGCACGGGAGAGCCGGGGAAGTACAGCTCGCCCTCGGCGTAGCCGTCGATATCGCCGCTGAACCGGAAATCACGCAGGTAGCGCACTGTGTCCGGATCGAGGAATTGCGCCAGCAGCTGACACGCGTCGTCGTCGAACCTGAACTGCGGCAAGATTTCCAGCAGGCGGCCGGTCCCGGCGACCACCCCGTACCGGCGGCCGGCGGGCAGGCGGCGGGCGAACACTTCGAACGTGGTCCGACGATCGGCAGTCCCGTCACGCAGCGCCGCGGCCAGCATGGTCAGCTCATACTTGTCGGTCAGCAGGCCGGCCAAGGGCGGCTCATTCACAGGGCAACGTTATCCGGGGGTATCGGCTCGCGTCCTCACGTCCGGCGTCTCGGTATCCTAGGGGCCATGGTTGCTGCCTCAGCTCCCACCAAGCCGGGCACTACCGGACAACGCGAGTCCTCGCCGGTAGCCGTCACCGACAGCCCATGGGTCACGATCGTGTGGGACGACCCGGTCAACCTGATGACCTATGTGACGTATGTGTTCCAGAAGTTGTTCGGCTACAGCGAGCCGCATGCCACCAAGCTGATGCTGCAGGTGCACAACGAAGGCAAGGCTGTGGTTTCGGCGGGTAGTCGAGAGTCCATGGAAGTCGACGTGTCCAAGCTGCATGCTGCCGGTTTGTGGGCGACGATGCAGCACGACCGGTGAGTTTCGAGGGTATTCGGGATTCCCTGTGCGCAAATGGAAGCGCGTCGAGACCGCCGACGGTCCCCGTTTTCGGTCCGCCTTGGACCTGCACGAGGCGGCGCTGCTCAAGAACCTCGTCACGGCGATGATCGACCTGCTCGACGAGCGTGAGTCGTCCTCGCCCTCAGACGAACTGCAGGAGATCACCGGCATCAAGACCGGCAATGCAGAGCGTCCACCGGACCCGATGCTGCGCCGGTTGCTGCCGGATTTTTACAAGCGAGATGACGCGGACTCCTCGGAGCCCGATAACTGCGACAGCCTCAACGCCGCGCTGCGCAGTTTGCATGAGCCGGAGATCATCGACGCTAAACGCGTTGCGGCACAAAAGTTGTTGGATACTGTTCCGGACAACGGCGGCCGGCTGGAGCTGACTGAGGAGGTCGCGAATGCCTGGATCGCCGCGGTCAACGACCTTCGGCTGACGCTGGGCGTCCTGCTCGAGATCGGCCCGCAGGGACCGGAGCAGCTGCCGGACGACCATCCGCTGGCCGGGCACCTCGACGTTTACCAATGGCTGACGGTCTTGCAGGAGTACCTGGTTCTGGTCCTGATGGGGAAGCCGGCCCGATGAACGCCATTACCGACGTCGGGGGCATCCAGGTCGGTCACTACCAGAAGCTGGATCCGGACGCGTCGCTCGGCACGGGTTGGGCGTGCGGCGCCACCGTCGTTCTGACACCGCCGGGCACGGTCGGTGCGGTCGATTGCCGGGGCGGTGCGCCAGGGACCCGGGAGACCGATCTCTTGGATCCGGTCAACACCGTGCGCTACGTCGACGCGGTGCTGCTTGCCGGTGGCAGCGCCTACGGCCTGGCGGCAGCCGACGGCGTCATGCGCTGGCTCGAGGAACACCAGCGGGGCGTGGCCATGGGTGCCGGTGTGGTGCCTATCGTGCCGGGTGCGGTGGTTTTCGACCTGCCGGTCGGCGGCTGGGACTGCAGGCCGACGGCTGACTTCGGTTACGCCGCCGCGCAGGCTGCCGCTGAGACCGTGGCCGTCGGGACCGTCGGCGCGGGGGTGGGTGCGCGGGCCGGTGTATTGAAGGGCGGCGTGGGAACGGCCTCGACAACTCTGTCGTCGGGTGTGACGGTCGGCGCGATCGCGGTGGCGAACGCGGCGGGCGATGTCGCCGACCGCACCACCGGTCTGCCCTGGATGGCAGACCTGACCGGCGAATTCGGGCTGACGCCGCCGCCTGCCCAGCAGATCGCGGCCTTCGCCGAGCTGCCGTCCCCGTTGAGCCCGCTCAACACCACGATCGCGGTTGTTGCCACAGATGCCGCCCTGAGCCCGGCGGCCTGCCGGCGCGTCGCCATCGCCGCCCACGACGGCCTGGCCCGAGCCATTCGGCCGGCGCACACCCCGCTGGACGGCGACACGGTGTTCGCGCTGGCCACCGGCGCGATCGAGGTGCCGCCCGCGGCCGACACGCCCGCTGCACTGTCGCCGGAGACCGCGCTGGTTACCGCGGTCGGCGCGGCGGCGGCCGATTGTCTGGCCCGCGCTGTGCTGGCCGGTGTGCTGGCCGCCGAGTCGGTAGCCGGAATACCGACCTATCGCGGTGTGCTGCCGGGAGCGTTTGGGATCTGACTCCGGCTGCGTCCATGCCGGTAACCTGGATGGATGCAGGGCGCAGCGATGAGAAGGAGCGGCGCCATATGAAGCGATCGGGCAACTTGCCGGTGAAGCAGGATCAGAGGCGGCCCCAATGGGTTGTCGGCGGGACCACGATCGTCAGCTTCGTCGTGCTGCTGTGGCTCGTCGAGCTATGGGACAACCTGACCAATCATCGCCTGGACTCCAACGGCATCCGGCCGCTTGAGACCGACGGGCTCTGGGGCATCCTCGTCGCGCCGCTGCTCCACGCGAACTGGGATCACCTGATCGCCAACACCGTTCCGGCGCTGGTGCTCGGTTTCCTGATGACGCTCGCGGGTTTGTCACGGTTTATCTTCGCCACCGCCATCGTCTGGATTCTCGGTGGCTTCGGCACGTGGCTGATCGGCAATGTCGGTGCGCACTGCCCGTACGTCGGCGTGCGCTGCGAGACCAACCACATCGGCGCGTCGGGCCTCATCTTCGGTTGGCTGGCGTTCCTGATCGTGTTCGGGTTCTTTACCCGCAAGCTGTGGCAGGTCGTCGTCGGCATCATCGTGTTGTTCATCTATGGCGGCGTCCTGCTCGGCGTGCTGCCCGGCACTCCCGGAGTGTCGTGGCAGGGCCATCTGTGCGGGGCGATCGCCGGCGTCGTCGCGGCGTATCTGTTGTCCGCTCCGGAACGTAAGGCCCGCGCCCAGAAAAAGGCCGGCCGTTGAGTTCGCCGTTAGCGCCCGTCGGGATCTTCGACTCCGGCGTGGGAGGATTGACGGTCGCGCGGGCGATCATCGATCAACTGCCCGACGAGGACATCGTCTACGTCGGCGACACCGGCAACGGGCCCTACGGGCCGCTCACCATTCCCGAGATCCGTGCGCACGCGCTGGCCATCGGCGACGATCTGGTCAGCCGCGGTGTCAAGGCGCTGGTGATCGCGTGCAACTCGGCGTCGGCCGCCTGTCTGCGGGACGCGCGTGAACGTTACGACGTGCCCGTCGTCGAAGTGATCCTGCCGGCGGTGCGCCGTGCGGTCGCCGCTACCCGCAACGGCCGCATCGGCGTGATCGGCACGCGGGCCACGATCACCTCGCACGCCTACCAGGACGCGTTCGCCGCGGCCCGCGACACCGAGATCACCGCGGTGGCCTGCGCGCGGTTCGTCGACTTCGTGGAGCGCGGGGTTACCAGCGGGCGGCAGGTCCTCGGGCTGGCCGAGGGTTATCTGGAGCCCCTGCAGCGTGCCGAGGTCGACACGCTGGTGCTGGGTTGCACGCACTACCCGCTGCTGTCCGGATTGATTCAACTGGCGATGGGCGACAACGTCACGCTGGTCTCCAGCGCCGAGGAGACCGCCAAGGAAGTGCTTCGGGTTCTCACCGAGCGGGATTTACTGCGTCCGCATGACGCGCCGCCCGCCACCCGGGTGTTCGAAGCCACGGGTGATCCCGAGGCGTTCACCAAACTGGCGGCGCGATTCCTGGGTCCCGCCGTGACGGGTGTGCAACCTGTTCACCACGTACGCGTTCGCTGAGCCGATGCGGACAGATTCTGACCACCGAATGGGCGATGTATTCCTCATCCTGGTATCGGGCATGGCACAGTAGTGACCGTGCGAATAACCGTGCTGGGCTGCTCGGGTAGCGTCGTCGGTCCGGATTCGCCTGCGTCGGGATATCTGGTCAGGGCACCGGACACGCCTCCGTTTGTGCTCGACTTCGGCGGGGGAGTGCTCGGTGCGCTGCAACGGTATACCGACCCGGGGTCGGTACATGTGCTGTTGACCCACCTACACGCCGACCACTGTTTGGATATGCCGGGGCTGTTCGTGTGGCGTCGCTACCACCCGTCGAAGCCGGTCGGCAAGGCGTTGCTGTATGGCCCGAGCGACACCTGGTCGCGACTGGGCGCCGCGTCCTCACCCTACGGCGGTGAGATCGACGATTGCTCGGACATCTTCGAGATTCACCACTGGGTGGACGGTGAGCCGGTGGCCCTGGGGGCCCTGACGGTAGTACCGCGGGTGGTGGCTCACCCGACTGAGTCGTACGGTTTGCGGATCACCGATCCCAGCGGCGCATCGTTCGTCTACAGCGGCGACACCGGCGCGTGCCAGCAGATCGTCGAATTAGCGCGTGGCGCAGACGTTTTCCTGTGCGAGGCATCCTGGACGCACGCACCGAACGATCGCCCGCCCGCGCTGCATCTGTCGGGCACTGAGGCGGGCCGGGCCGCCGCGGAGGCGGGCGTTGGCGAGCTGCTGCTGACGCACATCCCGCCGTGGACTTCGCGGGAGGACGTGATCAGCGAGGCCAAGGCCGAGTTCGACGGTCCGGTGCACGCTGTGGTGTGCGGCGAGACGTTCGATATCCCCCGTATTTGATAGGCGTCCAGAGTTTGCGCGCCCTAAGAATGGGTTCCTTCGACAGCTAGGGTTGGCGTCGTGTCCAAACGAGAAGATGGGCGGCTTGACGACGAGCTTCGCCCCGTGGTCATCACGCGTGGTTTCACCCATCATCCGGCGGGTTCGGTACTGGTCGAATTTGGTCACACCAAGGTCATGTGCACCGCCAGCGTCACCGAGGGAGTGCCGCGCTGGCGCAAGGGGTCGGGATTGGGGTGGCTGACCGCGGAGTACGCAATGCTCCCGTCGGCCACCCACACCCGCTCAGACCGCGAATCGGTGAAAGGCCGGGTGAGCGGTCGCACCCAGGAGATCAGCCGGCTGGTCGGCCGGTCGCTGCGGGCGTGCATCGACCTGGCGGCGCTGGGAGAGAACACGGTCGCCGTCGACTGCGACGTGCTGCAGGCTGACGGCGGCACTCGCACCGCCGCCATCACGGGCGCCTATGTAGCGTTGTCCGACGCGGTGACCTACCTGTCGGCGGCCGGCAAGCTGTCCGATCCCAGGCCGCTGTCGTGCGCCATCGCGGCGGTCAGCGTCGGTGTGGTCGACGGCCGGATTCGCGTCGACCTGCCCTACGAAGAGGATTCGCGTGCCGAGGTCGACATGAACGTCGTCGCCACCGACACCGGGACCTTGGTGGAGATCCAGGGAACCGGTGAGGGCGCGACGTTTCCGCGGTCGACTCTGGACAAGATGCTCGACATGGCGTTGGGTGCCTGCGACAAGTTGTTCGCCGCACAGCGCGAGGCCTTGGAGCTGCCCTACCCGGGTGCGCTGCCGGAGGGACCGCCACCGCCGAAGGCGTTCGGAACCTGACCCGCCTGCTGGTCGCCAGCCGCAACATCAAGAAGCTGGCTGAGTTACGCCGGGTGCTCGACGCTGCGGGCCTGTCGGGGTTGACGCTGGTGTCACTCAGCGATGTGGAGCCCTTCGACGAAGCGCCGGAAATTGGTGCGACCTTTGAGGACAACGCGCGGGCCAAGGCGCGTGACGCATTCGCCGCGACGGGCTTGGCAAGCGTGGCCGACGATTCCGGTTTGGCGGTGGCCGCTTTGAACGGCATGCCCGGCGTGCTTTCGGCCCGCTGGTCGGGTCACCACGGCGACGACTTACGCAACACCGAGTTGCTGTTGGCGCAGTTGCGCGATGTGCCCGACTCGCGGCGCGGTGCGGCGTTTGTGTCGGCCTGCGCGCTGGTTTCGGGGTCCGGCGAGGTCGTGGTGCGCGGGGAGTGGCCGGGGTCGATTGCCCGGGAGGCGTCGGGCGACGGGGGGTTCGGATATGACCCCGTTTTCATTCCGGAGGGCTACGACTGCACGGCCGCGCAGCTGAGTCCGGCGGAGAAGGATTCGATATCGCATCGGGGTCGGGCACTGGCGCTGCTGCTGCCGGCGCTGCGCGCTCTGGCCGGTGTCGAAGCCTAATCACACCAGCCACACTGGCCTCTCTCAGAGGCGCCGGTCGGTCTGTCCGGCTCCGAGCGACAGTTCGGCTGGTGCCGCCAAAACTGTTATCTCACAACCGAATTGTCGCTCGAAGCTGGACAAAAAGTGCGCTGCCGCCTCTAGCGGCTCGTGTGGCGGATGTGACGACGGGGCGTGACGCTCTACAGGCCGAAGCGCGCCTTGACGCTCCTGGTCTGGAAATGCTCGACGATGATGCCCAGCAGCGGAATGGTGCCGGCGAGCAGCACACCAATGGTCTTGCCGATCGGCCATCTGACCTTGATCGCGAGGTTGAAGGCGGCCAATACGTAGACGAAATAGACCCACCCGTGCACCACTTCGATCCACCGGATTTCGTGGTGGAAAACCAGGTGCGAGACGATTTCGTAGCACAGTGCGATCAGCCAGATACCCGTCGTCCACGCCATGATTCGGTAACCGAGCAGCGCGGGACGAATCTTGTCGGCGGGGAAAGCGGGCGCTTGCGATTCCGGTGTCTCCGGCGTGGTCATGCGGTGGTCCTGTTCTGCTTTTCGGCGTCGTTCTTCGCGAGCTCGGCCAGGTAGGCGTTGTACTCCCGCAGGGCGGGATCGTCGATGGGTGGTTGCATCGGCTTCGGACGTTCGGGCAGGAGTCCGGCAGGTATTTCGGTGACGGCGCCAGGCTTCCCTGGTTCCGGAGCCACCTCTTCGTAGCGAACGAACTTGCGGTACGCGTAAACGCAAAACCAGGCAAATAGCGGCCACTGCAGCGCGTAGCCGAGGTTCTGGAAGGTGCCCGAGGCCGACTGATATCTGGTCCACTGCCACCAGCCCAGCGCCAGGCAGCCGCAGGCCGCGACGATCACCAAAGCGATCATTGCGGGCCTGCGACGGTGGATAGTGGACACTTCACGACCGTACCGCCTGGGGAAGTTCGTCAGTGCGCAGAGCGGTACGATCGGCAACGCCGCGGGCGTGATGAAATTGGCAAACATGCCGGCTTTAGGTGCCGGTGCTCTTACGAGCTTGAGGGTTCGAGTCCCTCCGCCCGCACCTTTGCTGGTAGGGCACGCCTAGACCGTGCGCCCGTCTCAAAGCCACCGCGGGCTGCCCTACAACACACTTCACTCAAGGTTCACGCGAAGTCTACGCCTTAATTTGGTTGAAGCACAACGATATTGAGAGCGGCAATGACAGCACGACGTCTGTACGCGCGTCGACGCCGGGGGCGGCTTCGCCAAAAGTGTCAGCATCCGTGGGGCGATGTCTACCCTGTCGTAGCTGTAAGATGAGCCGTGGTGCCTGAGACCCCGACAACAACTCCCGGTGAGCCTAATCGCCGGGCAGCGGCGTTCGATGGGCACGAGAACGCTCTCACGCATCGCGAGGCCGAGTTGGACCGACGGGAGTGGCTCGCCGACGAACGAGACCGGGTCGCTGATGAGCGGGACCGAATCGCAAACGCCCGCGAGGAGTTGGCAGACGAACGAGAGCTGCGGGCAGACGCACGCGAGGGTACGGCTGAAGAGCGAGAGCGCGAGCGAGTGCAACGCGCAGACCAACACGTGGAGCGTCTTAAAGCCGGTGACCGGCGGGAAGATGCCGAAGTCGAGCGTGAAATTGCCGCCACGGAGCGACTTCCCGACGACGACTAATCCGTGCACGGACAACCTGGATAGGGGTCGAGTGCCTCCGCACGCATCAATGTAATGACGCGGCTTCGGCTAACGACGTACTTTCAACAGCAAACGTCCGTTTGTTGCTGACCAGGGAGTACGTAATGCCGAGCATCACGCTACGAACCGTCGCACTGGCACCACTCTTCATCGCGGCTGCCTTCGTCGCTTCACCGTCGGCAGGTGCGACGCCTTCGGGACCATGCGAAAGGGGTTCGGTGGGCACGGTGGTGCCGGAAGCCGCCGGCTATTCGCTCTGTACGGGGGCTGGGTGGGTTCACGTCGACGAGCCACTTAAGCCGCACGGAGAATGTGCCCGTCTGGCAACCATCGGCCCTCATGACGACGGGACCTACACGATTTGCACAAACCAGGGCTGGGTCGACGTGAACCGGCCCCTGTGCGGTGACTTTCCCGCGGGCTTCAATTGCGACGCCAAGCACTAAGCGGCGGCGGTTGCCGTATGCCTTACAGTTGACCAGTCAGTCGGACCTGATCGTCCGTCGGATCAAGACTGGGAGGCACGTTGTCCACGACGGTGGCGATTCCGCGATACCCCGGCGATGTCACGCCTGAGTGGCTGTCAGCGGCACTCAGCATCGACGTGTCCGATGTCGAAGTCGTCGCGATCGGCACCGGACAGACCGGAGCGACGTATCGGGTGTCGGCCAAATATGCCGCAGATCCGGGCGATTTGCCGCAGACCTTCGTCATCAAACTGCCGGCCCAGGACGACACCGTGCGCGACCGGGTCGTCATCGGTTATCGCAGCGAATGCGCGTTCTACAGCACCGTGGCCGCTCGCGTGCAGGTGCCCACACCGCGATGCTTCCACTGCCAGATCAGCGAAGACGCTTTCGAATTCGCTCTGTTGCTGGCCGATCAGGCACCCGCTGTGCAGGGGGATCAGATCGCGGGCTGTGGCGAGCAGGAGGCGCGGCTGGCCGTCACCGCGTTGGCAGGATTGCACGGCCCCAGCTGGTCTGATCCTTTCTGGCTTGACCTGCCCGGTGTCGCGTTTCCCCGTCCGGATGAGGCCGCGGCCAAGGGCCTTGGAGATGTGGCGAAGTTGAGCGCCGACATCACGCTGGACAAGCTCGGTGGCCGAATGAGCGGCGAAGATCGCGAGACATTCACTGCGGCAATGGGTTTGGTGACACCCTGGCTTCTTGAAGCGCCGGACAGGTTCGCGCTGCTGCATGGCGATTATCGTCTTGACAACCTGTTGTTCGACCCCGAACGCACCCGTGTCGCCGTGGTCGATTGGCAGACGCTCGGTACCGGCCTGCCCGCACGCGACCTCGCCTACTTCACCGCGACAAGTCTGAATTCAGAACTGCGCCTGACGATTGAAGAAGACCTCGTCGACGCCTATCATCAAGCGCTGATCGGCTACGGCGTCACCGACTATGACCGTGAAACTTGTTGGCGCGATTACCGACTCGGGATGCCGCAGACCGTCCTCATCTCGGCGCTGGGATTCGCCTTCGCCGCTGCCACCGAGCGCGGCGACGATATGGTGCTGACCATGCTCGCGCGGGGCTGCCAGGCGATCCGCGATCTGGGGACGCTGGAGCTGATCGGATGAGTTCAATCGCGACGGGCCGCTTCGTGAACCAACTGCACGCGCGAGGCGAGGCCTAGTTTCGCGTAAACGTGAGTGAGATGCGTCTGCACGGTACGCGGAGAGATGAACAGCCGGGCACCGATGTCTTTGTTGCCGAGACCCTCGCTGACCAGACGAACGACGTCAATCTCGGTGGGAGTCAACGAGTCCCAGCCGCTGGATGGCCTTTTGCGTTCGCCGCGGCCCCGCTGGGCGTAGGCGATCGCATCGTCGGTGGACAGCTCCAGGCCAGCCTGCCATGCGGCGTCAACTCGGCATCTCCCAATGCCTTACGAACGAGCTCTACCAAATCCTCGTAGTCGGCGTCGTAGACCTTGAAGCGGACTACGCCGGTGCGCTGTCGGACTGCCTGCGCCGCTCCGAATAGCCGCGCCGCCTCCAAGTGGTTGCCCGCGTCACCGGCCAAACACGCAAGACATTCCAAAAGGTCTGGTACGAAGAGGTGCGCCTTCATCTCGGCAGCACGCATGAGCGCCTCGTGCGCATCACGTTCTGCTTGCCCGATCTCGTTCTGCGCCAGAGCTACTCGCGAGCGGGTCAGCTGCGCCTGCACCGTGAACCAGCCCTTCGCGACCGCAACGTCCTCGTCTGCTAGGCGACGTGCCGAGTTCAGATCACCACGGGCGAGCGCGACTTGGGCCGCAGGCTTGGTCGTCGTGGTCGCCAGCATGCGCCCCAAGTCGGCGAATCGCTCGCGCGCCGTCTCGCTGGCTTTGAAGGCCGCGTCGACATCGCCACCGGCCAGCTCCGCGAAAGCCAGCACCGCATACACCGTGCCTTCCATATACTGGCCGATCTCAGCGGCGCCATCGAGCGCCTCGAGGGCAATCGTGCGTCCTGCGTCGGCTTGTCCGTGGTGGGCCAGCACCAGACACAGGCCGGTTCGAGTGCTCACCTGCCAGATCAGAGCGTGTGCCGCGTCCACCTCGGTGATCAATTCGCGGCCCTGCGCTTCGGCCGCAGGGAGATCCCCGGTCACCCATCGGGCCCCATTCAGACACCAGCGGCACCCCCACCCGAACAACCGATCGCCGATCTCCTCAGCGAGGTCGTGGCCCTCCGTTCCGGCCGCAACTACGGCGTCGATGTCGCCGGCGCCGACCCATGCGGAGAATGCCTGGGTGTAGAGGACCTGGGTCAGCCTCCACCGATCGCCCAAAGCCCGGGCCAAGTCGGTCGCCTCCGATAGGTAGAGTCGGGCGAGTTTGGCGTCCCAGCCGGCGACCCGGCCGCAGGCGATCAGAGTCCGCGTCAGCAGTGCGGGATCGTCGAGTTCGCGCGCGATTTCCAGTGAACGTTGTGCTCGCGGCAAGCTTTCCGGTGAACGCATGTTGTCCACGAATGCTTTGTCGGCCAAGGCCTGCGCCAGCGCCGTCGGCGTCACATCTGCATCCGCGAGCTCGGCGTCGGCCAATGCCAGGTCGAGCCAGTCCGATCCTTCTTTGAGGAGGCCGCGCGTCAGCCACAGCCGCAGCGAAGCGGCGAGCCGCAATGCGTTGTCAGTATCGTGGTTTTCTCGGCTCCATGCGAATGCGGCACGCAGATTGTCGATTTCGTTCTCTGCCCGGTCGAGCAGCAACTCCATGTCGCTGTTCGTCGTGGCGTCCAGTGCCACTGCCATGGCGGTGTAGTAGTCACGATGCCGGTCTCGTACGGCGATGGCATCAGCGGCTTCGCCGAGCTTTTCCTGCGCATACTGGCGAATCGTCTCCAGTAGCAGGTATCGCGTTGCGCCCCCAGCTGTTTCGGCTATCACCAACGATTTGTCGACGAGCAGGGCTAATACGTCAAGCACCTGGTGGTGCGCTAAGTCCTCGTAGCAGGCCACCGTTTGGCAGGCTTTCAGATCGAATCCGCCGACGAATACCCCCAGCCGGCGGAACAGGATTCGCTCCGGCTCGGTCAGCAATGCATGAGACCAATCCACCGACGCCTGCAACGTCTGCTGACGACGCACCGCGGTCCGTGACCCGCCCGTCAGCAATCGGAAGCGGTCCTGCAGGCCGGCGAGAATCTCCTGTGGTGACAATGCGCGCACCCGTGCCGCCGCCAGCTCGATCGCCAATGGCATGCCGTCGAGGCGACGGCAGATCTCCTCTACCGCGGAGGCGTTGTCGTCGATGGTGAAGCCCGGCCGGGCATTGCCTGCGCGGTCACCGAACAGCCGCACAGCGTCACCGGCCAGCGACAGCGATGGGACCCGCCATGTCACCTCCCCGGCCACCCCGATCGGCTCGCGACTGGTCGCCAACAAAGTCAGCCGGGGGCAGGCACCTAACAGCGCCGCGATCACCTCGGCACTGGCGTCCAGCAGGTGCTCGCAATTGTCTAGCACCAGCAGCATTTGCCGTGCCCCAATGAACTGCAGCAGGGCGCCTTGCGGCGAACGTCCCGGCTGATCGGGCAGGCCGAGTGCCCGGGCCACGGTGATCGGTACCAGGTCCGGGTCGGTAATCGGCGCCAGGTCGACGTACCATGCTCCGTCACCGTAGCTTTCGGCGACGGCCACCGCGACGTGCACGGCCAGCCGCGTCTTCCCCACACCTCCGGCACCGGTCAACGTCACCAGCCGGTTCTCAGCAAGCAGGTCACGCACCTCGGCCATCTCCGCGCCGCGACCCACGAAGCTGGTGAGCTGCGCCGGAAGGTGCTGGCCGACAAGGTATTCGCGCTCGCGAAGGGGCGGGAAGTCATTGCGCAGATCGGAATGACATAGCTGCACCACCCGTTCCGGTCGGGGCAGATCCCGCAGCTGATGGATGCCCAGGTCGGTCAGCCACGTGTCATCGGGCAACGTGTCGGCAACCAAATCGCTTGTGGTGCCAGAAAGTACGGTCTGGCCGCCATGGGCGAGCTCGCGTAGTCGTGCAGTCCGGTTGATGGCCGGTCCGACGTAGTTATTCTCGTCGCGCAGCTGCACCTCGCCGGTATGCAGTCCAATGCGCAAGCTCAACGGCGCCAACGGCGCTCGCTGTAACGCGAGCGCGCACGCCACCGCATTGGACGCCCGGGTGAACGCGACGACGAAGCTATCGCCTTCACCCTGCTCGACTGGGCGGACCCCGTCGTGGGTGCTGACCAAATCGGCCAGTATTCGGTCCAGGTTCGCGATCGCCGCTGTCATCTCTTCGGGTCGCGAATTCCACAGTTGCGTCGAACCTTGAACGTCAGCCAACAGCAATGTCACAGTCCCGGTGGGCAGGGGCTCGTTCATCGCCGCGTCGCTCCAGTCGAAGGCCCGTGGATCGATCTCGCTCATGTTAGCCAGCATGCGGCGGCCACTACCGGAAAACATCGGCGTTTGCGCGTAGATTGCTACGCGCTCTGGCCCCTGATGAGGTTCGACCCGATGATCAGCCGCTGTATCTCGCTGGTGCCCTCATACAGCCGCAGTAGACGAACGTCGCGATATATGCGCTCCACGGGCACCCCACGCATGTAGCCACTTCCACCGTGGATCTGCACCGCGAGGTCTGCGACCTTTCCGGCCATCTCGGTGCAGAAGAGCTTGGCCGCCGACGGCGCGATCCGGCGATCCTCGCCGGTAACCCACTTCCGCGCGACGTCACGGACGAGCGCGCGGCCGGCCAGCACGCCGGTCTGCTGATCAGCCAGCATGGCCTGGACCAACTGGAAACTTCCGATCGGAGAGCCACCCTGTGTCGCGGTGGCGGCGTAGGTCACCGACTCGTCGAGCGCGCGCTGGGCGGCGCCCACCGCGATCGCGGCGATGTGGGCTCGGCCGCGCGCCAACGCGGTCATCGCCGCTCGGTAACCGATGTCTTCGCTGCCGCCGATAAGCGCGTCGTTTCCGACCCGTACATCGTCGAAACTGACGTCGGCGGTCCAGGCGCCCTCTTGGCCCATCTTGGCGTCTTTGGCAGCTACCGCGACGCCCTCGGCTTCGCCGGGTACCAGGAAAACCGCGATGCCGGAACCCCGGTCGTCGGCGGGCCGGGTGCGGGCGAAGACCACGAACAGTCCCGCGACGGGCGCATTGGTGATAAAGCGTTTCTGTCCGGAGATCACCCAATCGTCTTGATCACGAACAGCTTTGGTACGCAACCCAGCTGGGTTCGACCCCGCGCCCGGCTCGGTCAGCGCGAAGGAGGCGACGACATCGCCCGAGGCTATGCGCTCCAGCCAACGGCTTTTCTGCTCGTCAGTGCCGAACCCGACGAGAACCTGCCCGGCGATGCCGTTGTTGGTACCGAACATCGAGCGCAGCGCCAGCGAGGTGTAACCCAACTCCATCGCGAGCTCGACGTCTTGCATGAGATTCAGGCCCAGGCCGCCCCACCGCTGTGGAATCGCGTAGCCGAACAAACCCATCTGCTTTGCGTGGTCGCGCAGATCGTCGGGCACCCGATCGTCGGCCAGGATCTCCTGCTCACGCGGGACTACGACGTCCCGGACGAAGTGACGAGTTTGAGCCAGGATCTCCTGGAAATCTTCATCGGATACTTCGGGGCGTTCGGCAGTGTCCATTCGCAGATGCTCCAGACTTCGGCAGGCGGTTGCCGTTCAGGATCGTATATCAAATACGATATTCGAACTGAGGGTGCCCGCCGGGAACCAAGACAGTTAGGGGTGCGGATCCAGATGTCGTTATTGAGCGGTCAGACCGCGGTGGTCACAGGTGGAGCGCAAGGACTGGGCTATGCCATCGCGGAGCGGTTCATCGCCGAGGGCGCGCGGGTGGTGCTCGGCGACGTGAATCTCGAGGCGACTGAGGTCGCCGCGAAGCAACTGGGCGGTGACGACGTCGCCGTCGCCGTTCGATGCGATGTGACCAAAGCCGACGAGGTCGACGCTCTGATCAAGACCGCTATCGATCGTTTCGGAAGCCTGGACATCATGGTCAACAACGCCGGAATCACCCGCGACGCGACGATGCGCAAGATGACCGAAGAGCAATTCGACCAGGTCATCGACGTCCACCTGAAGGGGACGTGGAACGGCACCCGGCTGGCCGCCGCGATCATGCGGGAAAACAAGCGTGGCGCGATCGTGAATATGTCGTCGGTGTCGGGCAAGGTCGGCATGGTCGGTCAGACCAACTATTCGGCAGCCAAAGCTGGAATTGTCGGCATGACCAAAGCCGCCGCCAAAGAGCTTGCCTATCTGGGTGTGCGGGTGAATGCGATTGCGCCGGGCCTGATTCGATCCGCGATGACAGAAGCTATGCCGCAACGCATTTGGGACTCTAAGGTCGCAGAGGTGCCGATGGGCCGAGCCGGCGAACCCAGCGAAGTCGCCAGTGTCGCCTTGTTTTTGGCATCAGACCTGTCTTCGTACATGACGGGCACCGTCATGGATGTCACCGGCGGCCGACACATATGAGCACCAGCGCGAGCAGACGCAGAAGCACCCAATTCGGGCCGAATTGGGGTGCTTTTGCGTCTTGTCGGCATCGAAACGGGAGTCGCCATGCGTGAAGCCGTCATCTGTGAACCCGTACGGACGCCGATCGGCCGCTATGGCGGAATGTTCAAGTCGCAGACTGCCGTCGACCTCGGCGTCGCGGCCTTGAAGGGGCTGCTGGAACGGACCGGTCTGGCGCCGGATGCGGTGCAGGATGTGATTCTCGGGCACTGCTACCCGAGCAGTGAGGCGCCGGCGATCGGGCGCGTGGTCGCGCTGGACGCCGGTCTGCCGGTGACGGTGCCCGGCATGCAGGTCGACCGACGCTGCGGCTCGGGCCTGCAGGCAGTGATCCAAGCCTGCTTGCAGGTAAGCACCGGCAACAACGACTTGGTCGTCGCCGGCGGCTGCGAAAGCATGAGCAACGTGACGTTCTACTCCACCGACATGCGGTGGGGCGGAGCCCGTTCCGGTGTCCGCGTGCACGACGGTCTGGCTCGTGGACGGACCACCGCCGGCGGTCGCAACTACCCGGTGCCGGGCGGAATGCTGGAGACGGCCGAGAATCTGCGCCGCCAGTACGGCATTTCACGGCTCGAGCAAGACGAGCTCGCAGTGCGGTCGCATCAGCGTGCGGTGGCCGCGCAAAAGGACGGCATCCTGGCCCAGGAAATCGTCGCTGTCACGCTGCACACCAAGCAGGGCGAGGAGATCGTCGACACCGACGAGCATCCGCGCGCCGATACGTCGGTGGAGTCACTGAGCAAGCTCAAACCAGTTCTGCTGGCCCAGGATCCGGAGGCGACGGTCACCGCCGGCAATGCCAGCGGACAGAACGACGCGGCATCGATGTGCGTGGTGACCACGCCGGAGACGGCCGACCAGCACGGCCTGAAGCCGCTGGTCCGCATGGTCTCGTGGGGATCGGCTGGGGTAGCGCCCAACATCATGGGCATCGGCCCGGTGCCCGCCACCGAGGTCGCCCTCGCCAAAGCGGGTCTGCGGTTAAGCGACATCGATCTGATCGAACTCAACGAAGCCTTTGCCGCTCAAGCGCTTGCGGTGATGCGGGAATGGAACTTCGGCGCGGGCGACCATGACCGAACCAACGTGCACGGCTCGGGAATCTCGCTGGGGCATCCGGTGGGGGCGACCGGGGGCAGGATGCTCGCCACGTTGGCCCGAGAGCTCGATCGCCGCCAGGCGCGGTACGGCTTGGAAACCATGTGCATCGGCGGCGGCCAGGGTCTCGCCGCAGTCTTCGAACGAGTCTCATCGTCATGAACCCGCTGGCCGGCATCAGTGTCGTCGAGGTATCCAGCTTCGTCGCCGCGCCGCTGTGCGGCATGACCCTGAGCCAACTCGGTGCCCAGGTGCTCCGCATCGACCCGATCGGGGGGGCCTCCGACGTACAGCGTTGGCCTTTGTCGGCAACCGGCACCTCGATCTACTGGACCGGCCTGAACAAGGGAAAGCGGTCGGCCACCATCAATTTGCGCTCCCTCGAAGGGCAGGAGCTGGTTCAGCGGCTGATCGTCGAAGGTGACGGCATCGTGGTGACCAATGCCGTCCTGCCGTGGCTGAGCCATGATCTGCTGGCCGCCAAGCGTTCCGACGTCATCCACGTGCAGTTGCTCGGCCGCGGCGACGGGTCCACCGGGGTGGACTACACCGTCAACGCGGGCACCGGGTATCCACTTGTCACCGGACCGGCCAACCACGCCGGGCCGATCAACCATGTGTTGCCGGCTTGGGATGTGTGCTGCGGCCTGTATGCCGCGCTGGCCGTCGTCGCGGCCGTTCGCCGCCGCGACCAGACCGGGGCGGGGGCGTGCGTCAGCCTGGCCCTGGAGGACGTCGCGTTGGCCACCGCGGGAAACCTGGGCTTGCTGACCGAGCCTCAGGTCAACGGGACGCAACGCGAACGGCTGGGAAACTCCATCTACGGCCAGTACGGCCAGGACTTCAGTAGTCGCGATGGAGTCGCGTTCATGGTTGTCACGTTGACAAGCAGGCACTTTCGGGATCTGGTCGAGGTGACCGGAACCGGGGCGGCGGTGTCGGCCCTCGCGGAGGCGCTGGGCGTGGACTTCGGCACCGAGGGCGACCGCTACCGGTACCGCGACGTGCTTTCCGGTTTGTTCGCGACGTGGTTCGCCGATCACACAGCGGACGAGATCACTGCGGCACTGTCCAACACCACTGTCCTGTTCGAGCGGTATCGCACTTTTGCTCAGGTCGCGGAAGACCCTCGGGTGACCGCCAATCCGCTTTTCTCCCGACTGCATCAACCCGGCATCGGCGAGTACCTGGCACCCGGCATGCCGACCGCCTTCGACGGCGTTCACCCCGCGGGCGCACCCGCGCCTGCTCTGGGGCAAGACACCGCTGACGTCCTGACAGAGCATCTGGGTTTGGCGGCCGCCGACATCGAGCGCCTGGCCAGCGCAAGAACGATAGGAAACGGCACCGCATGACCAAACTCGCCCAGACAATTGGCCTGACCGACTTCCAAACCGAGATCATCGCTACGGTAAGGCAATTCGTCGACAAGGAGGTCATTCCCAACGCGCCGGAGCTCGAACGGCACGACACCTACCCGCAGGGCATCGTGGATCAGATGCGGGAAATGGGCTTGTTCGGACTGATGATTCCCCAGGAGTACGGCGGCCTGGGGGAGTCGCTGCTGACCTACGCCCTATGCGTCGAGGAGCTGGCGCGCGGCTGGATGAGCATCTCCGGCGTGATCAACACGCACTTCATCGTGGCGTACATGCTGCGCCAGCACGGCACCGACGCCCAGAAGCAGCGCCTGCTGCCGCAGATGGCGACCGGCGAATGCCGCGGGGCGTTTTCGATGTCGGAACCGGAATTGGGTTCCGACGTCGCGGCGATCCGGACCCGCGCCGGACGGAACCCCGACGGGAGTTACACCATCAACGGCCAGAAGATGTGGCTGACCAACGGCGGCAGTTCGACGTTGGTGGCCGTGCTGGTGCGCACCGACGAAGGGTCAGACAAACCGCATCGCAACCTGACCGCGTTCCTCATCGAGAAGCCAACGGGATTCGGCGAAGTGGCACCGGGTCTGCTGATCCCCGGCAAGATCGACAAGCTGGGCTACAAGGGGATCGATACCACCGAACTCATCTTCGACGGTTATCAGGCGGGCGCCGACGATATCCTCGGTGGTGTTCCGGGTCAGGGCTTCTTCCAGATGATGGACGGTATCGAGGTCGGCCGGGTCAACGTGTCGGCCAGAGCGTGCGGGATCGGCATTCGCGCCTTCGAACTCGCAGTGCGTTACGCCCAGCAGCGCCACACCTTCGGCAAGCCGATCGCCGAGCACCAGGCCATCGCCTTCCAGCTGGCCGAGATGGCGACGAAAGTCGAAGCGGCACACCTCATGATGGTCAACGCCGCGCGGCTGAAGGATTCGGGAGAACGCAACGACCTCGCGGCCGGCATGGCCAAATACCTTGCCAGTGAATATTGTTCGGAGGTCACCCAGCAGAGCTTCCGGATTCACGGCGGGTACGGCTATTCCAAGGAGTACGAGATCGAGCGGCTGATGCGCGACGCACCGTTCCTGCTCATCGGCGAGGGAACCAGCGAAATCCAGAAGCAGATCATCAGCAAGCGTTTGCTCGCCGAGTATCGGGTGTGAGGCGATGACTGCCCCGGATTTCGCTGCGCGGCCTCAACTTTCCGAGGACGTGGCGCGCTTTGTCCGCAACCGGGTCTTCGACGGCACCTATGGTGCGGGACAGTACATCCGGCTGGACCAATTGGCCGCGGAATTGGGGATCAGTGTCACGCCGGTGCGCGAAGCGTTGTTCGCGCTGCGTGCCGAAGGCTTGATCGACCAACAGCCACACCGGGGCTTTGTGGTGCTGCCGGTCACCGAGCAAGACCTCGCCGACGTCGCCAACGTGCAGGCCCATGTCGGCGGCGAGCTCGCCGCGCGGGCTGCCGTCAACATCACCGACGGCCAGCTGCGCGACCTGAAACAGATCCAAGCCCAGCTGGAGGATGCCTACGCCGGGGGCGATGACGAACGGACAGTGCGGCTCAACCACGAGTTTCACCGGGCCATCAACGTTGCCGCGAATTCGCCCAAGCTGGCCCAGCTGATGTCCCAAATCACCCGCTATGCACCCGAATCGGTGTTCCCGGCGATCGAGGGTTGGCCTGACCAGTCGATCAAGGACCATCGGCTGGTCATGTCCGCGTTGGAGAGCCATGACGAGAAGCTTGCCCGCGTTGCGATGTCGGAGCATCTGGCGGCCGGCGCGGCACCGTTGATCGATCATCTTGTCCAGCGCGGGGTGGTTGCCGGAGCAGCCCGGCCACATGTGGGTGAGTATGAATGTTAGTGTCTGCCCTGCTGGGGAGGGGTCATAAATCCGGCTCTCCCGGTGAGTAGTCCGAGTCATATCGACACCCAGTCGTCTAGTTTCTAATAAGGAGAGGTCTGTGAAGGTCAGCCACTCGGTCACCAGGCTGAGGATCGCCGCAATTGTCTTGTTGGCCGCCGTACTTGGGGCCTGTGGTGGCGGAATGAAGAGCAGTCCGTCCACGGTGACTGTGACGCGCACCGAAACGTCGATATCGACCGTTACCGCCACGCCCACAAGCAGTTCAAACGCGACGACGACATCGGCGACCACGTCGTCCGCCACCATCGGGTCGGTCACGGTGACCGAGCACTTGAGTTGTTGTGTGGGTAAGCAAGTCGGACCCGACAAGTTCCAACAGACCCTGAAGAATACGGGTATCGAACTGAGTCTCGCGTGGACGTCGAAAGGCGAGAATGGTGACGTGAAAGGTGACGGTTGCACGGTCGTCGTTGCCGTAACCGGTCCACAGAACTTCAACGAACGCCGACGAAGCGCGCAATGCAGCGGGTCGACTGGCGGTGGCGAATGGATAAACCCCAAAATCCCGGGAACTTACACAATCAATATCTCAGTCACTCCGCCAAACGGTTCAGCACCTGTGTCGACCACCCAGTCTTTCGAATTGATTGCATACGGGCAATAGAAACGCAGCGAGTCCAGCCGATATTGGATCGTGTAGCTAATCAGATATGCCTCGCAGCCGTCTCGACCAGCAGTTGGCGCAACCGATGGATGTCGACCTTTCCGGTGGCGCCGCGCGGGACATCGTCGTCGGACTGCAACAGCAGCCAGACCGTCGGAACTTTGAAGGCGCTCAGCAACTTGCGGGCGGAAGCGTGTAACTGTTCGGCGGTGAGCGAGTCACTGCACACAACCGCTGCCCCCACCCGGTCGCCGGAATTGCCGGGCACGTTGGTGACAAAGGCATTGTCGACTCCGTCGATCGCGCGCAACGCGCGTTCGACCTCGCCTGGATAGACGGTCGCACCGCTGACTTTGAACATGTCGTCGGATCTGCCGTGGTAGAAGAGGAATCCGTGCTCGTCGAGGTGTCCGAGGTCACCGGTGGGGTAGAAGCCGTCGACCGTGAAAAGTTCTTCCCGGCTGCGGCGGCAGATTCCGCGCAAGGTGTGGGGTCCCCGGATCTGGATCATCCCAACGCTTCCCGCCGGCACGCGCCTGTTGTCATCGTCGACAACGCGAACTTCCATGCCGGGGAACGGTTTGCCGCAGCTACCCCACGCCGTGCGCGGCATATCGGTGTCCGCGGCGTAACCGCAGTAGGGCCCGAACGCCTCCGTCATGCCGAACAGTTTGGCTCGCGCTCCGGGCTGCGAGCGTTGGTCAGGCGGTAGCAGAGCTTCCAGACTGCCCGGCCCCAGTGTGGAGAGATCTGCACTGCCCGCGTGGCGTGCGAGCGTTTCGGCCTGATCCGGCCAGCCGCGAAAGAGGGTGACCCGCTCAGTTTCCAGTAGCTGCAGGGTCGTTTCGGGACGCGGCAGCTCCTCGGTCACCAAGGTAGCCCCGGCCAGCAGCGTGGACAGAATTCCACTGCCGAAACCGCCCACCCAGAAGAACGGCATCGGCAGGTACAGCCGGGTATCCGCCGTGATGCAGCGTGCCGCGAGGCCCGATTGCACGGCGCCCAAGGCGTTGCCATGCGAATGCAGGACGCCTTTGGGCGCTCCGCTGCTACCCGAGGTGAACATGATGGCCAGCGGGTCGGCTGGGGTTACCGTCCGGGTCATGGCGTCGACGATCCCGCGTACCCGCTCGCCGGCAGTAAGGCGGGCAATCTGCTGGAGCGACCAAACATGTCGTAAGGCAGGCAGTTCGGACTTCGAGGCCGACGCGACGTCATCCAGGTAACGGTGCCCACGGAATTCTTCGACACTTACCAGGAATTGCACGGCAGCCGTCCGTAGCTGGGCGATGAGTTCGCCGGCCTGCAGTAGGGTGCTCAACGGAACCAGTACGGCACCGATGCGTGTCAGCGCGATTGCGATCTGCACCCAGCGAGCGCTGTTTGGCATGATCAACCCGACCCGACTGCCCTTGCCGACGCCTGCGTCAACGAAGCACGCGGCCAAATCCATTGTGGTTTCGTCGAGTTCGGCGTAAGTGACGCGGTCGGCGGGATCTATCACCATCGGCTTCGAGCCGTGCTGGGCTGCCCGTAACCGCACCAATCGGTCGATGGTGTCAGGCATTGAACAGCTTCTTCAGTCGCCGAGTGTCTACCTTTCCACTGGACAGCAGCGGTATGTCCGCGCTGGATACGGCGAGGTAGTGCTGGGGGATTTTGTAGGCTGACAGCTCCGCCTTGAGCTGCTCACGCAGTGCCACTTGGTCGAAAGCGCTGACTCCGTCCGGCAAGACCACGATCGCCGCCACCAGCTCTCCGCGCTCGGCGTCGGGAATACCCACGACATGCGCCACCACGCCGAGTTTGGCGATGGCCTTCTCCACCTCGCTAGCCGAAACGTTGGCACCCGCCGTTTTGATCATCGCGCTGAGCCGGCCGACGAAGTACATGTATCCGTCAGCGTCGGCGCGCACTAAATCGCCTGTGTGGAACCAGCCGTCGGCGTCGAAGCACTCTTCTCGACTGCGTTTGTAGTATCCCTGCATCAGATACGGTCCGCGGATGCGCAGTTCGCCGACCTCGCCGACGCCGCAGACCCGGCCCGTGTCAGGCTCGATGATCATTGCCTGAAAACCGGGTGCGGGCTTGCCGAACGATCCGCGCCGCTCTTCGGCCTGGTCGGATTCGTCGCCGCTGATCAGTACGACGCTGCCGGCTTCGGTCAGCCCCAGCATGTTGTGCCGCAACTCCGGGTCTGCCGGCCGGGCGTCGGGGGCCATGATCGGGTACAGATTACCTCTTCGTATAGACGACAGGTCTCGTCGGGGAAAGCTGGGGTGGGCGGCCAGGTGCGCGACGGCGGCGGCGAAACCGTTGGTCATGGTGGGCTTTTCGGTTTCCAGCAAGTCGAGGGTCTCCGCCGCATCGACGGCGTTGGAGCACATCAGTGTCGACCCGGCGACCAACGTGGCAAGCAGACCGAACGCGAACCCGCCGATCCAGAAGAACGGTGAATTGCAGAACAGCTTGTCCGCTGTAGTCAAGCCACGGATCTCGTTCAGGTTCTGTTGATGTCCCAGCAGAGCCGCATGCGTGTGCACCACACCCTTGGGGGTGCTGGTGGAGCCGGACGTGTAGATGATGGCGAGTGAATCTGAGCCGTCCACGTCGTCCTCGATCGCGTACAGCAGCGCGGGGTCGCTGGTCTCGCCGAGCTGAGCCACCCGCCCGATGTTCGCGACGTACCGCAATTGCGTTGCGGTGGTGGCAAACAACTGCTGGCCGGAATCGAAGTCGGGGTCCGACAACACCTCGCCGAGCCGTTGAGTGTAATCGTGCGAGCGGAAAGATGCTGCACTCAAGAGGATTCCGACGTCGCTGTCGACCAGCTGCTCACGCAGCTCCCGGGCCGTGGCGAAGGTGGAAAACGGGACCACGACCGCGCCGATTCGTGCCGCTGCCAGCATTCCGACAACGAACTCGATGCCGTTCGGGTACAGCAGTCCGATATGCGTTCCTTTGCCGGCGCTGAGCGCGATCAGGCCGCGGGCCAGCTGCGCCGACCGGTCGTCGGCTTGGCTGTAGCTGATGCGCTCGCCGTCGCAAACCAACAACGGGTGATCTGGCCGCGAGCGCGCTTGCTGTCGCAGGATCGCCCCGACCGTCGGCGAGTCACCGGCCATGGTCGCTGCGGGCAGGGGTATCACTGAAAAAGCTGCGCACCGCATTCAGGTCGGCCTTGCCTGACGGAGTCCGCGGGATAGCGTCGACGATCGCGATGTCGGTGGGAATTTCATAGCGAGCCAATCGGTTCCGCAGGAATTCCACTAGCTCGTCGGTGGATATCGATGCGCGCAGTTCCACCATGGCGACGGGCGTCTGTCCCAGTCGGTCGTCTGATCGCGCGACGACGGCCGCGCCCGCCACCGCGGGATGGCACTCCAGCGCGATGCGCACGTCGTCGGGCATTACTTTGAATCCGCCGCGGACGATGGCCTGATCGGCGCGTCCGACGATCCAGACAAAGCCATCCTTATCGATACGCGCCAAATCTGTGGTCCGCATCCACCGTGCCGACGGCCCCAATTGGCCCGCCTTGACCTCCAGCAGACCGACCTGATCGGGTCCGAGTGGTGTGCCGCGCTCGTCGACCACCCGCAGCGCGAACCCCGGGTTCGCCCGGCCCACACTACCGCGCTTGGCTTGCCAGTGCCGCTGATAGTCGGCCAGGGTCCAACCGGCTACCCCACCGCCGAATTCGGTTGCGGCATAAGATGTCAGGACGGGGATGCCGTACTTCTCGGTGAAGGCGTCGGCATCGTCGGCGGACAGCGCAGCGGTGCCGCAGGTCACGGCGCGGATGCTTTCCAGGTCCGCACGGGGTAGGCCGGAGTGCAACACTGTCCGCAGCGCGGCCGGCACCAGAGATACCGTGCGGGGGCGGTGTTTGCGCACCGCCGCGGCCCAGGCGTCGAGTTCGAACCGGTCCAGCAGCACAAAGGATCTCGCCTCGGCGACGCATTGCAGCACGCGGAACACACCGCCGATATGGACCAGCGGGGAGTTGACGATCGCCACGCCACGTCGCAGCTCGCTGGGCGCCGGCGCGCGGTGCGGCTCGCGTCCCATCACGCTGTGCGCCAGCATGTCGTAGCTGAGGTCGATGCGTTTGGGCGGCCCGGTCGTGCCGCTCGTCAGCATGCGTACCGCGACGCCTGGCCGCACAGGAGATCCAGTGCCGAGGGTCGGCATCGACGGGTCGACGCGCTCGTCGAGGATAGCCGGGATTGGAACGGTCGTGGTGCCGGGCGCCGCCGTGACGAGCGCGGTCAAGTCGTGCGGCTCGCCGATGACGAGCGGCAGTCGCAGCGCGGTGATGTCAGCCCTGGTCCGTTCGTCGCCGCGGGACGGGTTGATGGTGACCACGGTTCCGCCACCCAACAGCACACCGAGGAACGCGGCAACCTGACCGGGCCGGTTGCGCAGCAGCATCCCGATCGGACGGTCTTCGGCCACCAATGCGGCGATGCGTCGCGCCATTTCGCCGACCTGCCGCCATGAGATCCATTGACCGCCATACTCGATCGCGTGCGCATCGGGCTGCAGATCCAGCACCTGCGCGATACGTCGACTGAGCGGGTGATCGGCCGTCACCGGATTTTCGGCTCCTTCCGGACGCCCCCGGCTCTATCCTGGGCGGCCAGCTCGGCCTTACCCAGCGGGTTACCCAGCCGGGTGTAGATCAGCCCCTGCTCCAAGGCGGCGCGGTAGGGCTTGTCCAGCGACTCCCAGATCGCCTTCACCGTACCCTGAGTCGCCGAGGGTGGCTTGGCCGCAATCGCCGCCGCGATCTCATGAGCCCGGCTCCACAGCTGGTCCGGTTCCATCACCTCGGAGACCAGCCCGATCCGCAGCGCGGTATCGGCGCTGACGCGTTCGTCGTTGCCCATCAGTGCCATCCGCAACGTCTCGCCCAACCCGATGCGCCGCATCAGTCCCACCGGCTCCAGCGCGCAGACTAGGCCCGCGGAGACATGTGAGTCGAAAAATGTTGCGTCCGTTGAACAGACAACGACATCGGATTCGTTGACGAAGTAGAACGCGCCGGCTGTGCAGATGCCCTGAACCGCGCACACCACCGGCTTCCACATCTTCTGCCATTTAGGGCTGAGTGCCTCGCCAGGATCCTCGTGGTTCCAGACATTTTCGGGCTGACCGTATGGCGTCTTGATATCCAATCCGGCGCTGAATGCCCGGGTGCCGGCCGCCCGCAGCACCACCGCATGTACCGACTCGTCGAGTTTGACTATGCGCCAGGCCCGCGCCATCTCCTCGCACATGGTGCGGTTGAACGTATTGAGCTGCTCGGGCCGATTCAGCGTGATGGTCGCGACGTGGTCCGCGGGATCGACCTCGAGCAGGATGGTTTCGAAGGTGACGCTCATCTCGGATACTCAAAGCCTCGTCATCTGCATTGCCAATTCGGTTGGCGTTTCTCGACAAAGGCCCTGGGGCCTTCCTGCGCATCCTCTGTGCGCAGCACGCGTTCGCGGAATGTTTCGGCGAGGATCTCCGCTTCGTGCAGCGGCACATTCAGGCCCTTGAGGATGGCCAGCCGGGTTCCCCGGACGGCGAGCGGCGCATTGGAGTTGACGATGTCGGCGATCTCGCGGGCCCGGTCCAATAGTCGGTCGTGCTCGACTATCTCGCTGACCAAGCCGAGATCGTAGGCGCGTTGGGCGCTCATCCGCTCGTGCTTGCCCATCAAGGCCATCCGCAGCGCGATCGAGCGGGGCAGCACCCTGGATACCCGCACCAACTCGCGTCCGGCCACCAGTCCGATGCTGACGTGTGGATCGAAGAAAGTTGCCTGGTCGGAAGCGATGACGATGTCCGTCGTGGTCACCCAATCCAGGCCGGCGCCACAGCACAGTCCGTTGACGGCGGTCAGCACCGGCTTGGCCATGGCGCGAAACGGCGGCGTGCCTTCCTGCGGCGCCTCCCACTGCTCGTACGTCGAGAGGTACGGCCGTTCGTAGATTACCTTGCCGTCTTCGGGAATGGCCTTGACGTCGGCGCCGGTGCAGAACGCCCGACCGGTGCCGGTGACGATGAGCAGCCAGACTTTGTCGTCGCTCTCGGCTTCGTCGTAGGCGGCCCGGAGCTCGGCGATCATGTGCGGGCTAAGGGCGTTGAGGGCATCCGGACGGTTCAGCGTGATGGTGGCGGTATGCCCGTCGACTTCGTAGTTGATCGTGTCGAACGAGTCAGTAGCCATCCGGGTTCCCTTCGTAGCGGGTCATCGGCCATTGAACTTCGGCGCTCGGCGCTGCCGGAAGGCTTCCAGGCCCTCTTTGAAATCGCTTGTTCGACAGGATAGTTCCAAGTTGTAGAGCTCTTGAGTCATGGCCTGATCCAGCGTCGCGTGCTGGCTGAAGCTCAGTGCCTGCTTGGCCAGCCCAATCGCCACCGTCGGGCCCGAAGCCAGCCGTGCCAGCAGGTCCTCGACCGACTTGTCGAGCTCGGACCCGTTCACTGCCTGATGAATCAGTCCCCACTCGGCCGCATCCGATGCGTTCACTTTCTCACCCAGCAGCAGCATCCGCTTGGCGCGCGCCACACCGATCAGCCGGGGCAGTAGCCAGCTGGCGCCCGAATCGGGGCTGAACCCACGCTCCATGAATGGCTCCCAGAACACCGCGTCGTCGGCGGCCACGGTGAAGTCGGCAGCCAGCGCGAGATTGCAGCCAATGCCGACGGCCCGCCCCTGCACGGAACAGACCACCGGCAGCTGGATGCTGTGCACAAGCCCGATCACGCGATGGGCGGCGTGCGGTACCCGCCGAACGAGGTCGCCGGTCCGGGGACGCTGCCCGCCGGCGCTGTTGGTGGCTACCCAGTCGGCGCCGGCGCAGAAGTCGTCTCCGCTACTACGGATGTGAATCGCGCGCAATGCGTCGTCGGTGGCGGCATCGGTCAATGCACCGATCAGCTGCTCGATCATCAACCGAGTCAACGAATTACGCCGGTTCGGGCGGTCGAGCGTGATCCGCAACACCGCACCGTCCCGGGATGCCGTCACCGAACCTTCGGCATCGGCGGCGTCGGCCTCGTGACTCACGGTCGAACCCGGCCTTTCTCGCCGATACGGTTACCCATACAGTAGGCAATACGATTGCTACGCTGTATAAGTTAGCAAGGAAACGCTGGTGACGGAACAACCGGGTGAAACCCGGCGAACGAGGAGTGTCGCCTAATGGGCCAGGGCACAACTTCAGGTGACGCCAGATTCGGCGAGGCGCCCCTTGCCCAAACCGTGGCCGCCGCAGGCGCCCTGCGCCGCCTGGGGTCCTTGTTGCTTTCGCTGGAACACGAACACCCGACGGTGGACACGATGATCGCGAAGTTCGCTGAGTGGGAAAGCGAGCTGGCCGGCGTGGCGCCGCGTGACAGTGCGCCCAGAATCGGTGAGATTCCCGGCGATTCCCGGCGGATCTATCTCAACCACGCCACCGACATCGGTGCCTACAATCCCTGCTTCCCCGAGTACCGGTTCGATCAGCTCGATGCTGAGAAAGCCGGCGGCCGGGTAGTGTTCCCGCTGGTCTACGAAGGGCCGCCGGGGCTGGTGCACGGCGGTTTCCTCGGCGTGTTCTTCGACTGCATCATCCAGCATCACAGTTGCGTCACGGGCTTGTCCGGCAAGACCCGTTCACTGGTCGTGACATTCCGTCGTCCGACGCCGCTATTGACCGAGCTGCGTTTCGACATCGCGCGGACGCAAATCGACCGCGGCATCACCTCTACAGCGCGGCTGCTGCTCGACGGCGAGGTGCTGTGCACGGGCGAGGTCAGCACGCTGTCGTCTCCGCCGGAGAAGCTGTCCGCATTCAAGTTCGCCAGGCGGCGAAAGGAGTCCAGCGCATGACCGCCCCCGGCGCTTCTGATGATCGCGTGCTTTTCGACGTGGATCCCGACAAGCGAATCGCCACCATCACGCTCAACAACGCGAAGCAACGCAACTCCTACGACGCCGCGATGCGCGACGACGTCGCACGCTGCCTGGATCGCGTTGCCGAAGACGACGATCTCACCGTGGTTCTGCTGCGCGGCGCCGGCGGAGTTTTCTCCACCGGCGCCGATATGAACAACGCCTATGGCTGGTACGGTCCGTCCGGTGCCGAGGAGCGAGAGGCCAACCGGCGACCCAGCCAGCGCCGGCGACTTACGGTGGACCGCAAGTCATTTAGCTTCTACCACAACTTCATGGGCTTCCCCAAGGTGACGGTGGGGGAGATCGCCGGCTTCGCCCTCGGCGGTGGCTTCGAGATGGCGCTGATGACCGACATCTCGGTCATTGCGCGCGACACGAAAATCGGCATGCCGGCAACACGTTTCCTCGGGCCCGCACTCGGCAGCCTGCACCTGTTCTTCCATCGGCTGGGGCCGGTGCTGGCCCGGCGCCTGCTGCTGACCGGTGACGTCGTCGAAGCCGGCGCGATCGAACACCTAGGAATCTTCACCGATACATGCGATCCGGGTTCGGTTGCGGCACGCGCCCGGTACTGGGCCGAGAAGGCCGCGAAGATGCCCGCCGACGGAGTCGTCATCGCCAAGGAAGCCTTCCGCCTTGTCGAGCAGACTCAGGCATACCACGGTGAGGAAGTTGCGAGTTACCTGTTCCATGCTTTCGGCACCAACCTGCAGTTCGCGGCGGGCGAGTTCAACTTTGTCAAAACTCGCGCCCAACATGGAACGAAGGAAGCGTTCCGGCTGCGCGATGAGCACTTCCATGTGCCGGAGCCACCGGAACCGCAAGCCCCATAATAGGTTTCGCGCGCAGTCGCCTTAACTTGGCTCAAAGCACATCACACCGGCCACAGCCATCCCTACGAAGCTTGGCCAGTGATTCTGCAACTTGATATCGCCGGCGCTACCGCGTTATCAGCCACAACATGGCCAGCCTTTTTGATGCGCGAGTGGCGGATGTGACGACATCGTCAGCGGCCCTCTGAAATTACAGCATTTCTTCGGGATTCAGCGCGCTGCGGTTGTCTTGGTCCGCGACCGGGTGGCCGCCGGCTTGGCTGACTTGCGCTGCCGAGATGGTGGCGACTTCGCGAACTTTTGGGATTCTTCGATCAACCGGCCCGCGTGGTCCAGTATGCAATCGAGCCCGTACTCGAAATTCGTTTCGTCGGGCGCCCCGATGCGATGCCCCTTCCCGGTCACTTGAGCGATGAGCGGGGTGGTCTGCGGATCGATGGCCACCGCGTCTTCGATGGAGCGCGGTCCACTGTCCGGGGTCTGGTTCTTTTCGTAGAGCCGCTGCAACACGACCGATCCGCGGACGTGCAGCGAAACCGCCGAGTAGGTGTCGAAGGCGTCCTCGGGCGACAGGCCTGCCTCCACCAGATTGGCGATTGCGCGCTCCATCTCCTGCGCGCCCAGCCGAGCCGCTTTGGGACTGAGCGCGGCGCGAATCAGAATCAGGTCGCACAGAATTGGATTGCCCATGAACGTCTTACGCATCAACCGCGCATGGTTGCGCAATGTCTCGCGCCAGTCGCTGGCTTCCACATAAGGGGTGGCGAACACGTACTTGCTCAAGGCGCGGTCGGTCATCGCGTTGAGCAGATCGTCCTTCTTGCGGAAGTACCAGTAGATGCTGGTGACACCCACGCCAAGGTGTTTGCCAAGCAGGGGCATGCTGAGGTTGTCGATCGATACCTGCTCCGCCAGTTCGAATGCACCGCTGATGATGTCGTCGGGATTGATGGATCCCCGTTCACGTCGCTGACGCTTGTCGGCGGTTGCCTGCTTCGCCACTACGGGCACCTCCATCAAGTTTTGTCCTGCGTATGCCGTCCGCGCCTTTGCCGCCGACAGCGATTCGTGCGTTTGTCTGTCTGCTACTGTAATACCTATCGTAGGCATTTTGGTAAATACAGCTGGACGGACGAACCGGCTGGAGCCGTCGGGTGAAGCATGGATCTAGGGCTGGCAAATGCCACAGCGGTATGGGTCTGGCCGGTCGGTGTCGACGGCAACGACCCCCATCGCCTGATGGAAGCCATCGCCAAGCATTTCGGACATCCGGCGCACATGCCGCGAGCCGGGCTACCGGAAGCAAATCGGGCCCGTCGTCGCGTTCCTTGCGTCGCAGCGCAACTCCTACATGACCGGAGCCAACATCAACGTCGACGGCGGGTCGGACTTCACCTGATTCTTGAAATAAGTTGGCTGGCAAGAGGAGTAGACGATGGCGGTGAACTATGAAGGCCAGTGAAGCGCGTAGCTGGGCACGCGGCGCGCTACGGGGAATTGGCGACTCCCTCTACACGCCGTTCTGCGGCGAGGACGGCGACGACATCGACTGGGACGCCTACCGCACGCTGGTGCGCTACTGCGTCCGCGATCTCGGCCACCCGATGCTGTGGTGCACCAGCGGCATCGCCGAGTTCTGGTCGCTGACCCTGGAGGAGCGAAAGCGCTTGCTAGAGTTGGCAATCGAGGAGGCGCGAAGCGCCAATCCCGATGTCGTCATACAGGCGTGCACCTCGGCCATCACGGCCAAGGACTGCTTAGATCTGACGCTGCACGCCCAGGAGGTGGGCGCCGACATCGCCTACATCCAGACGCCGATGATGGAGGTGCACGGCGGGGAAGGAGTGCTGAGATTCTTCAAGTACATCGCGGCGCGCACCGACATCGCGCTGGGTATGTTCAATTCCCCGTCCTCGGGCTACGTGCTGACCGCGGCTGAAAGCGCGCGGATCTACGACGAGGTGCCCGCGGTGTGCGCTACCAAGGAGGGTGCCTTCCGGCCGGAGAGCAGCCGGCGGTTGCACGAATTGGCTCCGGGCTTGGTGCTGTGGGAGTGCGACCGTACGGTGTACCGCGCCGGATGGCTGCGTGCAGGAATCGTCTGTCCGGCGCAATTGGGCACGGCCGGGTACCTTTTCGAGACACCGCAGCGGCGGCTGTTCTCCGGGTACTGGGATCTGGTGCTGGGCGACAAGTTGCTCGAGGCGATGGACTACGGGCGAGACTCGGGGCTGGACCAGTTCGACCTCGACATCGGATCTTGGTGGACCTGCTACCCGGGGCGCGCGGATTACTTCACGCACTGGGGTGGTGCGTTCAAGTACGCGGCCTCGCTGCTGGGCCTGCCGATAGGGGCGTATCCGCACTCCCGGCCGCCGCAAGCGGAGTTGCCGCCCGAGGCCAAGCTGCAGATCGAGAACGCCTATCGCCGGCTGGGTCTGATCGACGCCTAGCGCGCCGGTCGCCCAGGTCATTTGAAGCGCCGGTTCGAGGCCTGGAAATCCAGCGGTTTGCCCTGCTCCGCGGGCCTTAGACGGCAGTTGTGGAATGCTGTACCGATAGGTATACAGTATGCGTACAAAGTAACCTGGATCCGGTAGTCGCGGGTGAGGAGGCGGCGTAGCAGATGTCCGGCAGCCAAGGCTCATCGGACGGCGCTTCCGAAGACGCCGTGCGCTACGAAGCCACGCCCACCGGTGTCGCAATCCTCACGCTCAATCGTCCGGAGCGCCTCAACGCTTGGGGCCCCGACATCGCCGCCGGCTTTTATGCCGGTATTGACCGTGCCGAACAAGACCCCGACATCCGGGTGATCGTGCTGACCGGGCGGGGCAAGGGATTTTGCGCGGGTGCGTATCTGGGCGCGCCTGACTCGGCAGGCAAGCTCGGCGAGACCATGGAGAAAGCGGAGCAGACGAACCTGTCCGACTTGGTCGGCGAACGTCCGCCCCACTTTGTGACCACATTGCGCAAGCCCATCATCGCGGCCATCAACGGGTCCTGCGTCGGAATTGGTCTTACCCAGGCGCTGATGTGCGATGTCCGGTTCGCCGCTGCCGGGGCCAAGTTCGCCGCGGTGTTCGCGCGTCGCGGACTGATCGCCGAGTTCGGCATTTCGTGGATCCTTCCGCGGCTCACCAGTTGGGGCGTCGCGCTCGACCTGTTGCTCAGCGGCCGCACGTTTCTCGCCGAGGAGGCTGCCGGCCTAGGCGTGGTCAAGGAAGTCGTGCCGCCCGAAAACCTAATGAAGCGTGCCCTGGAGTATGCGGAGGACATCGCTCAAAACTGCTCGCCGGCCTCGCTGGCGGTGATCAAGCAGCAGGTCTATGCCGACGCCAATCACGATGTCGGGCAAGCGACTTCGCGTGCCGAAGTCTTGCTGCACGAGGCCATGCCGCGGCCGGATGTCATCGAGGGGATCACGAGTTTCCTGCAGAAGCGACCGCCGCAGTTTCCGTCGCTCACCCCCTCGGACGCATAGTGGGTATCAGAAAGGACCATCATGAGTGACTTGAGCTACCAGGCCATCGACGTCGACAACCACTACTACGAACCGTTGGACGCCTTTACCCGGCATCTGGACAAGAAGTTTCGCAGGCGTGGCGTCCAGATGTACAGCGACGGTAAGCACACCCAGGCGATCATCGGCGACCGGGTCAACCGATTCATCCCCAACCCGACTTTCGATCCGATCATCGTTCCGGGCTGTCTGGACTTGCTGTTCCGCGGCGAGATTCCCGAGGGCGTCGATCCGGCTTCCCTGATGAAGGTGGAGCGGTTGGGGGAGCACCCGGAGTATCAGGACCGAGACGCCCGCGTGCGGGTGATGGACACCCAGGGCATCGAGACCGTATTCATGTTGCCGACCTTCGGCTGCGGTGTCGAGGAAGCCCTCAAGCTCGATATCGACGCGACGATGGCCTCGGTGCACGCGTTCAACCTGTGGCTGGACGAGGACTGGGGGTTCGACCGTCCGGATCACCGAATCATCGCCGCGCCGATCATCTCGTTGGCCGATCCGGCCAAGGCCGTCGACGAGCTCGAGTACGCGTTGGGACACGGCGCCAGACTTGTTCTGGTGCGCCCGGCGCCGGTGCCGGGCGCCGTCAAGCCGCGCTCGCTCGGCGATCCGAGCCACGATCCGGTCTGGGCCCGGTTGGCAGAAGCCGGCGTGCCGGTGGGATTCCATCTGAGCGACAGCGGCTACCTGCAGGTGGCGGGGATGTGGGGCGGCAAGTCGACTTTCGAGGCGTTCGGCGGATCGGATCCGTTGGACCAGATCCTGGTCGACGACCGCGCGATCCACGACACGATGGCGTCGATGATCGCGCATGGGGTGTTCACTCGCCATCCGAAACTCAAGGCGGTCAGCATCGAAAACGGTTCGTACTTCGTCTACCGACTGGTCAAGCGTCTGAAGAAGGCTGCCAACAACCACCCGCGGCTGTTCCCCGAGGATCCGGTGGAACAACTCCGCAACAACGTGTGGATCGCCCCATACTACGAGGACGATTTGCGCGCGCTGGCCGATGTCATCGGCGTCGACAAGATCTTGTTCGGTTCGGACTGGCCGCACGGAGAGGGGCTCGAGTCGCCGGTGTCGTTCACCGAGGAACTCACGGAGTTCAGCGAAGCGGACATTCGTAAGATTATGCGCGACAACGCTTTGGATCTCCTCGGCGTCAAAGCCACAGTGTCAGCCTAGGCGGCCCGGACCGTGACCGAATGGACCGTCGGGTCGGTGCTCGATGCCATCGCCGATGTCATTCCCGACCGGCTTATGACAGTATGCGGAGACCGGCGCAGCACGTTCGGGGAATCCGCGCTGCGAACCGCCCGGTTGGCAAACTTCTTGAACGTCAATGGCTTAGGGGCACACCGCGAGCGGAACACGCTGAACCGCTGGGAATGCGGTCAGGACCGGATCGCCCTCATCATGTACAACGACCTGTACCCCGATGCGGTGATCGGGTGCCTCAAGGCGCGAACAGTGCCGGTCAACGTGAACTATAGTTACTCGCCGCGGGAGATTGCCGAGTTGCTCGCCTACATCCGGCCGCGCGGCATTGTTTATCACCGGTCGCTCGGTGCGCGTTTCGCCGAGGTGCTGCCGACGGGTGGTGCAGAGCTGCTGATCTCGATCGACGATGGCAGTGGCGCCGCCGAACTGCCGGGCGCGGTGTCACTGGATGAAGCGCTGGCACAGGGTAGTTCCGGTAATCCGAAGCAGGGTTCGCCGGACGACTTGATCATGATGTGCACCGGCGGCACGACCGGCCGTCCCAAGGGAGTGCTGTGGCGTCAAAGCGACATGTACGTGGCGTCGATGGTCGGTGCCGACCACGCAAGCGTCGACGAGATCCACGCCAAGGTGCGCGGCGGGGGACAGCCGTGGTTCGCGGTCTCGCCGCTGATGCATGCCGCGGGGATGTGGACCGCCTTCTCGGCGATCATGCACGGGTTGACGGTGGTGCTCTATGACGGGCGCGGCAAGCTGGACGTGCGCTCGGTGTGGGAAACCGCCGAGCGTGAAAAGGTCGGCCTGATGACGATGGTGGGTGACGCGTATGCCGGCCCGTTGGTCGCCGAGTTGCAACGAGGTTCGTACGATTTGTCGTCCTTGAACGCGATCGGGACCGGCGGGGCCGCAACCAATCCGAAGTTCAAGCGCGCACTGATGGAAAAGCTCCCGCGGGTCACGATCATCGACGGGTACGGCTCGTCGGAGTCCGGGAACATGGGGTTCGGGCACAGTCAACGCGGCAAGCAGAGCGAGACCTTCCAACTCCGCGAAGGAGGTGCGGTGGTTTCGGAAGATCGCAGCAGGTTCCTGCAGCCTGGCGATACCGAGATCGGCTGGGTGGCCAGAAGCGGCCGGATTCCGCTGGGCTACTTCGACGACGCCGACGCCACTCAACGCACCTTTCCGGAGATCGACGGGAGGCGGGTGGTGATGCCCGGTGACCGCGCAAGCATCGAAAAGGATGGCACCCTGCGCCTGTACGGACGAGATTCGTTGGTGGTGAACACCGGCGGCGAAAAGGTCTTCGTCGAGGAGGTCGAAGAAGTACTGCGTACCCACCCCGGCGTCGCGGATGCATTGGTCGTCGGACGACCCAGTGAGCGGTGGGGCCAAGAAGTCGTCGCGCTGGTCGCGCTGCTACCCGGCTCGGGCGTCGTCGAGGGAGCCGAACTCGCCACCCTCTGCAAGTCGGAGCTGGCCCACTTCAAAGCGCCCAAGGCGATTCTCTTCGTTGAGCAGATTCAGCGACTCGGCAATGGCAAGCCGAACTACCGGTGGGCTAAACAAGCTGCCGTACAGGAGATTCCGGTATGACGGGAAAAGCGATTGACTGCCTGATCAACGTGCACTTCGGCGAAGCCGAGTCGCAGCCCAGCTGGATGCTCAAGGTCCGCGACGACTACTTCAAGGGCCCGGAGTCGATGTTCGCGCCAGTCGACCTGTCCGGACTGCTCGAGGAGATGGACGAACAGGGTGTGCAGAAGGCGATCCTGATGGACTCGCTTGTCAGCCCGTCCACCACGGCGCGAAAGTTCGTCGATGCCAAGCCGGACCGGTTCGCACTGGCGATGGGCGGGTTCAACCTGCTGCGCCCGGTGCGGCCGCTGCGGGAACTGGGCGCGATCGTGCGTGACCTGCCGGTCGCGTATGCCGTAGTGGGACCGAGCTTTTGGGGTGACGGGCAGTATCCGCCCAGCGATGCCGTTTACTATCCGCTCTACGCCAAGTGTGCGGAACTGGACCTCCCGCTGTGCATCAACACCGGTATCCCCGGACCGCCGATCCCCGGTGAGGTGCAACACCCCATGCATCTCGACCGGGTATGTGTCCGGTTTCCCGAGCTGCGACTGTGCATGATCCACGGAGCCGATCCGTGGTGGGACGTCGCGATCCGGTTAATGCTCAAATACGCGAACCTGCGTCTGATGACGTCGGCGTGGTCGCCCAAGCGGCTGCCGGAAAGCCTGCTGCACTACATGCGGACGCGCGGTCCGCACAAGGTGATTTTCGCCTCGGACTGGCCGGTACTGCGGATGCGACGGGTGATACCTGAAGCCCGTGCGCTGGATCTACCCGCCGAGGTTCTCGACAACTATCTCTACAACAACGCCCAGGAATTCTTCTTCGGACAGGAGCACTGACGATGGATCGCTTCGAACTGCGCAGGCAGGACTACAGCCTGTCCGAACACCACGTCGATCTGCAAACTGCCTACAAGCAGTTCTTCAAGACCCACTGTTCAATCGAAACCGTCCGCGCTGCAGAGCCTTCCGGCTTCGACAAGAATCTGTGGGAGCGGTTGTGCGCGATGGGCGCATCGACAATGGCGCTACCCGAGTCCTGCGGAGGTGACGGTGCGACGCTGGTCGATCTCACCCTGGTGGCCGAAGAGATCGGGCGGGTGCTGGCGCCGGTTCCGTGGATCGATCATGTCTGCGCGGCGCGCCTCTTGGCACGCCTCGGCGCACTGGGCGCCGAAACAGCCGGGATTGCCGAGGGAGAACAACTCGCTGCCCTCGATCCGCGACTCGACAGCGGGCAGGGGCCCCGGCTGATTCCGACGGGCTCGGTTGCCGATCACATCCTCGTCCGTGACGGCGAAGATATTGTGCGCCTGACCTTCGGCACCCGGCCGGCGAAGGTCGACAACATCGGCCGGCTACCGATGGCCTGGGTGGATCCGGCCGCCGCCGACACCCGTACCGTGGTGGCCCAAGGGGTCGATGCGCTGGCGAGTTACCAACGGGCGCTGGATGAGTGGCGATTGCTTACCGCGGCGGCCCTGGTGGGTCTGGTCGACGAGACGATGACCATCGCGGCCGAGTTCGCCAAGACCCGCTACACGCTGGGCGTGCCTATTTCTACATTGCAGGGCATTTCGCATCCGCTGGCGAACATGGCCATCACCGTCCAGGGTGGACGAAACCTGGCCCGGCGAGCTGCCTGGTTTATGGACAACGAACCCGACGAACGACCCGAGCTGGCGCCGTCGGCATTTGTCTTCATGGCGGAGGAAGCCGCAAAGGCGGCGACGATGGCGGTCCACATCCAAGGCGGCCTTGGAGTTTCGGCGGAAGCTGCCGCATCGGCGTATCTGGTGCGAGCCAGGGGCTGGCCCTTGGCGGCCGGCGATCCAGGCGCGACTGCCCAGCGGGTCGCCGAGCTGGTGGCCGCCCGCGACGGTGCGCGGCAGGCCGCGCGAGTCTAGGACAGGAGCGAGACAATGGATTTCTCCCGTGTCCAGCTTTCCGACGAGGACAACATGTTTTACGACGAGGCGCGAAGCTTTCTGGCCACCCATATGACCGAAGAGGTCAGGCGGCGCGACCGCGAGACGGGCGACAACTTCGACGAAGGCCTGCACTTGGCGTTCGGCGCCGCAGGCTATCTGGCCGGAGAGTGGAAACCGGCGGCCGACGGCGGCTTCAGCCGGGTGCGCCGTCGCATCTGGGAGCTGGAGAAGCGGCGGGCGCATGTGCCGTGGGTGACCTGGGGGACTACCGCCATGGTGGCGCGGTCGGTGGTGAAGTTCGGCTCACCCGAACTGCAGGACGAGGTGATGCCGGGAGTGTTCAGCGGCCACATCAGGCTGTGCCTCGGCTATACCGAACCTGAGGGCGGCTCCGACGTCGCGACCTGCAAGACGCGCGCGGTGCGCGACGGTGAGGGCTGGGTCATCAACGGATCCAAGATGTTCACCACCGGTGCGCACAATTGCCAGTACGTATTCCTGATCACCAACACGGCACCTGAGGCGCCAAAACACAAGAGCCTGACCATGTTCCTGGTTCCGCTGAACTCGCCGGGCATCGAAATCCAAGGCATCCGGACTGTGGACGGCGATCGGACCAACATCGTCTACTACAGCGATGTGCGGGTCGACGACAAGTACCGCCTGGGTGAGGTAAACGCCGGCTGGACAGTGCTGCGCGAGCCGCTCAACGCCGAGCACGGCGCGGTCGCAGCCGCGCCAGATGGCTTGCAGGACAACTCGATCATGATGCACCAAGCGGGATCGATGGCAGCAGCGGTGGACAAGGCTGCGGAGCAGGTGACGCGGCCGGACTTCAGCGGGCGTCGCCTGCTCGACGATCAGTCGGTCGCGTATCGACTGGGGCGCAGCGTGGCGAGGCTGGAAGCGGCGTTATCGGCCCCGAACATATTCGGCCGGGTGGCTATCGCGCAGACGATGCGAGACATCTCCCTCGACCTCATGGATTTACTCGGAGCCGCATCAACTCTTCCCTACGGGACCGATGGGGCAGCCGATGACGGCAGCGCCGAGTACGCCTATCGGTTCGCCCCGTTGGTCGGGATCTACGGCGGAACGCTGGAAGTGTTCCGCAACATGATCGGCCAGTACTCGCTCGGTCTCGGCAAGCCCAACTATTCACCGCCGAAGTAAGTAGCGCGTCTGCTCGGCAGGGTCAGGTCGTCAGGATCGTCGCGGCGGCGGTCCCTGGCGCCCCGTAAACCTGTGCGAATCCGGCACGCGGACTTCCCGGAACCTGACGGTCACCCGACTGGCCACGCAACTGGCGCACCAGCTCGTGTACCTGCCGCAGGCCGGACGCCCCGATCGGTTCGCCGTTGGCGATCAACCCGCCGTCGGTGTTGACCGGCATCGCTCCGGTGATCTCGGTGGCCCCGTCGGCCAACAGCTTCTCCTGCTCCCCGTCGGCGCAGAATCCGGCCTCGGCCATGTGAATCAGCTCCGCGCCCGCGTCCGTGTCCTGTAGCTGGATGACGCCGACGTCTTCCGGTGCGATGCCGGCCTTCTCGAATGCGGCCTTGGCCGCATAGACAGTCGGCGATACGTCCTCCTCGACCGGCGCGTAGGTGGTGTTCACCTCGTAGGCGCCGTAGCGGCGGGTGCGGACCTCGACCGCGCGTACGTACACGGGTTTGGCAGTGAATCGGTGGGCGATGTCGGCACGGCACATGATTGCCGCGGCCGCGCCTTCGTCCGGCGCACAGAACATGTACTGCGTCAGCGGATAGTTCAACACCGGCGAGTTGAGGATCGCCTCCTCGGACATCGGCTTGCGGCGAAAGGCATTGGGGTTCAACGACCCGTTGCGGAAGTTCTTGGCAGCGACCTTGGCCAGCGTGCCGACTGAGACGCCATGCTCGTGCAGGTACCGGTTGGCCTTCATGCCGAAGAATTTGGTGGTGAGGTATTGCCCGTTCTCCGCGTACCAGCTCGGCATTCCAACCAGCGCAGGGTCTTCCGTGAAGGCCCCGCGGGGGTGCTTGTCCATGCCCACTGCGATGCCAATGTCGTAGTCGCCCAACCGGATACCGTCGGCGCACAACTTGGTCGCGCTGGCCGCCGTCGCACAGGCGTTGAACACATCGGTGAACGGGATACCGGTGAGCCCCACCATGCCGACGATCGCATCCGGGTTCGCCACCGTCCAACTGCCGCCGACCGCGAACTGGATGTCCTTCCATTCGATGCCGGCGTCGCCGAGGGCGAGGTGGATGGCGTCGGCGGCCATCTCCATCGCCGACTTACCCTCGAAGCGGCCGAACGGATGCAGACCCACGCCGATGATGGCAACGTCATTCATGCTATGGCTCCCGACTCCTTCAGTTCGGCGATGCGGTCCCAATCCATGCCGAGTTCCATCAGAACAATTTCGGTGTGCTCAGAGGCCTGCGGCGCTCTGCTTGTTACCAGTGGCTCATGGTTGAACTGGACCGGCCCGCGCACGACGCGAAACGGCTCGCCGCCGGTTGCGAGCTCGACTTCGGCAACCATGTCGTTGGCAATGGCCTGTTGGTCGCCGGCGAGGTCCAGAAGACTCTGAAACGGTGCCCACTGGCCTTTCATCGTCTTTAAGTGCTGACGCCAGTAGTCAAACGGCTTGCCGGCGAAGGCCTTCGCGATCAACTCGACCGCCGCATCGGCATTCCGTATCAACGGCAGCACCTCGGCGAAGCGCGGATCGTCCGCCGCCTCGGGGATTCCGAGGTGTTCGAAGGTGTCGCGGATAAGGCCCGTCGGGCTGATGATGCACAGGTTGATGGTGCCGCCGTCAGAGGTTTGGTAGTTACCCATGAATGGATTGACCGACGGCTCAGCCGATCCCGGCATCCCGACGCGCATGACCTCGCCGCTCTCCATGCCCTGCGTTACGCTGGCGCCCGCCGCCCACCAGGCCGTGCTCAGTAACGACACGTCGACCTCGAGGGCTTCGCCGGTCCGCTCGCGATGTAGCAGCGCGGCCGAGATGCCGCCGGCGATGTTCATGCCGCCGATGGAGTCACCGAAGGCGGGAATGCCTTGTGTCAGTGCACCACCCAGCTCTTCGGGCGTCAACGCGTAGCCTATGCCGCTGCGCGTCCAGAATGCCGTCCCGTCATAGCCACCGACGTCGCGTTCGGCGCCCTTGTCGCCGTACGCCGTACCGCGGGCGTAAACGATTTTGGGGTTGACCGCCCGGATGTGTTCCACGTCGAACTTGTTCTTCTGCCGCTGGGCGGGCATGTAGTTGGTGAGGAACACGTCGGAAGACTTGGCCAGTTCATAGAGGACTTCCTGGCCGCCCGGCGTGGAGACGTCGATCCCGATGCTGCGCTTGCCCCGATTGGGATGCTCCATGAGTGGATGCCGCTGCGGATCGACCTGGATGCCACCCATGTTGAGGAAACCTCGTTGGGTGTCACCGCGCAGTGGATGCTCGACCTTGATGACGTCGGCGCCCCAGTCGGCGAGGATGGCTCCCGCCGCAGGGACAAAGGTGAACTGCGCAACCTCCAGGACCCGAAAGCCCGTCATTACTTTGACCATTTCAAGACCCTAGCTATTTGGCGGCGAAGGTCACCGGAATCGCGGTCGGGGAGCGGAACGGCTGACCGTGGATGTGCGGGTCGTCATCGGTAATCAACTCGATGTCGGTCAACCGATTCAGCAGGCACTCAAGCGCGACGCGGGTTTCCAGCCGCGCCAGGTGGAGACCGAGACAGGTATGTTCGCCGGCGGCAAAGGAGATGTGCGGCATGTGGGCGCGGAAGATGTCGAATTCTTCTGAACGTTCCCAACGCCGCTCGTCGCGATTCGCCGAGCCAATGCACACGCTGATCATTGCGCGCGCCGGAATCGCAACCCCTTCCAACTCGGTGTCTTCGGTGGTGTACCGCTGCACGGTGGTCAGCGGGGTTTCGAAGCGCAGCCCCTCTTCGATCGCCTGGCCGATCAGGCCGCGGTCGGCCTGCAGCGCCGCGAACTGGTCGGGATGGGTGAGAAGCAGAAACAGCAGATTGCCCGAGGACCGGTAGGTGGTTTCCAGGCCTGCGGGCAGCAGCAACCGCAGGAAGGAATAGATCGCTTCGTCGCTGAGCTTTTCGCCGTCGATCTCCGCGGCGACCAGATCGCCGATGATGTCCTCAGTGGGCCTGGATTTGCGCTTCTCGATCTGTTCGAGGAAGTAGTCCTTCAGCGCTGCCGAGGCCTCGAAGGCGCGTTCGTAGTTGACGTGGTAGCTGATCACCTCTACCGCGCGCTTGCGAAACATCGGGAGGTCTTCAGCCGGCAGACCCAGCAGCTGGGCAATGATCCGGGTGGGGAATTCGAAGGTGAAATCCCGCACCAGGTCGGCCCGGCCCGACTCGATGAATTCGTCGATCAATGCATTGCAGGTGGGGCGGACAATCGTGGGTTCCCATAGCGCCAGTGCCTTGGACTTGAACGCCGCGGACACCAGGTTGCGATGTTCGCGATGCTCCTTTCCGTCCATCGCGAGAATGGTCGGCCCCATGAACAGCCCGATCGTCTTGTCGTAGAGCTTGGAGGTGAACACCCGGTTGTTGCGAAACACCGTGTTGACCGCATCGAACGACATCGCCGAGAATTCGCACCTGGGCCGAAAGTTCTCCGGCGTCTTGGAATAGTCCATGACGGTGCCCTCGAACACACCGGACTTGCGGCGTTTGTGGGCAAAGAACGGGTAGGGATCACGCAGGCTAACGGGCTGGTCGCCGGTGTCGGCGGTGATATGAGCGTGGGTCGTCACCAAATCTCCAGGGCAGTCGTTGCGTAAGATCGTACTGTAATTCTTACAGTAGGCAACATTGGCAATGATAGACGTTGGACAAGGCTCGCAGCCCAGGCGTCGCTACAGCCCAGACCGCAACTTGGCACTCTGATCTGGTGTGAACGACTGGCCGCGGTGTACACGAAAAACCAAGGAGTGCTGCGCAACTGGTATGCGGTCGGGCTGCGACTCGAGGAACGCGATGGAGACGAGTGGAAGCGGCAAGCCCAGCAGAATTGCTAGCCATTCACCGCCTGTTCGCGTGCCCACCGGTAGTCGGCCTTACCCGACGGGCTGCGCTCGATGACCGTACGGAACACCACCGCTTTGGGAAGCTTATAGCGAGCCAACGACTTTGCCGCATGGGCGACCAACTCGTCAGCCTCGGCGTCTGCACCGTCGGCGAGCGCGACGACGGCGACGACTTCCTGCCCCCAACGCTCGCTCGGTCGTCCGGCGACCACGACATCGGCGACGGCGGGATGTGACGCCAGTGCGCTTTCGACCTCTTCGGCGAAGATCTTCTCCCCGCCGGAGTTGATGGTCACCGAGTCGCGGCCCAGCAACTCGACGCGACCGTCCGCCAGGTGACGCGCCCGGTCGCCGGGGATGGCGTACCGCACGCCGTCGACGACCGGGAAGGTGGCGGCGGTCTTGACTGCGTCGCCCTTGTACCCGAGTGGGACATAGCCGCGTTGAGCCAGCCAGCCGTTGCCGTCGTGACCCGGCGGCAGGATCGAGGTCAGATCCTCGCTGGCGACGAAGGTGTCCGGGCCGGCGTTGAACGTTCCGGTCGACACTGCCCCTGACGTCGACAGGTGGTGCATCTGTGCCCCCGTTTCCGAAGATCCCACGCCATCGGCGACGACGGCGTGCGGTAGGACTTCGATCAAGCGTTGCTTGACGTACGGGGTCAGCGGGGCCCCACCGTTGGCAACCACCGCCAGCGACGACAGGTCGGCGATACCTTTCTCGACTGCCGCGACCAGGGGACGCGCCATCGCATCTCCGACCACCGTCACCGCCATCACCCGCTCACGCTCGATGGTGCGCACCACCTCGTCGGCATCCAGATGATCGACGACCGAGGGAAATACGATGGACTGGCCTGTCGTCAGTCCGGTCATCACCGCCCACTGGGCCGCACCGTGGATCAGCGGCGGCAGCACCATCAACTTGGTGCCGGGCCCCGACGCTGCCGCCGCCACAATCTCGTCGAGAGAGCCCGCGGGCTCGCCCGTATAGAGGTTGCGGCCACCGAAAGACGTCATGAAGATGTCGTGCTGGCGCCACAGCACGCCCTTGGGCATCCCCGTCGTGCCGCCGGTGTAGAGGACATACAAGTCATCGGGTGAGTGCTGCGCTAGCGGCGGTGCCGGTGAGCGGGAAGCCAGCGCGGTCTCGTAATCGACGGCGCCGTAGACCAAGTCGTTGCCCGAGTCGTCGGCGATCTGAATCAGCACGCGCAGTCGCGGAAGATCCGGCAGTACTTCGGCCACTCGCGGCGCGAACGCCGCGTGGTAAATCAGTGCGGTCGCGCCGGAATCCGCCAGCAGATATTGCAGTTCGTTCTTGACGTAGCGGAAGTTGACGTTGAACGGGGCAACGCGTGCGCCGAAGGCACCGAGCAGCGCCTCCACGAATTCGTTTCCGTTGTAGGCATAAAGGCCGAGCAGGTCCTGGCCCACCTCGTGGCCGGCAAGATCGGACCGCTCGGTGTGGCAGCCAAGCCCACGCGAACGCAGGTACGCAGCGAGACGGTTAGAGCGCTCCAGGATCTGCGCATAACTGAAGCGTCGTTCACCCTGGATCACCAGTTCCCGGTCGCCGATCTTGGCCGCAATAGCCGAAGCCACAGCAGGGACCGTGAATTCGTTCTCAGGCACAGTTTTCCTTTCGAGTCGCCCTACTTGCCGGCGAGCAGACACAGAATCGCACCTGCACGACTCGCGCAGTGCGATTCTGCGTCTGCCGGCCACATTACGGTTGGTGGGGTAGCAGGCGGACCATCAGGCCATTGGCTTCGGTGAGCAGCGTGCCGTCGGCCGCGGTCATGGCCGCGTCGATGAAGATCTTCCGGCCGTCGATCTTGGTGATGTTGCCCCGCGCGGTGAGCGGCTCGTCGATCGGGGTAATGCTGCGATAGTCGACATGCAGGTACGCCGTGCGGGTGGGCCGAATGTCCGCACTGGAAACCACCATGCCGAAGAGCCAGTCGTAGAACAGGGGGATCATTCCGCCATGTACCGCGTGGTTGCCGCCCACGTGGGATCGGGTGAAGTGTCCGTGCATCGTCACGCCGTCGGGCCCGGAATCGGTGACGGTCCACGGCGGCAGCAGGGGATGACCCAGCCCGGGCATGTCGAGGACCCGGCCGGCGGGCACCTGGATATCCGGAACCTGGTGGCCGTCGAGTAACGCGCATGCGTCTTCGATGTGGCGGGCGGCGGTAGCCCAGATCGAGCCGTCCGGGTTGGTGGAGACGGTCAGATCCTGCAACCGGCGCATGGCCGCAACGAACCGGCCCAGCTCGGGGGGTGCCGCCATGGGTTCGATTAGTGGGAACCCGCCGGGGATGTCGCGTGCTGTGTCGGTCATGGCGCCTTCCATACCTGAAGCAGATCGTCGGTAGTGGTGATGGTGGCCAGCAGCGACAGCGTATTGGCGATCACCGCAGCACCGTACTCTGCCGGTATGCCGGCAACGGCGTCTTGGGGCACGATCACGCGATAGGCCGCATTGACCGCGTCCATCACGAAATTCGGGATCGCAATATTCAGCGAAACACCCACCACGACAACGGTGGACACCCCGAGGTTCCGCAGCACCGCATCAAGGTCGGTACCCCCCATCGGCCCGACCCCGTGCCATCTGCTCAGCACCAGATCGGTTGGCTCAGGACCCAATTCGGGCAGCAGGGCCGCGCCGGGCGTGCCGGGGGCGATGTCGACATCACCGCGTCCGAGGGCGAAGATCTTGGCATTGTGGTTGGACCCGAGCCCATCGGGTCGTCGCTGCACCAAGCAGTGCACAATCCGCACCCCTGCTGCTCGCGCCACCGGCAGCAGCCGCGCGATGTTGGGCAGGGCTGTGCGGCGTGCCTCTTCGGCCAGCAGTGCCAGCCCGGCATGCGGTCCGATAACAGCGCCCTGGCATTCCTGGGTGACGATCGCGGTGTGTTCGGGCGCGGCCAGGTCGGCGAGTGATGTCCTCATGCGGACCCGGAGACCAATACTGCTTCGGGCGGGACATCGTAAAACTGCGTGGCCCATTTACGCAGCGCCATATACCCTTTCGCGTCCACCTTGGATAGCGGAGGGCGTTCCACATACTTCTGGTAGCGCCAGATTTCCAGGTCGTCGAAGACGGTGGACAGAAACTGCCTTTCGATGAGCTCGCGCAGCTTGCCGCTGGGCACGTCGGAGGTGTCGCCCGGGGTTCGTGGCCACCAGATCGAGTAGAACAGGTCCGAACACTCATCGTCGACCGGCGTGCAAGTGAAAATCAGTCGATGATTCTGCGCGCCCTCGAAAACGCTGATCGCTCCGCCGAGACCGAACAAGTGGCTGTGGAACCGCAACGCGAGATCGTCGGGGTTGTCGCTACCTGCGTCCGGCCAACCGGCGATGAACTGCCATTCGTGGTCAACGATCTTCCAGTCCAGCACCCTCGGCGTCACCGTGGCGTGATGCACGTACTCGAAATGGGCGCTGTCGGGCGCGTTCTCCGCCACGATCTGTGGATGCACCGGTTCGCGCTCCGCTCGCCGGGAGAACTCCGGATAAGCCCGGTAGTAGGCCGCCGGATCGGTCTCGAACTGCGGAAATTTGTGAAAGATGTCGGGCATCTCCCACTGCGGCTCCGCGCCGTCCGGCTGATGCCAGATGAACACGCAGTCGTACTGCTCGCGGACCGGGAATACCCGCAGCGTCAGGGCGCGGTTGGGCCGGTCCGGCTGGTAAGGGATGTACCGGTTAGTGCCGTCGGGGCCCCAGCGCCAACCGTGGAACGGGCATTCGACGCAGTCGCCGACGACCTTGCCGCCGTGGCCGATGTGCGCACCGAGGTGCTTGCAGTGCGCCTCCAGGACGTGCAGTGCGCCGGACTCGTCGCGGTAGGCGACCAGGTCTTCGCCGAAGTACCGCAGAGGGCGGACCTCGCCGACTGGAAACTCCGGCGACCATCCGACCATGAACCACCCGGTGACCTTCCAGGTGAACGGGACTTTCACGCCGGCGCCTCCATCGTTAGGCTGATACTAAATCCGTTACAGTATAGATTTCAGCTGGCCATCCACCTTACCGCAGGGAGTTCTATGACCGGGGACGATGTGCGGGCGGCCGAGGAGCTGCTCATCTTCGGCGACGGACGTGAGATGCCGGGCGTACATCTGACCCGCACCATCCTGAAGGTGAGCGGTGGCTCCTGAAGCGGACTTCGATGTTCTGGTAGTAGGCGCCGGATTCTCCGGCCTGTACATGCTGCATCGGTTGCGGCAGCTCGGACTGCGGGCCCGAGTGCTCGAGATGGCTGAAAACGTCGGCGGTACCTGGCTGTTCAACCGCTACCCAGGCGCCCGCTGCGATATCGAAAGCATCGAGTACTCCTACAGCTTTTCCGAAGAGATTCAGCAGGAGTGGGTTTGGACGGAGACGGTGCCCGCCCAGCCCGAGATCGAGGCTTACCTGAACTTCGTCGCCGACCGGCTCGACCTTCGCCGCGACATCGAGTTCGGTGCCAAGGTCGTCGCCATGAGCTTCGACGAGGATGCCGTCCGGTGGCTGGTGCGCACCGAATCGGGTCTGACATTGACGGCGTCGTTCGTGGTCGCCGCGTCGGGAATCCTGTCCGTGCCGCTGGAACCCGACATACGCGGAATGGCCACCTTCGCCGGAACGTCGTTGTTCACCAGCCGCTGGCCGAAGCGGGGCGGCGGGATTTCAGACCTCACCGGAAAGCGGATCGGCGTCATCGGAACCGGCTCCACCGGAGTCCAGCTCATACCCGTCGTGGCTCGGGAAGCGTTGCAGCTCTATGTGTTCCAGCGTTCGCCCGCATACACGCTGCCTTGGCGCGTGCGGGCGTTCGAGCCCGGCGAGCTGGACGAGATGAAGGCCCGTTACTCCGAAATCCGAGCCGCTCAGCGTGCACACCCGATCGGCGCTGCGCGGTTGAGCGCCTTCTCGGTAATGCTGGAGATGCTCGGCAGGCCGGCGCTGAAGTCGACGACGCGCGATGAACAGTTGCGTGCCATCGAGGACAACGGGGTGCTCGGTGCGCTGAACTGGAGTGACGTCTTCTTCGACATAGAGGCCAATCGGATGGCCGCCAAGCTGTATGGCGAGGCAGTGGCCCGCATCGTCAAAGACCCCGAGACGGCGGCGGCTTTGGTGCCCGATCATCCCTTCGCGTGCAAGCGTCCCATCATCGACCAGGGCTACTACGACACTTTCAACCGCGACAACGTCACGCTCGTCGACCTGCGTAAGGCGCCGATCCGTGAGGTGACATCGGCAGGCATCCGCACGGAGCGCGACTTCTACGATCTCGACGTCATCGTCTACGCCACCGGGTTCGATGCGATGACGGGCGCGTTGAGCCGCATCGATATCCGCGGCCGTGACGCTATGTCGCTCAGCGAGTTCTGGGCCGGCGAAGGACCACTGTCCTATCTCGGGTTGGCGGTCGCCGGCTTTCCGAACCTGTTCACGATCCAGGGCCCCGGCAGCCCCAGCGCCGCGACCAACTTCATCGCCGCACTCGAGCAGCATGTGGAGTGGATCGCCGACTGCATCGTGTATCTGCGTGACAACGGAATCCGCACTATTGAAGCGCTGGCAACCGCTCAACAGGAGTGGATCGACCACGCCGCCGAGCTCGTAGCGCAGACGGTGCTGGTTCATCCGACCTGCAACTCTTGGTACAACGGTGGCAATGTGCCCGGCAAGAAACGGATGTACATGGGTTATGTCGGTGGAATCCCGGAATACCGGCGCCGCTGCGATGAAATCGCCGCCGGCGGCTACACCGGCTTCAAGCTCGCGTAGGGGTCTCGAAGGAGGGTGACATGTCATGGGTGACAAGGGCTCCGGACATCGCGCGCGATCTGAGCCGCGAGATGAGCCGAGTGGTGCCGCGCACGCTGGCCGGCCTCAACGAATCGACCGGCTGGGCTCCGGTGTCGCCGCGCGGGGTTCGGCAGTTCGGCGAGGTCATGCTGGACGAGCTTGTCCTGACCGGCTTTTCGGTGCTGGGTGGGCGTCCCGCAGCGTTGCGGCCGCTGAGCGAGTGCGCCGCGGCGGCCGAGGAACTTGCGAGGCTGGGCATCGACGGCGCGCATGGCAGTCCGGCGCCGCTGCGGGTGCGTTCGGTACGACGGCGGCGGGTCGGCGGGCTGGCATACGAACGGATGACGTTCGAGCATGACCCGGCACTGCCGGAAACGCTGTCAGCCGAACGCCTTGGTGGACCGGCGCGGGCGGTGGTGCACTTGTGCCGGCACCTCGACGGGCCGCGGCCGTGGCTGGTATGGGTGCATGGCGCCGGTCAGGGCGGCCCAGAAGACCTGCTGCTGAGTCGAATCGGGCGGGTGCATCGCGTCCTGGGATACAACGTCGCGATGCCGGTACAGCCCGGGCACGGGAGTCGGCGCGGGCAGTGGCCGCGATATCCGGACATGGACCCGCTGGGCAATGTCGCCGGCATGATGCGAGCGGTGTCGGAGGTTCGCGCCGTCGTGCAATGGGCACAGCCGCAGGCCAGTGCCGTTGTGGTAGCCGGTATTTCGATGGGCACCCCGGTGGCCGCGCTGGTTTCACACCTGGAGCGTGAGGTCGACGCTGTAGCCCTGTACACGCCGATCCTGGGACTTAACGCGATGATTGCGCGTCACTTGGATCGTTGGGGAACGTCACGCTATGGGTACCGGGAACTGCTGGAGTCTTCGGTGGTTTCGCAGCTGACCTCAGTGATCGACCCACTGAAGGTGGACCCTGCTCCGCCGCCGCATCGCCGGCTGATCGTCGGGGCGTGGCATGACCGGATGGCAATGCGGGAACCGGCAATTGCGTTGCACGACCGCATCGGCGGCGAGCTGTACTGGTATGACGGCGGCCATGTCGGCCACGTGTTCTCTCGCCGTGTGCAGAAGGTCACCGAGCGGTTCCTGCGGCGGGTCGCCCGGGAAGCGGACGAAGCGGAGATGTGATGACAGCGACCTGGACAGCGCGCGAAGTCGTCGAACTTTACAACCTCGTGGTGTGGAACGAGCGCAATCTGGATTTAGCCGGGGAGTTGTTCGCCGACACCGTCATCCGGCATGAGGTCGGTGAGGCGCACACGCTGACCCACGCTCAGGCGGTCCAACGGATAGCGGACGTGTGGCAACTCTTCGACGCATTGCGCTTCGACCTGAACATCGTCGTTGATGGTGACGACGGCGAGCATGTCGCGATCGTCTACGACTCGACGATGACCACCAGCGATGGCAGTAAGACCAACGTCGCCAGCATCGAGGTGTTCCGCGTCGTGGACGGCAAGATCACCGAGGTCTGGAATTGCGGCTACAAGCAAGGAGTTTGGAATTGAGTGATCGGACGCTCGACGAGTTGGGGTACTACCTGCTGGCCGGCGCCGGGGGAGAGGGCCCCGCGACCTTGATGGACGAGGCCCGTCGTGGCGAGGAATTGGGCTTCGGTACCGCATTCATCTCCGAGCGGTGGAATGTCAAGGAAGCATCCTCGCTCGTCGGCGCCGCCTGCGCGGTGACCAGCCGAATGCAGATCGCCACTGCCGCAACCAATCACAACACCCGCCATCCGCTGATCACCGGATCGTGGGCAACCACCATGCACCGGCTCTCCGGCGGCCGGTTCACACTGGGCATCGGCCGCGGCATCGCTGCGATTTATGGCGCGTTCGGCATACCTGCTGTAACGACCGCGCAAATGGAGGATTGGGCCCAGGTGATGCGCCGGCTGTGGCACGGCGAGGTGATCTTCAATCACGACGGCCCGATGGGCAAATATCCGGTCCTGTTTCTGGATCGGGATTTCAACGAAGACATTCGGTTGGCGCTGGTGGCTTTCGGGCCCAACACGCTGGCGCTCGGCGGCCGGGTGTTCGACGACGTGATACTGCACACCTACTTCACTCCAGAGACGTTGCGGCGCTGCGTCGAGACCGTCAAGACCGCAGCGGAGAAAGCCGGCCGCGATCCGGACAGCGTGCGGGTGTGGTCGTGTTTCGCCACCGTCGGCGATCATCTTCCCGAACAGTTGCGGCTGAAGAAGACCGTCGCGCGGCTGGCCACCTATCTGCAGGGGTATGGCGATCTGATGGTGCAGACCAATAACTGGGATCCCGCTGTCCTGCAACGGTTTCGGGAAGATCAGGTGGTGACGTCAATCGCCGGCGGGATCGATCACAAGGCGACGGCCGAGCAGATCGAGCACATCGCGACGTTGATTCCCGACGAGTGGCTCGAGCCGTCGGCGACGGGATCGGCCCGGCAATGCGTGGAGCGGATCCGCAAAGAATTCGACTACGGCGCCGACGCATTGATCATGCACGGTGCGACACCGGATGAGCTCGAGCCCGTTGTGGCGGCATATCGCGCAACCAGATAGTCGCGAGCGTGCGCAAACTGACGCATCATCGCGGCGTGTCGTGTACAAACACGCGCGCTCGCGAGCGGGGGGGGTGCAGGACCCGTCACGGCATGATGACGGTGCGGGTCACCGGCTCGGCGGCGGCCTGCCGGCTGGACAGGCCTCGTTGCAGCGCAGCCAGCAGGGCATCACGTGTTTCGCGGGGATCGATGAGCTCATCGAATCCCATGTGCTCGGCCGATCGATACGACGCTTGCAGCTCGGCGTTGCGCAGCTTGGCGGAGAGATCCTCACCGGCGTGCGACGCGCGACTGAGCGCCGCTGCACTCATCGCCCCCATGGTGGCGCCCGGGTAAGCGAACGTCGCTGTCTGCTGGTCGAACCCGAGCAGCGACATGACCATGGAGCCAAAGCCATACGCCTTGCGCAGCGTCACATGCAGCTTGATCGTCGTGGCCGCGGTCTGGGCGGCGAACATCCGTCCACCGCTGCGCAATACGCCTTCGCGTTCGGAGCGGCTGCCGGGCAGCATGCCAGGGTTGTCGGCAAGAAAGACGATCGGAAGGTGGAACGAGTCGGCAACCGTGATGAAGTGCGCCGCCTTGTCAGCGGCGGCGGCGTCGATGGACCCGGCCAGCACCTGCGGCTGGTTGGCCACCACCGCGACGGGATGCCCACCCAGATGCGCCAGAGCGCAGATGATCGCCTTGCCGAACCGTGACTGCACCTCAAACCAGTCAGGATCGTCGAAGACCACGTCGAGCACCCTGCGCATGTCGTAGACGCGCCGGTTGTCGCGCGAGACGATCTCCAGCAACTCCGGCGTCGGCCGCGGACCGATCGTCGCATCCGCGGGCCCGGAAGCGGGCCGCGACGGCGGGTACGACCAGGCGCTCGGCGGGAAATAAGACAAATAGCGCCGGATGTCGTCGAGTACGGCTTCGTCGTCCTCAGCGAAATTGTGGATCACCCCGCTGGGTATCGCGACGTCCGGCCCGCCCAGATCCTCTTTCGAGATCTCCTCGCCGGTGGACTCTTTCACGACGGGGGGCCCGGCGGTGAAGATGGTGCCGTTCGCGCTCATGATTCGAAAGTCGCACACCGGGGCGACGAGTGCGCCATGTCCGGCCGAGGGTCCGAGCACCGCGGCAACGGTCGGGACCCGCCCCGAGCATTGTGTCTGCGCGAGCAGATCGGTTGGGCTGCGCCCATAGTGCCCGCCCGTCGGACGAAAACCGGCGCCGTCGAGCAGCATCACCAGTGGAATTCTGTCGCGCACCGCCAGCTCGGCGAGGCGGTAGCGCTTGGAGTTGCCCCCCGGCCCGATGCTGCCCGCAAGGGTCGTGAAATCTTCGGCGCCCACCATCACCGGGACTCCGTTGATGCGGCCGGATCCGGTGACGATCGCATCGGCCGCGATCTCGCCGCCGACGAGTGTGCCGAGTTCGCGGAACGTGCCCGGATCGAGGAGCCGTTCGATGCGCGCGCGGGCGTCCAGCTTGCCCTTGCCGCGGTGTTTGTCGAGCCGCTCGGGGCCGCCCATGCCCTGCGCGTGCTGACGGCGGCGGGCGAGATCCGCGAGCGTTTCCTCCCAATCCGGGGGTTTGGCCATTGCTTCCGTCCTCACTCGGCACCGGCTGTCGATACATACTGAATTGCTTACTGTAGCGTCTGCGACAGGCTGGCGACCACCGGCGCGGACGTTGACCCTACCGAATCGCTTACTGTAAGTTTTCCCCCATGGTGCGTGGGTGCCCAGTGCTGCGCAGGAGCGCCCGCAGATGAGCGCCGCCTCCGGTCTCAAGATCGACCGCAACATTCCCAACACAGTCGCCACGGCGGCCGAAGCGGCCAAAGCCCTGGAGAACCAAGGCTATGACGGCGGCTGGACCGCCGAAACCAGTCACGACCCGTTCCTGCCGTTGCTGCTGGCCGCCGAACACACTTCGCGACTGGAACTCGGCACCAACATCGCGGTGGCGTTTGCGCGCAATCCGATGATCGTCGCCAATATCGGTTGGGACCTGCAGGCGTACTCACAGGGCCTTTTCCTCCTTGGTTTGGGAACGCAGATTCAGCCCCACATCGAGAAACGATTCAGCATGCCTTGGAGCCACCCCGCACGCCGGATGCGCGAGTTCGTCGCTGCGCTGCATGCGATCTGGTCCGCGTGGCAGGACGGCACCAAACTTCGTTTCGAAGGCGAGTTCTACACCCACAAGATCATGACGCCGATGTTCACGCCGGAACCCCAGCCTTACCCCGCTCCGAAGATTTTCCTGGCGGCCGTGGGCGAGGCGATGACGGAAATGTGCGGCGAGGTCGCCGACGGCCACCTCGGTCATCCGATGATCTCGAAGCGCTACCTGTCCGAGGTGACGATGCCGGTGCTGCTACGCGGTCTGCAGCGCTCCGGTCGCGGTCGCGGCGACTTCGAGGTGTCGGCCGAGGTGATGGTGGCAACCGGTGCCGACGACGACGATCTGGCCACCGCAATTGCCGCCACCCGCAAGCAGATCGCGTTCTACGGGTCCACCCCCGCCTATCGCACGGTCCTCGACTTGCACGGTTGGGGCGACCTGCATACCGACCTGAATCGGCTCTCCAAGGAAGGCGAGTGGGACACCATGGCCTCGCTCGTCGACGACGAGGTGCTGCGGGCCTTCGCGGTGGTCGGCCCGGTCGAGGAAGTCGCCGCCGGACTGCGCGATCGCTGTGTGGGCTTGGTCGACCGCGTGCAACCGATCTTTTACGCTGCCTCTCAGGATTGTATTACCGCCGCACTGAAGGAGTTTCGTCAATGAGTGCACCGACGGTGGACGAAGCCGCCCGGCTATTGGCAGATCCGTTGACGTACACCGACGAGCCGCGGCTGCATGCCGCGCTGACTCACCTGCGAGCCAGCGCTCCGGTGTCGTGGGTCGAAGTGCCGAATTACCGTCCGTTCTGGGCGATCACCAAACACGCAGACATCATGGACATCGAACGCAACAACATGCTGTTCACCAACTGGCCGCGCCCGGTCCTGACCACCGCCGAGGGTGACGATCAGGCGGCCGCCATCGGAGTACGCACGCTGATCCACCTCGACGACCCGCAGCACCGGGTGGTGCGCGCCATTGGCGCCGACTGGTTTCGCCCTAAGGCGATGCGGGCGTTGAAGGTTCGTGTCGACGAGCTGGCCAAGATCTATGTCGACAAGATGATGGCCGCCGGGCCCGAGTGCGACTTCGCCCAGCAGGTCGCGGTGAATTACCCGCTGTATGTGATCCTGTCGCTGCTGGGCCTGCCGGAAGACGACTTTCCGCGCATGCTCAAGCTGACCCAGGAGTTGTTCGGCAGCGACGACACCGAATTCAAGCGCGGCGCCACCACCGAAGAACAGCTGCCGGCGCTGCTCGACATGTTTCAGTATTTCAACGCGGTGACCGCGTCACGTCGCGAACATCCGACCGAGGATCTCGCCTCGGCGATCGCCAACGCACGCGTCGACGGCGAGCCGCTGTCCGACATCGACACCGTGTCCTACTACCTGATCGTGGCCACGGCAGGTCACGACACCACCAGCGCCACCATCTCCGGCGGGCTGCACGCGCTCATCGAGAATCCGGACCAAATGACCCGGCTGCGCGACGATCTGGGCCTGATGCCGCGGGCCACCGAAGAGATGATCCGCTGGGTCACCCCCGTCAAACAGTTCATGCGCACCGCTGCCGAAGACACCGTCGTGCGCGGAACGCCCATCGCCGCAGGCGAATCCGTTCTGCTGTCGTATGTTTCCGCCAACCGCGACGAGGACGTCTTCGACGACCCGTTTCGCTTCGATGTCGGGCGCGATCCCAACAAACATCTGGCGTTCGGCTATGGCGTGCATTTCTGCATGGGTGCCGCGCTGGCCCGCATGGAGGTGAACAGCTTCTTCTCCGAACTGCTGCCCCGGCTGAAATCCATCGAGCTGACGGGTGACCCGCAATTCACTGCCACGACATTCGTGGGCGGCCTCAAACACCTGCCGGTGCGCTACTCATTCATCTGAGCCATGGGTGCTGCGTGGCCCAGTCACCAGTCGGGCAACCGATCTGGACGGGGTCGATACACTCCCCGTGGAGGACATCATCGATATGACGCGTAAGACGATTGTCATTACCGGCGCCAGTGACGGCATCGGCGCCGCGGCGGCGCGGCGGTTGCACCAGCGCGGCCACGACGTTGTCGTGATCGGCCGGTCGGCCAATAAGACGGCGGCGGTGGCCGCGGAACTCGACGCCGACCATTTCGTTGTCGATTTCGCGGACCTGTCGCAGGTGCGGGCATTGGCGCAGAAACTCAGTTCGCAGTATCCGCACATCGACGTACTGCTCAACAACGCCGGCGGCATGAGCACCAAGATTCACCTGACACCCGACGGCTACGAACACACGTATCAGGTCAACTATCTGGCGCCGTTTCTGCTCACTACCCAGTTGATTGATCTGCTGGTGGAGTCTCGCGCCACCATCGTCAACACGACCAGCTCGTCGCACCTGCTGATCTTCCGGGCCGGCGTCAACGATCTGCAGAACACCGTCAGCCGCAGTCCCGCCACCGCCTACGCTCTGTCCAAGCTGGCTATCGTCTTGTTCACCAAAGAATTACATCGGCGATTCCACGGGGACGGCCTCTCGGTCGCGACGGTGCACCCCGGCTATGTCGATTCCAACTTCGGGCCCGCGTCGGGATGGCGGTCTTTGGAGCTCATGAATAAATACACACCGATAGGACGATTTACGGCAAGCTCGCAGGAGGGTGCCGAGCAGCTGGTCTGGCTGGCATCAAGCAAGTCCGGCGTGGATTGGACGTCCGGCGAATACTATTCGCGACACAAGATCGCGAGATCCAACCGCTTGGCCAAGAACGCTCGGCTTGCCCGCGAGTTGTGGGAGAGCACGCTGGCGAGGATCACGACCTAGTTTCAGGCGATTCCGTAATCGATTACACCTCTGATGATTTCGCCGTTGAGTAGGTCGGCGTAGGCGTCGTTGATTTCGTCGAGGCGATAACGCCTGGTGATCATCTCTTCGAGATGTAGTTGTCCGGCCTGGTAGAGCCTGACCAGCCGGGAGATGTCGGCCTTGGCGTTGCACGAGCCAAAGATGGTGCCCGCCAACGTCTTGTTCATCAGGATGAAGTCCTGCAGGTCGACATTGACCGATCGGGTCAGCTGCGACGTCATGCCGGTCAGCACACAGGTGCCGCCCTTGCGGGTGAGTTGCAACGCGTCGTGGACATCGTCGGCAGTGATCAGCGAAGGGGAGACCACCACGGCGTCGGCCATGACGCCATAGGTGAGGTCGCGAACCAGGTCCAGCGCTTCGGCCACCGATGCGACACTGTGCGTTGCGCCGAAGAGCCGGGCCGACTTTTGTTTGAAGTCCACCGGGTCGACGGCGACGATCTGTGCGGCGCCGTTGATCCGGGCGCCCTGGATTGCGCCGGTGCCGATGCCGCCGGCACCTATGACCACGACGACGTCTCCGCCGCGCACACCGGCCCGATTCGCGGCCGAACCATAACCGGTCGGAATGGCGCAGGACAGTAGCGCGCTCGGCACCAGCGGCAGTTGGGGCTCGATCTTGATGAGCGAATCCACCGATACCACAGTGTGTTCGGCGAATGCCCCGACCTTGGCCAGATGGCCCAGCGGCCGACCGTCGACGGTGTGATGACGGAATGTTCCGTCGGTCGGCATTCCCGGGGTCAAGGTACCGATGCCCTTGTCGCAGAGGTACTCCATACCGGTGGCGCACCATCGGCACTGGCCGCACACGGCGACAAACGTCATCACCACGTGGTCACCGACGGCGAAATCGGTGACACCGTCGCCGACTTCACGAATGATCCCCGACCCCTCGTGTCCGCCGACCATCGGGAACATGGTGGGTAGCCCGAGGGACTGCAACACCTCGTTGGGCGCCGACATGTCGCCCTTGAGGATGTGGTCGTCGGAGTGGCACAGCCCGGCGGCTGCCACTTGGACCAGAGCCTCGCCCGCGCGTGGCGCGTCGAGTTCGAATTCCTCGACCGACCACGGCCCGCCGACGTCGTGCAGGATCGCAGCGCGGCTTCTCATGCGGCCGGGCTGAAGGTGACGGGGAGTTTGTTGGGTGAGCGGAAGGTGAGGCCGACGATTCTGGATTCCTCACCGGTGCCGTCGTCGGCGACGAACGCCAAATTGCTGACGCGGTCGAACAGGCTGTTCAGCATCACTCGTGTTTCCATCCGGGCCAGATGCATGCCGAGGCACATGTGGATGCCGCCGGCGAAGGCGATGTGGGCCTGGCGCGGCCGTCGGATGTCGAACGTTTTGGGGTCGGTCCAGCGACTCTCGTCGCGGTTGGCCGAACCCATACACATGTCGATCTGTGCGTCGGGAGGGATTGTCTTGCCGCCTATTTCGACTTCTTCGGTGGTAGTCCGCGTGACCATGGTCAGCGGGGTTTCGAACCGCAGGCCCTCTTCGATCGCCATCGGCAACAGCGAACGGTCCTGGTGGACCATCGCGAGTTGCTCCGGGTGGGTCAGCAGCAGGTAGAGCAGATTGCCCGACGAACGATAGGTCGTCTCCAGCCCGGCGGGCAGCAGCAGGCGCAAGAACGCGATGATGGCCTCGTCGCTGAGCCGCTCGCCATCGATCTCGGCGGAGACCAGGTCGCCGATGATGTCGTCGGTGGGTTTGCGGCGCCGCTGTTCGACCTGGTTGAGGAAGTAGCCGTGCAACTCTGCCGCCGCGGTCAACCCCGCCATGATGTCGGTCGGGATCGAGATGAGGTCGAGGGACAGTCGCCGGAACAAGTCGAGATCCTCCGGGGGCAGTCCAAGCAGCGTGGAGATGATCCGGGTCGGGAACTCGAATGTCACTGCCTTGACCAGGTCGGCGTGACCGTCGTTCTTGATTTCGTCGACGAGTTGATCGCAGACGGGCCCGATGACCGAAGGTTCCCAGCGTTCCAGCGCGGTGGCACGGAAGGCTTTGGCCACCAAGTTGCGATGGTCGTGGTGTTCTTTGCCGCCCATCGCCAGGATGGTGTGGCCCATCACCAAGCCGATGGTTTTGTCGTAGGCAGCCGACGTGAACACCCGGTCGTCGCGGAAAGCCTGGAACACCTCGTCGTACCCGAACAAGACCCATTCGTCGTTCGGTCGCAGCTCTTCGGGCAGCTGAGACGGGTCCGAAAGGGTGCCGTGCCAGACCGGGTCGGTACGCCTCATGTACTCGAAGAACGGATACGGACTGGTTTCACCGGTGAGATCGAGGGTGACGGGCTGGCCCCCAGAGTCGGCGTGTTCGGTGCTGAGCGTCATTCAGCGCTCCCTCCTGAGCAACCGTGGAATATCGCTATCATAATATAGATAGCAACGAAGGCCCAACGGCTTGTTGCGGTTACCGTAACGGACACAGTATCTAGTCCGGTGGCAGTGGGACGAAGATGGCCAAGCCGCTTCACGCGGACGTCGGCGCCGTCGCGCCTGGGTATCCGGGCTGCTCGCGGCACGTGGTGGGAAGTACTGCATCTACCACCACATAGAGTCACAGGTCTACCTTGAAGAAAGCTTTGTCCATGAGCCGGAAGATAAGAGAGCATGACGCAAACGAATCTCACGCGGCCACAAGGCCTTAGCCGTATCGACCCGGCGCTGCGCGACGCTGCGGCCGGGCTGGGCGTGGCCGAATTCCGCGTCGAGACGCTGCCGGCCGAGCGCGAGAACGCCAACCGGGCGGCCGCCGAACGGGCCGCGGCGGTGGACACCGCCGGCGTCGACGTCGAGTCACGCTCAATCGCAGGCCCGGATGGAGGACAGCTGAACCTTCGGATCTATCGGGGCCTGGCTGGGTCAGCGGCCCCGCTGGTGCTGTACGCCCATGGGGGCGGGTTCGTGACCGGGAACCTGGATACCGATCATGCGGAGTGCGTCGAGTTGGCCCGTGCTGCGGGATGTCTGATCGTGTCGGTTGACTACCGCCTCGCTCCCGAAGATCCGTGTCCCGCCGCCCTGGACGACATCGAACGCGCCCTGCGCCACGTCGTTGAGAACAGCGCGGAATGGAACGTAGATGCCGGCCGGGTCGCGTTGATGGGTCGCGATGCGGGTGCGGCGCTGGTCGCGTGTCTGGCCCAACGGATGTTCGACAACGAGGGCCCGTCGATTCTGATGCAGATCCTGCACCAGCCGATGCTCGACTCGGATGCGACGCCGTCGCGGCGCGAATTCCAGCGCACCCCGGGTCTCAACGGCCCGGCGGTGAGTCGGGCTTGGGGGCACTACCTGGGGCACGCCACGGCGAGCGGTCATCATGTGCCCGCACACCGGGCGAACTTCGAGGGGCTGCCGCCCACTTTGGTCAGCTGCTCGGAGATCGATCCGTGCCGAGACGAGGCCATCGACTATGCGAATCGGTTGCTGCATGCCTACGTCCATACCGAGTTACACGTTGTCGCAGCGACATTCAACGGCTTCGATTCAGTGGTCCCGGGTTGGGTTGTCTCCCAAGAAAACCGGGCTCTGCACGCGCAGAGCCTGCGTCGGGCGTTCGCTATGTAACAGCACGGCTCAACCCGGCTGAACTTGGTGACCAGCCAGTTGCTACGACGGGAATATCGCCGCTGAGATGCGACTTGGCGGGGGCGAGATCCTTGTCGAGTGAACTCCGGTATCTCTTACTGTATTGCCCATTGCTACCATCGGAGTCGCCCGCGAATTCCCACTAGGACCGATCAGGCGGATGATCATCCACCCATACTTTCCCCACCACGTGTCGGCATCATGACCGCAGTCGACTCTCCCGAAAAGGCACTCTTCACCTCGACCACCCAAGCATTCCTGCAAAAGGAAGCACCGCTGCGCTACGTTCGGGAGCTGCATGCCGCGGGTGTGTCCTTCGACCCGGCATGGTGGCGACGGGCCGCCGAGCTGGGGTGGGCGGCTCTGCTGGTTCCGGAAGAGCTTGGCGGTGGCAGCGTCTCGGGCAACGGAATCGCCGATCTGGCGATGGTCGCCGAACAGCTCGGTAAGACGGTGGCGCCCGGACCCCTATATCCGGTAAGCACCGTGCTCACCGGACTGGTCCACTGCGCCGAGTGGCAGGCCCACGCCTCCACCATCGAATCGCTGATGTCCGGTGAGACGGTGGCAGCGTGGGCGGTTTCCGAACCGGGACGGGGCTGGGCGCCGCAGGATCCTTCGGTGACGGCTACGCCGACCGAGGGTGGCTACCGCATCGACGGCACCAAGGATCGCGTCGAGGCCGCCGCCCAGAGTGATGTGCTGCTGGTGGTGGCCCGTTGCGGCGGAAGTGCCGACGAGGTACGCCAGTTCCTGGTCCCGACGGACGCGCCCGGCGTGCGGATTACGCCCCAGCAGTCAATTGATTTGGTCAAGCAATACGCGCGAGTGGACTTCGACGGTGCGCTGGTGGAGCCGTCCGCGGCCGTCGGCAGCACCGCCGAGACCGCCGCGCTGATCGACCGGCAGAGTCAGATCGCCCAGCTGCTGCAATGTGCCGAGGTAGTTGGCATCCTGCAAACGGTGTTCGACTTCACCGTCCAATGGGCGCTGGACCGGTACACGTTCGGTCGTCCGCTGGCGTCGTATCAGGCGCTCAAACACGCGTTCGCCGATATGAAGATGTGGTTGGAGGCCTGCCGGGCGACCACGTCTGCGGCGGTCGCCGACGTCGCCGCCGGCTCACCGGAAGCGGGCCTGTCGGCCAGCATCGCCAAGTCGTATGTCGGGGAGATGGCCGGCCAGATCGTCCAGGGTTGTGTGCAGATGCACGGTGGTATCGGGGTCACCTGGGAACACGACCTGCACCTCTACCTGAGGCGAGTTACGTTGTACCGCGCCATGTTCGGCACGCCGGAGGAACACAACCGCTGGGTGTACGCCCGGCATGCCAGCGCGAAAACAGCCCGATGAAAACTGAGACAACCGAATCCGTCGCCGAGTTCGCCGCCCGGGCCCGGGCATGGCTGGCCGACAACATGCCGCTCATCGACCCGCAGTCGCCGCCGGCCGCTCCCCGCGACGATGAACGGAGCTGGCAACGGGCCAAGGAATTGCAAAAGCGGCTCTACGAAGGCGGTTTCGCGGGTATCTGCTTTCCTCGCGAGTACGGCGGTCTGGGCCTGGACTACGAATACCAGCGGGCGTTCGACGAGGAATCGCTGTGCTACGAGATGCCGTTGATTCTCAACGTCCCCACATTCACAATCTGTTGCGCCACATTGCTCGACCTCGGCAGCGAGGAACAGAAGCAGCACATCGCCGCCGCGCTGCGTGGCGACGAGATATTGGTGCAGCTGTTGTCTGAACCAAGTGGCGGATCGGATCTGGCCGGCGTGATCACCCGCGCCGAACGACAGGGCGACCGCTGGGTACTCAATGGCGCAAAGACGTGGAGCACCAGCGCTTTCGCCGCCGACTACGGACTATGCCTGGCGCGCACCAACTGGGATGTGCCCAAGCACGACGGCCTGACCATGTTCCTGGTGCCCATCGACCATCCGGGGATCACGTTGCGGCGCATCACTCAGGTCAACGGGGGATCCGAGTTCTGCGAGGAGTTCCTCGACGGCGTGGACGTCGGCGACGACGCCGTGGTCGGCGAGGTCGACAAGGGCTGGGCGGTGGCATCCCGGCAGCTGTATCACGAACGCCGCGCGGTCGGCCAGGGCTCGGAGTTCTCGAGCGGCAGTGGCAGCGAGGGCGGCCACACCATGCCGGTCGACTACGCCGACCTCGCCCGCAAGACCGGTCAGGCTGACAGCGATCGGGTGCAAGAGCGGGCCGGGCGGGCATTGGTGCACCGTGCGGTAGCCGAGCAGCTGAATGACCACGTCTATCGCAGTGTCCGGGACGGCATTTTGCCACCGGCCGGCGGAACGCTGATCAGACTCTTCCACGCCGAGACCGTGAGCCTGGAGATCGACACCGCGCTGTCGATTGCTGGAGCAGCGGGTGTCGTCGGGGAAGCGGGTCAGGGTTTGCAGACCGGGTTCCGGTACCTGTCGCGGCAGTCGGTCGCCATCGGCGGCGGCACCACGGAGATGGCGCGCAACGTCATAGGGGAGCGGGTGCTGAACTTTCCCCGCGAATACGTCGCCGACCGTGGGGTGCCGTTCAATCAGGTGCGGCACGGTCAAGCCCGTTGACCCGAACTACTCCGCGACGAAAGCGGCCTCTGGTTCGCCACTGACAACCGGTAGCTGTACCAGCGTCAGCACGTGGTGCGCGGTGCTGCCCGGCGGTGCGACCAGCACACAGTCGCCGCCCTGTTGGCGCGCCCGGTCACGGGCGGCGGCCAGCGCGCTGACACCGGCCGATCCGAGGTGGGTGACCGCGCTCAGGTCAATCGTCAAAGGCGCTATACCGGAACGGCTTTCGACTGCTATCTGGCGATCTAGGGTGGACGCCGTAATCGAGTCGACATCACCGCTGACGACGATCCACCCGGTGTCGTGGACAAGGGAGGCGAATTCGCTGTCGATCGCCCGCCGGTAGGTTGCCCGGCTGACCATCGAGTCGGTGACGAAATTGGCCGGCCGCGAAAGGCAATGCGTCACCGTGGCGGTGGTGCCGCTCTCGTCGTGCGCGACGTGAGTGTGCGACACCAGTGCTTCGGCCATCGCGAGTCCGCGCCCGCGGCCCTGCTCGCCCTCGTGGTAGTCCTTCCACTGGCCACGGTCGATCACCGATGCGCGGAGGTAGCCATCGCCGTGCAGCGTCGCCTCCACGGCGATGCCGTCGGAAACCTCGGTGGCGTAACCGTGTTCGACCGCATTCTCGACAAACTCGGAAATCGCGTGTACCAGATCGCAGATGTCGGAGGAACCGGCGCCGATGTCGACCAGCCATTCCCGAAGCCGGGCGCGGACCGTGCGCGCCGCGTGGACCGTCGCATCGAGCGTTAAGTGTAGCGGCGCGGTGGGCGTACGTCGTTGCGCGGCAAGCATTGTGACGTCGTCGCTGTAGCCGGTCGACCGGAGCAGAAATTCGAGTGTCTGAGAGCAGAGTCGGTCGATGGGCCGCCCCGGGGTTTCGATGACGAAGCCCTTGCCGCCACTGACGATGTTCGCGGCCAGCTCGGCGAATTCCGCTGTGCTCGCCTGCACCGGCCGGCCCGGGCGTTCGATCAGCCCGTCGGTGTACAGCAGGATCGAGTCCCCGATGTCGAGCACCTCTGTGCGCAGCGGAAATCCGGCGCCGCTTCCCAGCGGCCCCGCGCCCGATGGTTCTACGTACCGCGAGTGCCCGTCGGCGGTTACCAGCAGCGGCGGTGGGTGTCCTGCGGTGCAGTACTGGAATTCACCCGTGGCGAAGTCGAGCGAGCCGATGCAGATGGTGGCCGACTTCGATCCGGGCACCTCTTCATGGAACCGGTCCACCGCCTCGAGAGTTTCGGCGATGCTGTGGCCGCCTGAGATCTGCATCCTCACCGCGGTGCGCAATTGCGACATCACGGCGGCGGCTTTGACGCCATGACCGACGACGTCACCGACAATGAGCACCAGCCGATTCCCGAGCGGCATCGCATCGAACCAGTCCCCGCCGGCTGCGGTGTCCTCCGTGGCGACCAGGTACTCGGCCGTGATGTCGGCTCCTGGGACGACGGGAACACAGGGGGCGAGTAACGCCTGCTGCATAACGGTGGCCGAATCGCGGACGTTGCGGTACCGCTCAGACAACTCCTCCAACCGCGCTTCGGCGGCCATCCGGGCCTGCACCCGGCCGGTGACGTCCTCGAAGAGGAGCTGCACGCCCTCGATGGATCCGTCTGCGCGACGCCTCGGGGTGACCGTGAAGTCGAAGAACCGCTCCTCAAGGCCCGAACCGAAATCAATCTGCAGCCGCCACTCGGCTCCCGATTGCGGGTCACCGGTTTGGTACACCCGATCGAACATCTCGTAAATCTGCTGGCTCTCCAGCTCGGGATAGACGTCTCGCGCCGACAGCCCCACCGGGTAGCGGTCGGGGCTCAGCGCACGGTAAGCCGCATTGGCCGCGATGAAACGATGGTCTGGCCCCTCCAGGCCAACCACCATCGCCGGGATGCTCTCGAAGATGCGTCGTGCATCATCGGCCTTCCCGACCGCTCTGTCCCAGTCTTTCTCGGCCGCCATTTATCCTTCCTGCGAAGCCTCGCCGGGCCGAACTTCAGGCGCAGCGACAATCTGGCTCGCGCCGTTTCCAGATTAGCAACGCATGTGAGCTGTTCGAGGCACCAGTTCTCCAGGGGAAACCGCGTGTCTTCTGTGCTGCGGCGAACTTAGGCCACCGCCTCCGCCAGGGCGGAGTCGGTAGTCGGATGGACCGGCAGCACGCCATCTAGCCCACACGCTTCGACGATCCGGGCAATGCCAGGGTTTCCGCTCACCAGGCGCAGTGCAACGCCGCGACCGTGACACCGCTCCGCCTCGTCGGCCAAGACCGCGAACGCGCAGCAACCCATGAAGGCAACGTCGTTGACGTCGACGACAAATGGACCCGGTGGGGTGGCGACCGCCGACGCTTCGCTGACCAGCTGCAGCCAGGTGTGCTCATTGGCAGCATCGATCTCGCCGCCCGCGCGAACTATCACCGCCGGGCCGCTGCGCTGCGTGGTAGCCCGCAAGGTGCTGTGCGGATCGCCTAGCTCCGAGATCAGCCGGGTACTCAACATCACCGGGAGGGGAGCTGGATGGGAATGCTGCACTGAAGCCAGGTCGATGACGCACTCCCGTCTTGCTGTCTGAGGCAGCGATGGATGCCTGTCCTGCATATTTGAAGACGCATTTTCGCCGTAGCGAATGCCTCTTCTTTTAGCATGCCGCGGCGCCCCAGGCCAGGCTTTCGACCAGCCTGGTTCCGTCTCCAACGCAGTGCTGGCCGCCTTCGCAGCCGGCGCTTTCCTCGGAAGTCCGCGCATGGCGAAGCCAGAGCGCCCAAATCCGTCGCAGCTTTATGCGGAATTCATGTATCGGCACGGAAACTCCCCGCCTTGGGCTTAGTGGCAGCCGCACGGACCATAAACGACCAGGCAACATCACTCAGCGGCGAGACGGGCGTATTGGCGGCAGAGGGGTCCGCGATATCGGCGGGTGTCGGGAATGCGGGCACGGTGGGGGCGTTATCGGTGCCGCCGAGCTGGGCCACGGCCACTCCGGCGATCCGGTTGGCCGCCACGGTGTTGCAGGGCACCAGCAACCCGCTCCCGCACCAGGACGTCCCACTTCCGAAAAAGACGACAAGACACCGGATAAGAACGGCAAGACCGCGGACAACTCAAGCGCGTTCTCGCGTAATTGTCGCAGAAGCCGGAGTCGGTGCAGCACTGGCACAC